>DASUCI010000297.1:0-8830 GCA_035762825.1 Gaiellaceae bacterium | reverse complement strand
GGCTCCACGAGCTCCGTCCGGCCCTGGCGCCACACGGAGATGAGGCGCGACCCGGCGGGAAGCGACAGCCCGCCCGCCTTCTTCCCGGCGGCCGGAGAGCCTCCCTCCACCTGCACCTCGACGACCGCGAGGCCTTCCTTCTGGAGCTCGAGCAGACTGACGAGCCCGTGCTCGGGAACTTCGTGCTCGACGAGCCCGAGGATGCTCGTCGTCGCACAGATGGTCTGGGTGATGCCGAGCAGGTCGAAGTGTTGCTGGTTGCGTGGATCGTTCACGCGCGCGATCGCCTTGCGGACGCCGTAGCTCTCCTTCGCGATCTGCGAGATGACGAGGTTGTCCTCGTCGTCTCCGGTCACGGCGAGCACGAGCTCCGGGGGACGCGCAATCCCGGCTCGCTCGAGAACCGCGATCTCGGTCGCATCCCCGCGGATCACGACCGGCCCGAACTCCTGCTCGAGCCGTGCGAACCGATCCGGCCGCTGCTCGATCATCGTCACCTCGTGACCGAGCTGGAGCAGCGAGCGCGTCACGTTCGACCCGACCTTCCCGCCACCTGCGACGACCGCGTACATCAGGCGGCGCTCGCGGGCCTGGCCGCACGGACGGTCTCGAGGAGCCCTGAGATCGCGGTCTGCGTCGGGCAGACGATGCTCATCCCGCGATCCGCGTACAGCTTGGCGCGCGCGGGATCGAGGAGGCGAACAACGACGGTCGCGACGCCGTAGCGCTGCTGGAGCACCTGGCCGATGACGATGTTCGTGTTGTCGCCGTCGGTCGCAACGACCGCTGCCTCGGCGTCGGGGACGCCGGCGCGTTCGAGGACGGTGACGTCCATTCCGTGCCCGACGACGAACTCGCCTCGCCAGGCCGGGCCAAGCCGCGACAGCGCGTCCTCCGCTTCGTCGACGACCGTGACGTCCCACCCGTCCGCGGCGAGCCCCTTGGCGACCGCCGATCCGACCCGGCCACACCCGATCACGACGGCGTTCACGGCAGCGATTGTACGGGCGAGATATATCTCGCCCCTACTCGAACACACCGTCGGGGAACGCGACCACCAGGACCTCGCAGGGCGCGTTGCGCAGCACGAAGTCGACCGTCGGCGAGAAGAAGCGCGATTGCCTCCGCCAGCGCGGCGACGAGCCGAGAACGATCAGGTCGGAGCCTCTCCGCTCCGCCTCGTCGACGATTGCGTGGCCGATGGAGCGTGCCCGCACGACGTCACCGTGGACCTCGACGCCATGATCGGCGCCGAGCGCGCGCGCCTCGTCGAGCGAGGCGTCGACGCGAGCCGCGACGGACCCGGGCAGCTCGCCCTCCAGCCCGAACTTGCGCGGGACGCGGACGACGGTGATCGCATCGATGGCGGCGCCACGCTCCTTCGCGAGCGCAATCGCCGTCGCGACCATCTCCTCACCGATGTCGCCGAGCTTCATGGGGACGAGGATCCGCTGGAACGCGGTGGCGGCCGGCAGCGTCTCGAGCGGGGCGACGTGCTCGAGCAGGCCCGTCCGGCTCCTGCGGCGAACCGCGACGAACACGACGAGGCCCAGTGCGAGCCAGACCGGTCCTGCGTAGCGCGCTCCGGAGTGGGTGATCATCGCGAGCACCCAGATCGCCAGCGTGAGCGGGGCACCGACGAGCGCCGCCAGGGGGAGCGAGTGGCCCTGGACCGAGAGATTCGGCCGCGCGCGAAACGGCCTCGCGAGCTCGGGCACTCGCATGCGCAGGCGGATGACGGCCAGCTGCGCCGCGGTGAACGCGATGAGGACGCCGAAGGAGTAGAGGCTGGCGAGGAACGCCGGGTCTCCATCGGCCGCGACCTCGGTCAGGACGACGAGCCCCACCGCGAGCGCCGCGGCGATCGCGATCGCCTCGCTCGAGACGACCGCGCGCCGCTCGAGGCGCGCGAACTCGCGCGGCAACGAACCGTGCTCCGCGAGCGAGTACGTGAGGCGCGTGATTCCCGAGAACGACGTCGTCGCGGCGCCGGCGAGGATGAGAACGCCCGAGATCCCGACGACGACCTCGAGCGCGTCGACGACGAGCGTCGGCAAGGAGCCGTCGAACGCCGCCGCGATGCCGACGAGCGGCGCCTCGAGCCACTCCTCGCCGAGCGCGGTCTCGCCGTTCGACACGGGGTACGCGGAGAGACCGATCGCGCCGATCAGCACGGTGACGAGCACGACGAGTCCGATCGCCGAGAAGAGCGACCTCGGCAGCGTGCGCCCTGGCTCCGTCGCCTCCTCCGCGAGGTTCGCGACGGTCTCGAGCCCGGTGTACGCGAGCATCGCCAGCGGCAGGGCGAATGCGAGGTCGCTCCAGTCCTGACCGCGGGCGAAGCCGAGCCCCTCGGTAAGGGTCTCCGGCGAGAGCACCAGGGCGAGACCGAGAACGACCAGGACGCCCTGTACGACGAGGTCGAGGAGCGCCGCCGCGAGCGCGCCGACGTGCAGGCGCGTCCTCCGGACGACTCTCACGCCCGCGATCGCCGCGATGAGGGCGCAGCCGACAACCGCGTCCCACGGCGACTCGCGGAGCGCTGCCTGACCGACTGCGCCCGCCAGGTAGTGCGGGAGGAAGAGCGCGGACAGCGCCATGACGATCAGAAAGTCGAGAAACAGCACCCACCCCGTCACGAACCCGGCAAGGTCGTTGAAAGCGCGCCGCACGAACGTCGCAGCCCCTCCGGCCTCGGGAATCGCCGCCGTGCCCTCCGCGTACGAGAGCGAGACGAGGACGAACACGGCGCCCGAGACGAGCAGGACGAGCGGTGTCAGCCCGAGCGCGACTGCGGCGACGATGCCGAGCGCGATGTACAGGGAGGACGCGATCTCGCCGTACGCGACCGCGAACAGCGACGGCGCGTCGAGGACACGCTCGAAGCCGCGGAGCTTGCGCGCCACTAGCCGCGCCTTTTCCGCTCGAGCGTGAAGCGGGCGACGCCGAGCACGATGAACAGCGCGCCGAGGAGGTACCCGACCACACCGCCGCCCGCAGTCGCCGTTCTCACGAGGAGCGTGACGCCGATCGCGACGAAGATCGCCGCGAACGCCATCACTGCCACCGAGTACCTCGTCATGCCGGCTCCGCGGCGTTCACGAGCACGCGGCACCTCGCGTTCTTCAGGACGTAGTCGACGGTCTTCCCGAAGACCGCCGACTGCCCGGCTGTGAGGTGCCTGCGCGGCGCGCCGAGGACGATGATCTCGGCGTTCCTCGCCTCGGCCTCGGCCACGATCGCCGGGCCGGCGGCGTGCGCGCGCTCGAGGCGAGTGACGACACGGACGCCGTACGAGTCGCCGATCGCCGCTGCCTCGTCGAGCTCACCGTTGGCCGTCGCCTCCAGCTCGGAAAAGCGGTCGGTCAACGCCCGATCGAGTGGGACCTCGAGGACGCTCAGGGCGACGATCCGCGCGCGCCGCTCGGCGGCGAGCTGGCACGCGACGTCCATCGCGGAGTCCGAGGACGGCCCGGGGATCACGGGCACGAGCAGGTTGCGGTACTCGAGCGCGAGGGCGGGCCCGAGCGCGGGCGGCGCCTTTTCGATCTCACGGAGCGGTACGTGCAAGAAACGTCGTCGGTAGACCACGTATCCGGCGAGCCCGGCGAGCATCCAGCCGAGACCGACCCAGCGCGTGAGGGGGTTTTGGACGACGAGGACCAGGAAGGAGACGCCCGTCGCGATGCCTCCGAGCAACGCGAAGAGCGGCCACGAGACGCCGCCGAGGCCCAGGTTCGGCCGGGCGCGGTACGGGAGGTCGACCTCGCCGCGGTCCGCCATGCGCAGCCGGACGATCGACGCGTGCGCGACCGTGAACGAGAGGGTCGCCCCGAGCGAGTACAGCGTCCCGACGAAGTTCACGTCGCCCGGGAGGATCACGAGGATCGGCGCGACGCCCGCGAACAGCACGAGCGAGAGCCAGGGCGTCTTGAAGCGTGGATGCAGGCGCCTGAGGGCTTCGGGCAGCTGCCGATACGTCGCCATCGAGTAGGTGATCCGCGACGCCCCGATGACTCCGGCGTTCGTCGCGATGAAGAGGATCGTGGCGGCCAGGACGCCTACGTAGATCTCGGCAGCGTCCAGGAGGAGCCCTTCGAGCCCGATGTTCTCGACGACGCCGAGGATCGGGTCGTTCGCGTAGCCGCCCTCCTCGGGTGGCAGCGCGAGCAGCGTCGTGAGCTCGCCGTCGATGCGCTCGACCGGCAGCGCGGAGAGCGCGACGAGCGGCAGCGTGAAGTAGATCGCGAACACCGCTCCCGCCACGAGCTTGTACGCATTGGGCACCGTGCGCGCCGGATCGCGCGCCTCTTCCGCGAGGTTCGAGACCGTCTCCACCCCCGTGTACGCCAGCATCGCCACCGGGATCGAGATCGCGAGGTTCGACCACGTCGGAGCGACGCCCCAATGGACGTTCTCGACCAGCACGTCGGGGCTGAAGACGAGAGCAAAGCCGACGATGACGAGCAGGATCTGCGTCGCGAAGTCGACGACCGCGAGCGAGATCGAGAGCTTCGCCGCCTCCTGCACGCCGACGACGTTGAGCGCGACGAGCAGCACTATGACGATCACGCCGCCGACGACGTCCCACGGGTTCTCGCGGAGCGGCTCCCAGAAGACCGAGAGGTAGTGCGGGACGAAGAACGCCGAGACGGCGACGGTGACGACGTAGACGAGCATCTGTGCCCAGCCCGCGACGAAGCTCACGACCTCGTCGAACGCGTGGCGCGAGAAGCTCGCGGAGCCGCCGGCCTCGGGAAAGCGTGCCGTGCCTTCCGCGTACGTGGCGGCGGTCGCGGCGAACACGATGCCCGCGACGACGAACACGAGCGGCGTCAGCCCGAGCGCGTAGACGGCCGTCAGGCCGAGCGCGTAGTAGATCGAGGAGCCGACGTTGCCGTAGGCGGTGGCGAAGAGCGCGGGCGTGCCGAGCACCCGCTCCATCTCGACCTCACGCCTGCGCCGGCGTCCGGGCACGGCGGCGAAGCCTACTCCTGCGGAGAAGACGGAGGGCCGGGTTTCCCCGGCCCTCCGTGTCGAGCTACGCGATGACCGCTACGGCTTGTTCACCGTGACGATCGTCGGGGGCGACCCACCCGGTACGCCGGTGTACGAGACGGCGCCCAGGTACTTCGTTGCAGGGGGGAGCCCCGGCGGATCCGGGAACGTCAAGTTGATCGTTCCCGTCGTGCCGCTCGTCGCGGACGACGGACCGCTGACGACCATGTTCCCGACCGCCGTCGTCGGCGTCCAGCGGAACAGCGTCGTCGTCGCGCTCGGCCCGTCGGTCGCGAACGGAGCGATGACGACCGTGTAGTTGCCCGCGACCGGGCTCACGATGGTCACCTGCTCCTCCGAGGTCGAGCCACCGCTCGTACCGACGTTCTGCGATCCGCGGAAGACGCAGAGATCGAGGTCGTCATTGGCCCCGTCGGTGGTCGCATCGGTGAGAGCGAACCTCGCGACCGGCGTGTCTGCGGCGATCGTCACTGGCACGAGAGCCGCGTTCGGAGTCGTGAGCGAGCAGGCTGCGTCGGTCGGGTCGTCGCTCACGGTGTGAAGCGACGTCATCGGCGGTACCAGCCCGTGCGCGTTCGCCGCGAACGCCCCGCTGTAACCGAAGTTCACCTGGTAGCTCAACGGACCGCCCGTTCCCACAACCTCGGCCGGGGCCGAGAACGCGGACGCACGCACCGCGATCGGCGTGTACGCCTTGTATTCGTCCTCGTTCCAGGTGAGCGAGCCGAAGCGGAACTCACCGAGAGGTGCCGAGACGTTGGTGATCGTCACGTTGTACGACCTCGTCTCACCGCTCTTGAGCGTGAAGCTCGACGGAGAGACGCTGATGTCATAGCCCGCCGGCTCCACGACCGAGGCGGTGTACGTGCGATTGCCGTTGTCCTTGGCGACGCTCGTGACCGTGCGCTTGACCGTCACCTGGCCCGGAAGAGCGCCGACCCCGATCGAAGGCAGGTTGAGGTTGTACGCCTTCGTCGAGAACCCGAGGCCCTGCAGCGCTGCACACGTGGCGGTCGGGTTGGTGAAGAGCGCCGGGAACGTGTCGCACATCGCCGCGAGGTACGCGTTCGTCCCGGCTTCGTAGACGATGCCCGGCTGGAACGCCGAGCCCTTGTCGTTCGGCCGGCCGACGTTCGGTTGGCCGGCACCCTGGGCGAACGGCGTCGCCTGGTTCACGCGGTCGTTGTTGAGGACAGACTGGTTGGCCGTCGTCATCAGCGCCGACTTGGCCGCAGATGCACTCCAGTCCGGGTTTGCTTCCTTCAGGAGGGCGAAGAGGCCGGCGACATGCGGGCTCGACATCGACGTGCCCTGAATCGCCATAAACAGCTGGCCCGTCACTTCACCCACGCCCGGTGCCGGCGGAACCGTCACCGGATCCGGCGTCGGCGACGTGCCGGCGAGGATCTGGGTCCCCGGTGCGGTCACGTCGGGCTTCAGGAAGTCACCCGAGTGGTTGTTCGGCCCACGGGAGCTGAACTCCGTCATCGACGGAGCGAACGGCCAGTTCGACACCTGCTCGGCGGTGATGCTCGCCGTGGCTGCGGCACCCTGTGCGGCGATGTAGGCCTTGATCGCCAGGCCGGGCGTGTTGTCGACGTGGACCGACGGGACGTGATGCGTGTCCGTGGCCAGGACGCCGACGTCGTTGTTCTCGAACATCACCATGCCGCCGCCACCCGCGTTCTTCACTGCGCGGCTCTTCGCGACGCGCGCCACGACGCCACGCTGGCAGAGCACGATCGCGCCCGCCGGAAGCGCCGGGTTGAACGCCACGGCCGGGCTGCAGAGCGCGTTGGCGTGGTTGGCCGCGTCGACGATGCGCCGCGAGCCGACACCCTGCGTGATCGACGCACCCGTGTACGTCGCGTTGTTGCCCAGCCGCACCGTGGCCTGGAAGAAGCGGCGCTGAGTGTTCGCGCCGACCGTCGTCACCCACGGGGCGAAGGACGGGCTGCCGATCGTCCCCGGGCCTGGGCCCGAGTTGCCCGCCGAGACCGCGACGAACACACCGGCCTGGGCGGCGAACAGGAACGCGAGCTCGTCCGCCTGCACGGGACAATTGCCGACAGCGCACCCGCCACCGATCGAGTAGTTGATGACGTCGACGCCGTCCGTGACAGCCTGATCGATCGCGTCGGCGAGGTCGGACGTGAATCCTCCGAGGTTTCCGAGCCCCTTGTAGGCGATCACGTGCGCGCGGGGCGCGATGCCCGAGATCCGCCCGCGGTCCGTTCCGACGACGGTCGCCGCGACGTTCGCGTTGCCGGCCGTTGTGGACGCCGTGTGCGTGCCGTGGCCGTTGTCGTCGCGGGCCGACTCGTACTCGTCCGGGTCGGCTCCGATCAGGGCACGGTACGTGTCGAGCATCTCGTACGCGCCGATCAGCTTGTTGTTGCATGTGAACGGAGCGTCAGCCGGGTTCCCGGCAATGTTGCCGAACTCGCAGGGCAACGGCCCCGTCGTCGGCGGTGACGGGAAGCCGGCGCCCGCGAAGCTCGGGTGCTCCGGCCAGATGCCCGTGTCGATGATCCCGACGACGACACCGCTGCCGTCGATGCCGCGTGCGTAAGCGCCTCCGGCGCCGGTCAGTCCGAGGAACGCGGGGCTGCTGTCGGTCGTGGGCTGCTTCATGACGTCTTCCTGGACGTCAGCGACACCCTTCACGTTCTCGAGCGCAACGGCCTGCGCCTCGGTGAGAAGCGCGCTGTAGCCGTTCAGCGCGACCGAGTAGTCGTTGAGCTTCTGGTTGGGGTTCCCACCGACGGCATCGAGTGTCTCGTTGTGCTGCGCCTGCAGGTGCCCTCGATACTTCCTGACATTGTCGGCGTTGGGGTCGATCTTCTTGCCCTTGTCGGGCTTCGTCGCGGGAATGCCTGCGACGCCACCTTCGTACGCGATCGCGGGCGACGCGCCCATCAGGACGATGTAGCTCTTCGTGGGCTCCGCTGCTGTCGCGCCTGTGGCGGCTACGGCCACCGCGCAGGCCGCGACGACGAGCGTCGCAAAGAGGCCGCGCGTGCTGCGCGGCGCACCTCGTACTGACATCACCTCTCCCCTTTCGATGGATGACGGCTCGTGAGAGCACCGTTCCGACGCGGTGGCTCGAGACACAGCGAGAGCCTCTGCGCCGAGCAGGGCGTGCTCCCTCCCCTTCTCGTGGTAGTGCTCGGATGCTCCATCCGTAGACAGCCTCGCCCTCCGAGGCCGCGCGCATTCTCTTGACTTTCGAGCGCGCGGTCAAGCCCCATCTGCGCCAGATGCTCACCGCAAGGCATACTGGGAACCGGCATGCGTGCGACCTTTGCAGCGGCCATCGTCGGGTTCCTGTGCGCGGGCGGAGCTGCCCAGGCGCAGGGAGATGCAAAGCCGCGTGTGCGCGTGCTCGACCCGGCGCCCCTGACACTCCGCGGGCTTGAGTTCGCTCCTTCGGAGTCCGTGCGCCTCGTCGTCCGGATGGGTGAGCGAACCGTCGTCAGAAAGCTCCGAGCAACACCCGCCGGGGCGTTCACGTCGAGCTACGCGAGGCTGCGTTACGACCGTTGCTCCGGGTCCCTCGAGGTGACCGCGACGGGGGGGCGGGGCAGTCGAGTCTACTGGGAGCTCGTCCCACTCGACTGCCCGACGCCGGACGACTAGCGACCTGCTGCGCGGCTTCGGCCGTTACCCATGGATCGAGACGAGCAGCGGGATGATGAGGATCGCGACGATGTTCGCGATCTTGATCATCGGGTTGATCGCGGGGCCGGCGGTGTCCTTGTAGGGATCGCCCACCGTGTCGCCCGTGATCGCAGCCGCGTGGGCGTCGGAG
>DASUCI010000296.1:0-5018 GCA_035762825.1 Gaiellaceae bacterium | reverse complement strand
TCGTCGGATCCCACGGCGCGATGGTGCCGTCTCCGACCGTCGCGAAGAGACGGATCGTCCAGGTGACGAGCACGAGCCCGACCGCGAGCAGCGCGAGTCCGAAGACGCTGCCCCACCAGAGACGCGCCTCTCCCGTCCACGCGACGATGAGCGCCGGCACCACGATCGTGACCATGAACGGGAGGAGGACGACCGCGCCCGCCTGCCGCACGGCGCTCATTCGAGGAGCGTTCGTTCGAGCCCGTCGACCGACTCGCGCAGCAGGTTCGCGTTTCCGACGGAGTGCGCGTAGACGGCGAGCATCGAGCACAAGCCGAGAGCCAGCACACGCGCTCGGCTGTCGACGTCCTCGTCGACGGCTCCGTATTCGGCGAAGAACGCCTCGCGTCCCTCGGGTGGCAGCAGGCTCCAGGCGACGTGAAGGTCGATGGACGGATCGCCCGTGCAGCAGTCGCCCCAGTCGATGACACCCGCGAGCGACTCGTTCTCGACCAGGACATGGCGGAGATGGAGGTCGCCGTGCACGAAGACTCGCTCGCGCGGAGCGAGACGCGACGCGTGCTCGAGGACGCGCTCGACGAAGGGGTTGCCCTGCCACGCGCCCGTCGACTCCAGCTCGCCGAGGTTCTTGCGTGCCATCGCCACGCGCTTGCCCACGTCGGCCCGGCCGAGCGGATCGACGGGGAGCGAATCATCTGGATCGACGCGAGCACGGAGCTCCGGCGCATGCAGCTCGCGAAGAAACCGGCCGAGCTCCACGCCGACTGCGACCCTCGCCTCGTCCGAGAGCCCCGCATCGGCGATCTCGTTGCCGGGCAGCAGCCGCGTGCCGAAGAACGGCCACGGGAACCGCTCGCTCTGCTGCCCGACGAACATCGGGACCGGGACCGGAATCGAGAGGAGCGGGGCGAGCCTCGGCAGCACCGCAAGCTCTCGTCGGACGCCGGGAATCGCGATCTGTCGACGCGGGAACCGAAACGCCCACGTCTCCTCCACCACCCAGACCGCGTTGTCCCAGCCCTCGCCGAGCAGCCGTGCCGAGCTCGCATCGAGCTGCGGGAACTGCTCGCTCAGGAGCGCGTCCACGACGGCCGCGTCGATCGAGACCTCTGCGTCCCAGTCGGGCATCGCGCCACCCTAGCCCGCCTCGAACGGATAGGAATTCAGGCGATGAGGCTCGTTTCGCAGGAGGAGGCCCGCAGGATCGCGGTCCGCGCGCAGCTCCTCGACGGCTCCGCGACGTCGCTCCTCGACACCGTGCGCCGGCTCGGCTACCTGCAGATCGACCCGATCTCGACGGTGGCGCCGCCGCAGCAGCTCGTCCCCTGGAGCCGGCTCGGGCCCTACGACACCGCCGAGCTCGACCGCCTGCTCTGGGAAGAGAAGAGGCTCTTCGAGTACAACGCGTTCATCTGGCCGATCGAGTCGTACCCGCTCGTCCGGGCACGGATGCGACGGCGCCGGACCGGCAAGTACGCGTGGGAGCGCAGGGGCGAGGAGTTCCTGAAGGCGAACCGGTCGTTCAAGCGCTTCGTGCTCCGCGAGCTCGAGCAGAACGGCCCCATGCTGTCGCGTGAGATCGAGGGCGACGCCGAACGCACGTGGGGCTCGCACGGCTGGTGGGGGAACCGGAGCGTCGCCCTGCTACTGGAAATCATGCACGGACGCGGGCTCGTCGCCGTCGCCGGTCGCAAGAACGGGCAGCGGGTGTGGGATCTCGGCGAGCGCTGGTATCCCGAGGCCGAGACCATCCCGCTTCGCCAGGCGGAGAAGCAGATCGCGGAGCAGCGTTTCCGCGCACTGGGCGTGAGGCTCACGAAGGCGGGCTGGGAAGCGCACCCGGACGCGAGCGACGCGTCCGTCCCCGAGCGCGTCACGTTCCTCTCCCCCTTCGATCGGCTCATCCACGATCGCGACCGCGCCGAAGCCCTGTTCGACTTCTTCTACCGGCTCGAGATGTACGTGCCGAAGGCGAAGCGCGAGTACGGCTACTACGTCCTGCCGATCCTCGTCGGCGACCGGATCGTCGGCCGGATCGAGCCACGCTTCGACCGGAAGACGAAGACGCTCGAAGTGCTCGGCGCCTGGGGTGACACATCCCGAGCGGACGAGGCGCTCGAAAGCCTCGCCGCGTGGCTCGGGGCGGAGACGACCCGGTTGCCCAAGTGACACAGTGTCACAACCCGGATCGCCCCGACTAGCATCACCCCGGATGCACTTCGAGACACGCGCGATTCACGACGGCCAGGAGCCCGACCCCGCGTCCGGCGCGATCACGACGCCGATCTACCAGACCTCGACCTACGTGCAGGAGGCGGTCGGCGTCCACAAGGGCTACGACTACGCGCGGGTCGCCAACCCGACACGAACGGCGCTTCAGGAATGCATCGCCTCGCTCGAAGGGGCAGCGCACGGCCGCGCGTTCTCGTCCGGGCTCGGCGCGGCGACGACGCTCATGCACCTGCTCTCGCCGGGCGACCACGTCGTCGCGGTCAACGACGTGTACGGCGGCATCTACCGCATGTTCACGCAGGTCTACGAGCCGAAGGGCTACCGCTTCACGTTCCTGACCGCCGAGGAGATCTCGAGCGGCCTCGCCGAGCATCTGGAGGAGCAGACGAAGCTCGTGTGGCTCGAGACGCCGACGAACCCTGCGCTCAACATCGTCGACATCGCGCCAGCTGCAGAGGCGGCACATGCGGCCGGCGCTCGGGTCGTCGTCGACAACACCTTCGCAACCCCGTACCTCCAGCAGCCGCTCGCGCTCGGTGCCGACGTCGTCCTGCACTCGACCACGAAGTACCTCGGGGGGCACTCGGACGTGATCGGCGGCTTCGTCGCGACGAACGACGAGGCGCTGGGCGAGCAGCTCGCCTTCCTGCAGAAGTCGCTCGGCGCGGTGCCGGGCCCGTTCGACGCGTGGCTGGTTCTGCGCGGGGTGAAGACGCTCGCCGTGCGGATGGATCGGCACTGCCAGAACGCGGAGGCGGTAGCGGTGTTCCTCGAGCGCCACCGAGGCGTCGCGCGGGTCCTCTACCCCGGCCTGCCGTCGCACCCGGGTCACGCGATCGCGGCGCGGCAGATGCGGAACTTCGGCGGGATGGTGTCCTTCTTGCTCGACGACGAGCAGGAGGCCGTCGAGCTGGTCGCGCGGACGAAGATCTGGAAGCTCGCCGAGAGCCTGGGCGGCGTCGAGAGCCTCATCGAGCACCCTGCACGCATGACGCACGCGTCGACAGCCGCTGCGCCGTTCGCCGTGCCGCCGACGCTGATCCGGCTCTCCGTCGGGATCGAGTCGGCCGAAGATCTGATCGAGGACCTCGAGTCGGCGCTCGCCGGCTGATGCTCGACCCGATCGACCTTCATCACCAGGCGCCGGGAATCGTCGGCAGCTACCTCCTCGAGACGGAGGACGGGCCGGCCCTCTTCGACTGCGGCCCGACGTTGACGATCCCGCATCTGAAGGCAGGACTGGCGAACCGCGGGCTCGATCTCACCGATGTGCGCCACCTGCTGCTCTCGCACATCCACCTCGATCACGCAGGCGCGGCTGGTGTCCTCGTCCGCCAGAGCCCCTGGCTCCAGGTTCACGTCTCGGAGGTCGGCGCGCCGCATCTCGTCGATCCGTCCAAGCTGGACGCGAGCGCCCGCAGGCTCTACGGCGACGCCTTCGACGAGCTCTGGGGAGAGCTCGCGCCGATTCCGTCGGAGAACGTCCACATCGTCGGCGAGCGCGTGCTCGGCCTCGACTGCTTCCCCACACCGGGGCATGCCTCGCATCACGTGTCGTACCTCGACTCGGAGGGCACGCTCTACGCAGGCGACGCGGCCGGGGTGCGGCTCGAAGGGGCGACCTTCGTCATGCCTCCCTGTCCGCCGCCCGAGTTCGACCTCGAGGCGTGGGAGAGCTCCCTCGTCGAGATCGAGCGTCGTGCTCCCTCTCGCCTCGCGCTCATCCACTTCGGCGCGGTCGACGACGTGCAGGAACACCTCGCCTCGCTACGGACGACGCTCGCGAGCTGGGGGGGCCGCGTCGAGGACGGCATGGACGAGCAGACGTTCATCGCCGCCGCGCGCTTCGACGTCGAGCAGGTCGATCCTGAGCTCGTCGACGAGTACGAGCGCGCCGGCCCCTACTGGCACCACTTCCGCGGCATCGAGCGCTACTGGCGCAAGCGCCGCGAAGCTGCCGAGGGCTAGACGGGCTCGTCCGGATCCGGGGGCTCGGGCTCGGGACGCGGCACCGGGTCGCCGGGATCGGGCATCGGGTTCGGCGGCACGGGGATCGGATCCGGGCTCGGGCCGGGTGGCGGGACGGGATCGATGCGAATCGTCATGGAGCCTGTCTCCCCTCCCGCCCGGGAGGCGAAACCAGGTCGTCGAGAGAGCGACAGTTGAGGACTGCAGCCCGCGTCGCTCCGCCCTTGCGCGCGGTCGCGACGGCCAGCTCGACGTTGTCGAGCCCGCGTTCCGAGTGCGCGTCCGAGTTGAGCACGAGCTGGACGCCCTCCGCGAGCGCTTCGCGCACATGCGCCGCGGAGAGGTCGAGCCGGTCGGGGAGCCCGTTCACCTCGAGCGCGACGCCCGTCTCCAGCGCGACGACGAAGACCTCGTCGAGATGGAGGGCGTTCTCGGGTCGGTGGTTGAGGATCCGCCCCTTCGGATGGCTGAGCGCGCGGACGGCGGGGTGCCGCATCGCCTCGGTGACCATCCGCGTGAGCTCGCGCCGGCTGCGGCGTTGGCCGGCGTGCAGGCTCAGCTGCACCCACTCGAGCGACTCCAAGACGCTGTCCTCCACGTCGAGCGAGCCGTCGGCCCGGATGTCGCACTCGACGCCGCGGAGCACGCGAAACGGCGCGACGAGCTCGTTTACCTCCGCGATCTCCTCGGCCTGGTGTAGGAGCTGATCCGCGTCGAGCCCCGGAACGACGCGCACGTTCGGGCTGTGGTCGCAGATCGCGAGGTACTCGTACCCGAGTCGCATCGCCGCGAGCGCCATCTCGTGCACGGTCGCCCGG
>DASUCI010000295.1:0-2129 GCA_035762825.1 Gaiellaceae bacterium | reverse complement strand
GAGGACCGAGAAGCTCCGCTTCGAGACCGCGCGCGCCTAGGCACGCGAGTCGAGCAACTCGAGGAGCGCCGCGGCGATCGTGTCGGGCGGCGGCGGGCAGCCGGGGATTCGCGCATCCACCGGGAACAGGGACTCGACCGGACCGACGATCTCGTCGTCCATGCCGAGAACGTTGCAGCCGAGGGCACAATCGCCGAGCGCGGCCACGAGTCGCGGCTCTGGCATCGCGGCGTAGGCGACGAGGAGCGGCTCGCGCATCCTCGTCGTCACAGGGCCGGTGACGAGCAGCACGTCGGCGTGCCGGGGAGAGGCAACGATGCCGATGCCGAATCGTTGCAGGTCGGTGTACGGGCTCGAGGCAAGGATCAGCTCGTGCTCGCAGCCGTTGCACGAGCCCGCGTCGACGTGCCGGACGGCGAGGCTGCGGCCGCGATCGGGTCGCTCGAGCCCAATGGCTCGGCGCAGGCGGCGGAGGTCTCGGAGCAGCGTGAGCATCAGCGATCTGCGCAGGCGTAACAGAGCTCGAAGCTCTTGTTGATGAGGGGGAAGTCCGGGAGCATGTTTCCGGCGGCGGCGTGGGCCACGACGGGCCAGTTCGCGTACGAGCCGGTTCGGAGATGAACGCGCGCGACCCGGTCGCCGTTGCCTTCGACGACGCACAGCGTCGCCCCGCGTGGGCTCTCGACTCGCGCGGCGCCGAGCGGACGGCTCACGCCTCCGTTCTCGGCCGCGATTGGCTCGAGCGGCCCGTCGAGAAGCGTCTCGAGGAGCTCGAAGGACTGCTCGAGCTCGAGGTGACGCTGCTCCAGTCGGCCCTGCACGTCGCCGAGAGCGCGAGTCTGGATCGCAGGCACGAAGGCGTCGTACGCGAGGTCGGGGCTCGCCGCCCTCGCGTCCTCTTCGAGCCCCGATGCGCGTGCCGCCGGCCCCGATGCGCCGAGGCGGCGGGCGTCTCGCGAGCGAACCACGCCGACTCCCGGCAGGCGATCCTGGAACGAGCGGTTGAAGAGGAGCTCGCGCCAGCCGGAGGACGCTTGCGCCCGCAGTTCGGCGAGCTCGCGCTGGGCCACACCGATCGCGACTGCGTCGAGGGTGAGCCGGCTCCCCCGGACGCACACGCTCCCGAACAGGAAGCGGTGTCCTGTGAGGTCCTCGTTCAACCGGCGCGCGCGCTCGGTGAGGCCGGCGAAGCGCTGCGCTCCTGCGGCGAGACCGGTGCCGGCGCACACTGCCGAGACGTCGTTCAGGTGGCTCCAGACCCGCTCGAGCTCGAGGAGCACGGTGCGAGCTCGCGCGAGCTCCGGGCCGGCTCGGTACCCGAGTAGCCGTTCCACGGCCTGCGCATAGGCGACGCTGTTCGTGACGGAGCACGCCGCGCAGGCCCGCGCCACGTAGAGGATGCCGTCGTCGAGCTCCGCGCCCTCGGCCGCGCGCTCGAGGCCCCGGTGCTTGTAAAAGAGGCGGGCATCGAGGTGGAGGATCTTTTCGCCGACCAGATGGAAGCGGAAGTGCCCCGACTCGATCACTCCTGCGTGGATCGGGCCGACGGCGACCTGGTAGGCATCCGGGCCGTGGACAGCCACCGTCCAGCTCGCGAGGTCGAGATCGTGATGCACGAGCGGCCGCAACGGCTCGTGGCCGTCGAACCGGATCCCGTACAGATCATGAGCCTCGCGCTCGTCCCAGGCCGCGGCCGGAACGAGATCGACGATCGACGGCACCGCGCCGTCCGCCACCCCGACCGTCTCGACGTCGATCGTCCCGTCGTTCCCTGCGAACACCGCCCGGACCGGCCCCATCGCCGCGACCGCATACAGGCCGGCGAACGTCCGATCGCCTTCCAGCAAGGCTTGCGCTCCGTCGCGATAGGGGCTCATGTCGTCTCTCCGACGAGGGCGTCGACGATCTCCGATCCTGGCAGCCACGGGGCAATGGCGGTGAGCGCGAGCAGAACGAGCGTCGCGACCGCAGTGAGCGCAACCACGCCCCGGAGGCCGGCCGGTGAGTCGTCCACCCGCTTTCGTGCCTTGCCGACGAGAACCTCGAGCAGCATGTGCCCGAGCCCGAGGAACCCGAGCGCGAGGAGTACCGCGGCGGCCGTCGCTTCCCACGGCAGCCCTGCGCTGAAG
>DASUCI010000294.1:0-6768 GCA_035762825.1 Gaiellaceae bacterium | reverse complement strand
GCGAGCGACTAGGCGAGCCGGCCAGCACGTCGAGTAGCCGATCGTCGTCCTCGCGGTCACGCACGGAGAAGCGAATGCCGTCCGGGAAGACCCGGACGACCAGCCCTTCACGGAGAAGCGCCGCGCCGGCTCCATCGGGGTCCCCCAGCGGTACGAAGAGGAAGTTCGCCCATGAAGGCACTGGCTCGAGCCCGATCTCGCCGAGCACGACTGCGCAGCGATCGCGCCGCAGGACGACGACACGGTCGTCGATGAGGCCGGCCGCGGTCTCGCCGGCGTACTCGAAGTACGCATCGTCCACGACGAGCGGGCGCGCGGACGACAACGGGCCGAGCGCCCCAGTCGGGTTGTTCGGTCGGCACGTGAAGGTGACCGTCGGGTCGTCGTCGCCCACGTCGGCCCCTGCGAGCTGCGCCGCGATCCGGAGCAGCGGATACGTCGGCGCGAGGTCGATCGCGACGACGTCGCCTTTGCCTGCGAACGTGCGCGCACACAGCAGGATCAGGTCGTCGGCGCCGGCACCGAGGACCACGTTCTCCGGCTCGACGCCCGCGTACCCCGCGATCGAGTCGACGAGGGCCGGGAAGCCGCCGTGCGCGTACTCGTTCACCTTCGCCAGGGCAGCCGCGATGGCTGCGGGCTGGCCGTTGGCGACGGTGGCGCCGGAACGTTGCCGTCGAAGCGCTTGGTCGTCGTGGGGTCGAGCCCGACCTCGGCGGCGATCGCCTCGGTCGACAGCGCCCAGCGGTACTCGCCGAACGCGGCTGGAAGCGCTCTCATCGGACGCACAGGGTACGGCGGCGCGACGAGTAGAGTCGCGCTCGTGAGCGCATGAGCACGCCGCAGTGCACGCACCTCGATTCGATCGCCGTCACCCGGCTTCCCGAGTCACCGCTGCAGTGCGAGGAGTGCGTGAAGATCGGGGCGGGCTGGATGCATCTGCGCATGTGCCTGCAGTGCGGCAAGGTGGGCTGCTGCGACAACTCGCCGAACCGGCATGCGACGGCGCACTTCGAGGAGAGCGGCCATCCGCTGATCCGCTCGGCGGAGCCGTTCGAGGCGTGGCGGTGGTGCTACGTGGACGAGGTCTCGATGTACTACGTCGAGGACTGATGCCGCGCGCCGACCAGGTCGTCGCGCCGATCGAGGGCTCGGCGCTCGCTCTCGACCGTCGAGGGATCGCGCCGGGAGCCTCGGCGGGCATCGGAGACCCGGAATCGGACACGCTCGTCTACGTCACGGCCGGGAAGGGCTCGATCTCTCTCGGCGGCGAGCTCGGCTCGCTCGCGACGCGCGACGCGGCGCTCGTCCTCGCGGGTGAGGAGGCGAGAATCGGGGCAGACGAGGCGCTCGATCTCGTCGTGCTGTCCGTCGGCGCGGAGGTCGACCGGCACGCGCCGATGGGCCCGCGCGCGCTGACGACATCGCTCGACGATGCCGAAGCGGAGCAGGCGACCGGCGCCCGCTCGTTCCAGATCCTGTTCGACGCCTCGAACGGCTCCACGCGGGCCACGCTCTTCGCCGGCTACGTCCCGCCCGGGACGGCGCCGTGGCACTACCACCTCTACGACGAGATCGTGTGGATCCCCGAGGGACCGGCACGCCTGCACGTCGAAGGAGCGGTCGAGGACCTGGGACCGGGCTCGGCATTCCGGCTTCGCCCGCGCGAGGTGCACATCGTCGAGAACCCGAGCGACGACCGCGAGCTCACGATCATCGGGCTCTTCACGCCTGCCGGCAGCCCGTCGGCCGCGTACCTCACGGCCGAGGTCGCAGCCGAGTACCGCTTCGCGGGCTAGAGGCCTAGCCGTGGGGCTCTCGATCCCGGTCGTCTGGAGCGACGCTCACAGGCGTCACGCGCCCGGGACGGGAGTGTGGCTCGGCGTCGCGATCGACGCGGACGAGCTTCCCGCCCGTGCCGACCGGATTCGCTTCGCCCTGGAGGGCGCCGGCGCGACCGTCGTGAAGGCGGAAGCGCACGACGATACGTCGCTCCTTGCCGTACACGACGCGGGTCTCGTCGAGTTCCTCCGCACGGCGTGGAGCGAATGGAGCGCGGCGGGGTACCGCGACGACCCCGGTCAGCCCGACGTCGTCGGCTACATCTTCCCCACTCCGGGCCTGCTCTCGGGCCTCGGGCCGCGCGTGCCCACGGCGCTCTCCGCGCGAACGGGCGCGTGGTGCTTCGACACGATGACGATCATCGGCGAAGGGACCTGGGAGGCGGCGCGCGCGGCCGTCGACACGGCGCTGACCGCGACGGACATCGTCCTCGACGGCGCGCGAGCGGCGTACGCCTGCTGCCGTCCGCCCGGCCACCACGTGACGCGAACGGCGTTCGGAGGCTCCTGCTACCTGAACAACGCCGCGGTCGCCGCGCAGCACCTCGGTGCTCGCGGCGCGTCGCGGGTCGCTCTCCTCGACGTGGACGCGCACCACGGAAACGGAGCACAGGCGATCTTCTGGGAGCGCGACGACGTGCTCACTGCATCCGTCCACGTCGATCCGGCCGACGGCTGGTTCCCGCACTTCCTCGGGTTCGCCGACGAGAGCGGGCCGTCGAACCTGAACGTCACGCTCCCGGCGGGGTCCGGCGACGAGGAGTGGCTGGCGGGCGTCGACGGCCTCGTGGAGGCGACGCGCGCACATCGCAGCGACGCGCTTGTCGTGGCCCTCGGCGTCGACGCCGGTGCCGACGATCCGAACGCGCCGCTGACCGTCACGGCCGACGGGTTCCGCGAGGCCGGACGCCGCCTGGCGGCTCTCGGCCTGCCGACCGTCGTCGTGCAGGAGGGCGGCTACGTGCTCGAGACCGTCGGAGCGCTCGTGCTCGCCGTGCTCGAGGGGCTGGACGAGACGCCGTGAGCGAGCTTCGCCGCACGGTGCTGCTCTACGACGCGACCTGACGCTTCTGCCGCTTCGCGGCGCGTGCCGCCGTGCGCTTCGATCGCCGGGAACGACTCGCGGTTCTCCCGCTGCAGGATCCCGAGGCGCCGAAGCTCCTCGCAGCGATCCCCGAGGACGAACGACTCACGAGCTGGCGCCTCGCGCGGCGCGACGGCACGTTCGCGAGCCACCTCGGCGTGCGTGGCCGCGTGCCGGACGCGATCTACCGCGCGCTGGCCGGACGCCGGAACACGCTGGGACGACTCGTCCCCGACGGGCCGGCGCCGCGCCGTTTTCCTTAGCTCACGCGAACCACTCGCGAAGCGGCGGGCCCGAGCCGAACGACGAGAAGTCCCCGTCGTCCCGGATGGCTCGCGCCGCGTCGGCGAACGCGTTCACGGCAACCCATGCGAGCCCGCCTCCAACGCTGACGCGCTGCGCGCCCGCGCCTGCGATCTCGGCGAACGACAGCCCGCCGAGCGCAAGGACGTTTACCGGACGCGATACCGCGGCGCAGAGCTCGCGTATCTCCTCGGTGGTCGTGAGGCCCGGCGCGTACAGGACGTCGGCGCCGGCTGCCTCGTACGCGAGCAGGCGCTCGATCGTGTCGAAGAGATCCGGGTTCCCGCGGATGTGGTTCTCGGCGCGGGCGGTGAGCATGAACGGGAAGTCCAGCGCGCGCGCAACCTCGACAGCTGCCGCCACCCGCTCCACGGCGTGGCTTCGCGCGTACAGCCGGCCGGACGGGTCGTAGTCCTCGATCGAGCCGCCCACCGCGCCCGCCTCGGCGACCCGTGCGACCGCTGTCGCCGCGCTCTCGGGCGAGTCGCCGTAGCCGTTCTCGAGATCGACGGAGACGGGCAGGTCGGTCGCTTGGTCGAGCTCCCTCGTGTGCGCAACCACCTCGTCGAGCGTGGCCTGGCCGTCGAGGCGCCCGAGCGTGAACGCGAAGCCCGAGCTCGTGGTCGCCAGCGCCTCGAACCCGAGGGCGGCCAGCGCTCGCGCCGATCCGGCGTCCCACGGGTTGGGGATCACGAACGGCTCGCCCTCGTGCAGAGCCTTGAACGCTCGCGCTTTCTCGTCCCGGTTCACTGGGCTCTGAGCGCAGCGCGGATCTCGCGGAGCCGCGCGGTCTCGACCCCGACGGAGAGGACAAGGACGAGGATCACGACGCCGAGCGTAACGATCGCGTCCGTCCCGTCGAGCAAGACGGCGACGCCGAGCGCGGCGGCGGCCGCGGCCAGGCGCTCCCAGGCGATCCGGCGAAGCACGCGAAACCGCATGAGCGCAAAGGCGCAGAGGAATGCCGCGACCCCGAGGCCGAGCGCCCACCGGCCCGCTTCCGAGAGCGGGTCGAGCGGATGCTCGAGCGTCTTCTTCGCGGCGACGGCGTAGAAGATGATCCCGAGGACGAGCGGGTAGTGGAAGAAGGTGAAGACGTCGCGTGCGAGCGGCCCGCGAGCGGCGGGCGCCGCACGCCGGAGCGAGCGCTCGGCCGCGACCGCGGTGAAGTCGAAGTAGGCCCACCACAGCGCCGCGACTCCCGCGAACGCGACGACGACCGACAGCGCATACGTCGCGTCACGCTCGAGGTCCGACGTCCCGAGCCCGATCGCGACGATGGACTCACCGAGCGCGATGATCACGATCAGCGCGAATCGCTCGGCGAAGTGCGAGGGTGAGATGTGCCATTCGGCGCGCGCGACGAAGAGCGTGCCGACGACGTCCACGACGAGCGAGACGAGCCAGACGGCGCCGCGGTAGTCCGAGTCGACGAACCCGCCGACGAGCGCGATCGCCGCCGCGCCGAAGAACCACGGCGAGAGGAGCAGAGTCGCCCTGAGGTTGGCCGGATCGCCGCGGACACCCCAGATGTACAGCGCCATGTGGAGGACGCGGACGACGAAGTACGCGACCGCAAACCACGCCGCCTCGTCCTGGAACGCGTCGGGCACGGCGAGCGCCATGAAGAACGCGGCCGCCATGGCGGCGAAGATGAGGAGGCGCGTGACGACGTTCTCGATGTCGATCGCGTTCGTCATCCACGCGTACGCCGACCACGCCCACCAGACCATCGCGAGCACGAGCGCCGAGCGCAGGAATCCCTGCGCACTCGTGTCTTCGAGGATCAACGCCGTGACCTGCGTGAACGCGAACACGAACACGAGGTCGAAGAAGAGCTCGATGTAGCTGGTCTTGCGCTCCTCCTCCGCCTCGGTCGACTCCTCGACGAGCGGAGCGACGTCGCTCATTCGCTAGGCCTTCGCGACGGCGCGCTCGAGTGACGCGACCGACAGCGGCGATCCGGACGCGTCCTCGACGAGCCTGTCCCAGCGCACCGACTCGCCGGGAGCGAACAGTTTCTCGCGCAGGATCCGCCCCGCGTCGGGGCGGTCGACGATCCCGCCGGCAGCGTCCTCGAGGGAGGCGGTCAGCTGAAGACCGACGATCGCCCCGTAAAGGTACGTGTGGTAGTAGACAGGAGCGACCGCGATATGGATCTTCGCCGCCCAGTCCGGCGCGCGGCGGCTCTCCGGCGGGGTGATCCCCTGGTGGCGCGAGACGAGCTCCCACCAGATCGTGTCGAGGTCGCCGTCGGGATCCGCGTACAGCGCTCGCTCGAACGCGTTCATCACGAGCACCCAGCGCGTGAAGACGAGCAGCTCGGCCGCACGCGCCGTATCGAGCCTCGTGCCGAGCTCGGCGACGTCGCTCGGGCTCGCGCCGAGAACCACCTCGAGCCACTCCCCGCGACCCGACAGCGCGCCGGAGAAGAGCGCCGATCCCTCCGTGGCGACGAGGTGCGTCGAACGCAGGAGCCAGGGCAGGTCGTCGCGGAATCCGAGGTCGTAGACGCCGTGGCCCAGCTCGTGGAGCATCGTGTCCGCGCAATCGTGCGTCTCGACCGTGTTCGCGAGGACCCGCACGTCGCCCGCGCGGTCGATGTCGATGCAGAAGGCGTGCTGGTTCTTGCCCTCGCGCGGGTAGAGGTCGCTTCGCCCGAGGATCCCGTCCACGTCGAGCCCGAGGCCTTCGAAGGTGCGGCGCGCGAGCGCGACGACGTCCCGATCGGCGAAGAGCGGGTCGAGGTCGACCGCGCCGTCGGGTGGCGGCTCCTGGAAGAAGGGGTCGGCGTAGTGCCACGGTCGAAGCTCGGACACCGAGCAGCCGAAACGCAATGCGAGCTTCTCGTCGAGCGCGCCCTTCCAGCGTGCAAACGGCTCGGCAGTGACGCGGTCGGCCTCCGCGAGCGTCGCGGCCAGCTTGAGCTCGTCGAGCTCGTCCGTCGAGAGCGAGAGCGCGAACCAGTCGCGATACCCGAGCCCGCGGGCCGCCTCGTTCCGGAGGCGGGCGAGCTCGCGGACGTCCCCCGCCACCTTGGCACCGACCGTCTTGGACGCCTCCCAGGCCTCCTTCCGCTCGGCCGGGTCGTCGCTTCCGCGCAGGATTCGCTTGATCTCGGTGTCGCCGACCTCGCCGCCGCCGACCACTCCGCGATGGCGTGAGAAGCGCATGTCGACCGAGGACTCGAGCTCGACGATCCGCGCGCGCAGGGCGTCCGGGATCTGGTGCGTGAGCATCGAGTTGCGCAGCAGGTCGAGCTGGCGCCGGACGAGGCCGTTCGCACCGGACTCGCGGGCCGTCGCGACTGCGTCGAAGAGGTCCCGGTCCGCAAGCGTGTCCGACAGCGCGAGCTCCGCCTCGGTCCGTCGAGCGGCGTTTTCCTCGGTCGCCTCCACCTGCGACTCCCACCACGCGACGTTCGAGGCGAGGGCACGCGGCGCGAGCCTGGTCTCGGCCTCGGCGAGGATCGCCGCTGCGTCGCCCGTCATGGGGCGCGAGCTTACCCACGCGCAGCCGTCAGTTCCTTGCTGGACATCA
>DASUCI010000293.1:0-2999 GCA_035762825.1 Gaiellaceae bacterium | reverse complement strand
CGGCGCAAGACCCCCGGGATGCTCGGGCGCAGCCGAAGCTGGTGGGAGTTCCGCATCCTGTTCGAGGTGCCCGGCAGTGGCGAGGGGGCCGGTCCCAAGCGGTTCGTCGTGCTCGAGCGCGACGGTCGACCCGAGGGGTACGCCATTTACCGGCACAACACGAAGTGGACCGAGGGAACGGCGGACTCCGACCTCCAGGTGGTCGAGGCGATCGCCCTCGACGGTCGGCCGACCGCGGAGGTCTGGCGCTTCCTCCTCGACGTGGACTGGGCCGTGCGGACGACTGCGAGCCTCCTGCCCGTCGACCACGCGCTCTGGTGGCTGCTCGCTTCGCCGCGCTACATGAAGCCGCGCGTGGGTGACGGTCTCTGGGTGCGCCTCGTCGACGTCGGCGACGCTCTGACGGCGCGGAGCTACGCGACCGATGGTGCGGTCGTGTTCGACGTGATCGACGAGTTCTGCCCGTGGAACGCCGGGCGTTGGCGGCTCTCTGGCGGGAAGGCGAAGCGCACGACCGCGGAGGCGCACCTGCGTCTCGACGTGAACGCGCTGGGGTGCGCGTATCTCGGCGCATTCTCGTTCTCGGGCCTCGTCCGTGGTTGCCGGGTCGAAGAGCTCCGCCGCGGCGCCGCCGCGCGCGCGGACGCGATGTTCGCGGCCGAGCGCGCACCTTGGTGCCCGGAGATCTTCTGAGCTGATTCCCTTGCTGGAGCCGTCCGCCGCGGTCGCGAGACTGCGTTCGTGCCACTGGCGGTCGACTTCCCGCCCGAGTCCGCCGAGTGGACGTTCTTCGTCGCGGCCGTCGTGCTCCTTGCCGGCCCGGTCCTCGCCGAGCGGCTGCGGCTCCCGGGTCTCGTCGGGATCGTGCTCGGCGGGACGCTCGTCGGGCCGTTCGTCCTCGACTGGGTCGAGCGCGAGGGCGTCGTCGAGTCGCTCGGTGAGCTCGGCCTGCTGTTCCTCATGTTCCTCGCGGGGATGGAGCTCGACCTCGACGAGTTCGAACGCGACCGCAAGCCCGCGCTGAGATTCGGCGCGCTCACGTTCACGCTCCCGTTCGTTCTCGGCCTGCTCCTCGTGCTCCCGTTCGGCTACGGGCTCGCGACCGCCGCCCTGTACGGCTCGTTGTGGGCGTCGCACACGCTCATCTCGTACCCGATAGTGCAGGAGCACCGGCTCACGCAGCACCGGGCGGTGAGCATGGCCGCCGGCGGAACGGTGATCACCGACACGCTCGCGCTCTCCGTGCTCGCGATCGTCGTCGGGTCGGTCGCCAGCGACGAAGGAACTGCGGAGATCGTCGTGAGGCTGCTGATCGGTATCGCGATCCTCGCGGTCTACTGCGCGGTCGTGCTCCCACGGATCGGCCGCTGGTCGCTGGCGCACCTCGGGCACGGCTCCGTGCCGACGTTCCTGTTCCTGCTCGCGGCCCTCACCTCGGCGGCCCTCGTCGCGGACCGGATGGGGCTCGAGGGCATCGTCGGCGCCTTCTTCGCCGGCCTCGCGCTGAACCGCCTCGTGAAGTCGTCGCATGCCGAGGCGAAGGAGAGCTTCGAGTTCGTCGGCGCCGCCCTGCTCGTGCCGTTCTTCCTGCTCTCCACGGGAATGCTGCTCGACCCGGAGCAGTTCACCGAGCTCAGGGTGCTCGCAATCGGTGGGGCGTCGCTGGCGATCGTGCTCGTCGGCAAGGCCGTGGCGTCATTCGTGGCGGGACGGCTCGCCGGCTTCGACCTGTCCGAGATCCGGCTCGTGTTCGGGCTCACAGTGGCCCAGGCCGCCGCGACGCTCGCGGCGGTCACGATCGGCACCGAAGCCGGCATCTTCGACGAGGAGCTCCTGAGCGCCACGCTCGTCGTCGTGCTCGTCAGCGTGATCGTGTCCAGCATCGTCACCCGCAAAGCCGCCCGTGCGCTCGATTCGACGGCGCCAGCGGAGCGGCTACAATCGCCGCCCCGGGGCGGTTAGCTCAGTTGGGAGAGCACCAGCTCGACAAGCTGGGGGTCACTGGTTCGAGCCCAGTACCGCCCATTCGCGGTAGAAACGAAACAACGCCGGCAGCTGACGTCGTTTGAGCGTCTGGTCGCCTAGGCAAGGAACGTCCCCAACTCAGCCACCACGCCGAGTCGGCACGCAATGAACGCCCCCGCCTCGATCGCCATCACGCCAGTGCTCGTTGCCGACCTGCACGTCGAGGGCGAGCGGATGCCGGTCTACGTGCACGTCATCGACCATCCCGATGCGCGCGTGCTGGTCGACACCGGCATGACGGAGCTGCACCCGGCAATGGCCGACATGGAGCCCCGCCTTCAGCCACTCAGCGAGCAGGACTTCGACCTCGCCGGCGTCGACATCGTCGTCAACACACACCTGCACGCCGACCACTGCGGCGGCAACCACCTCTTCGCCGGCAGGCCGATCCACGTCCAGGCGCGCGAGCTCGCCGACGCGCGTTCGCTCGACGACTACACGATCCGTGAATGGGTCGACTTCGCCGGCGCGACGTATGTCGAGCACGAGGGCGAGGTGGAGCTGCTCCCGGGACTCCGCCTGCTGCCGGCACCCGGCCACACGGACGGGCACCAGGTGGTCGTCGTCGAGACTGGCGGGCGTCCAATCGTGGTGGGCGGCGACGTGGCGGTTTGGTTCGGCGAGTTCGACGAGCCGCCCACCGAAGGCCGGTTGCGGGTGCTTGCTCTCGACCCCGAGCTGGTCTGGCTCGCCCACGAGCACGAGCCGTGGCGACCCAACACCGTCTAGGGCATCACGCCCGCCGCGTCGGCATCGCCGCCACGCAACCCGCCCTCCGCGCCGGTGTGACGTCAGTTCTCGGCAGGCTGGAAGAGCTCGATCGGATTGCCCGATGGATCGTCGACCAAGATCTGTTGCCCGCCTGGTCCGCTGACGATGTCGTTGCGAAAGCTGAGGCCGGCTGATCGGAGCCGCTTCACTTCGCTGTCAATGTCGTCGACGACGAAGTGGATCCGGTTCCAGCCGCCAGGGCC
>DASUCI010000292.1:0-5962 GCA_035762825.1 Gaiellaceae bacterium | reverse complement strand
GTCCGCGCGGCGACGTCCGTCGCGCTCGCGGTCGCCGTCGTCCTCTTTCTCCCCGTCGCGGGCGCGACGTGGGACGTCGAGCGCGCTGCCGTTCCGTGGATCGTCGCGTCCGCGGTGCTCGAGCTCGCCTACTTCCTGCTCCTAACCGCCGCGTACCAACGCTCCGACTTGAGTCTCGTCTACCCGATCGCCCGTGGCTCGGCTCCGATCCTCGTCCTCGTGGGAGCAGCGCTGGCGGGTGCGACGCTCGGCGGACGGCAGGCCGCCGGCGTGGTCCTCGTCGGGGCAGGCGTCGTGCTCGTGCGTGGAGTCCGGGGCGCGGTGGATCGTCACGGCGTTCTCCTCTCGCTCGCGATCGGCTGCACCATTGCCGGCTACACACTCGTCGACAAGGAGGGGATCGAGCACGCCTCGACGTTCGCGTACCTCGAGCTCGTCCTCGTTCCCGTCGCCCTGGCCACGATCGCCGTCCAGTTCGCGACCGACGGGCCTCGCAGCCTGCGCGACGCGCTGAACTGGCCCGTGGTCGTCGCCGGCGTGCTCTCGTTCCTCGCCTACGCGCTGGCGCTCGCGGCTCTCGAGCTCGCGCCGGCGGCCACCGTCGCCGCGGTGCGCGAGACGAGCATCCTCTTCGCAGTCGCACTCGGCGCGATCCTCCTGCGCGAGCGGGTCAGCGTCGCTCGGGTGGCGGGTGCGACCGTCACGGTCACCGGAGTCGCCCTCGTCGCCCTCGGCTAGACAGGGGCGGACGGTGCTATCCTTCCCGCACCACATTTCACCGGCTGGACGAAATGGGCGCGACGCGCCCATTTTTGTTGAGGAGGCTGATGACCACCACGTTCGCACGAGAGCGCACGCTGCAGGAGGAGATCGCACCGGCGGTCGAGTCGCGCGTGCCCGGTGTCGACGTGCTGGCCGTCGAGCTGCTCTCGCCGAGCCGCTTCTGCGTCTACATCGACCACGCAGAAGGGGTCGACCACGCGCTTTGCGAGCGCGTGACGCGCGTCCTCGACGGCTATCGGGCCGACTGGACGATCGACGTCTCCTCGCCAGGCCCCGAACGCCCGCTGCGCAAGCCGGAGCACTTCGCCGAGGCGGTCGGAGAGGTCATCTCCGTCCGACTCGAGGGCGGGAAGAAGAATCGACGCCGTGGCCGGCTGATCGAGGCCGGCGACGACACCATCACGCTGCAGGCCGGCGACGCCGGCGAGATCCGCATCCCGTACGACGTCATCGTGCGGGCCAATCTGATCGACGAGGGGTTGACGACATGAGCCAGGAGATCATCGAGGGCATCCAGGCGATCGAGAAGGAGAAGGGCATCGAGGAAGGCGTGCTCATCACCGCGCTCGAGGACGCGCTGCGTGCCGCGTACAGGAAGACGCCGGGCGCGACGCGCCACGCGGAGGTCAAGCTCGACGACGTCGGCGAGTTCCGCGTCTTCGGGATCGAGATCCCCGAGGACATCGAGGTGCGGCTCGTCGAGGAAGCGCGCGAGGCGCGCATCACCGAGCTCGAGCAGCTCGAGGAGGAGACGGGCGAGCGCCAGCACACCCTCATCACCGACGAGGACCTCGAGCTCGACTGGTCGCAGGTGCCGCCCAATCAGATCCAGCGCACGGACGTGACGCCGGACAACTTCGGGCGCATCGCCGCGCAGACGGCCAAGCAGGTCATCCAGCAGCGCATCCGCGAGGCCGAGCGCGCGATCATGTACGAGGAGTACGTCGACCGGCAGGGCGAGGTCGTCACCGGCATCGTCCAGCAGGCGGGGGACCGCAACAACGTCCTCGTCGACCTGGGCCGCGTCGAGGCGCTGCTCCCGCGCTCCGAGCAGGTCGACGGCGAGCGCTACGAGCAGGGCAGCCGGATCAAGGCCGTCATCGCGGAGGTCCGCTCGGGCACGAAGGGCCCGCAGGTGATCCTTTCGCGCCGAGATCCGGAGCTGATCCGCGCGCTCTTCGAGCTCGAGGTGCCGGAGATCGCCGACGGTCTCGTCGAGATCCGCGGCGTCGCCCGCGAGCCGGGCTACCGCTCGAAGATCGCCGTCGAGTCGCACATGCAGGGCGTCGATCCGGTCGGCGCGTGCGTCGGGCCTCGCGGCTCGCGCGTGCGGATGGTCGTGTCGGAGCTCCGCGGCGAGAAGATCGACATCATCCCGTGGAACACGGAGCCCGCCCGCTTCGTCGCGAAGGCGCTCTCGCCCGCCCGCGTGCGCGAGGTGTACATCGACGACGACACGCGCGAGGCGACGGTCATCGTCCCGAACGACCAGCTCGCCCTCGCGATCGGCAAGGAGGGCCTGAACGCCCGCCTCGCGACGCGGCTGACCGGCTGGAAGATCGACATCCAGTCGGAGCAGGAGTTCGCGCAGGCCGAGGCCGAGGCCGCGTACGGTGGCACCTCGGACGATGGCGAGGAGTTCTCCGGACGCTGTGCGGCCGTGCTCTCGAACGGGAAGCGCTGCCCGAACGCCGCGCTCCCGGGGTCCCGTTTCTGCGGCGTCCCCGCACACCAGGAGCTCGCCAACCAGCCCGAGGCCACACCGGTCCCCGAGGCCGTCGACGAGCTTCCGGTCGAGGGCGAGGCCACCTCGGAGGAGGTGCTCGCGGAGGCCGGCGCAGTTGCCGTCCTGGACGAGGAGGCCCCCGACGAGAACGTCGAGCCCGAGGAGGAGAGCCGCGAGGAGGCCTGAGCCCCTTTCGGTTCTAGACTGAAGACCCATGGCTGATGGACGCAAAGGCCCGAATCGCCCGATCCGCCCGCGGGGAGGGTCCGGAGGGCGCAAGCGGCGCGTGGTCATCGAGGGCGGGGGAGGCCGGAGCACCGGCCGTCAGGCCCGCGACCGCTCGAGCGCACCGCCTCAGCCTCGCCAGGCGCCCGCACCGCCTCCGACCGGGCCGATCACCGTCGAGTCCGGCGTCACGGTCAAGGACCTCTCCCAGGCCCTCGGCGTCCCGATGCCCGAGCTCATCAAGATCCTGATGGGCCTCGGGCAGATGCGCACGGCCACGCAGTCGCTCTCCGACGAAGAGGTCGAGATCATCGGCACGGAGCTCGAGCGCGAGATCACGATCAAGCACGCAGCCGAGGAGGAGCTCGAGCCCGCGTCGTACGACGACAGCGAGGAGGATCTTGCGCCTCGCCCGCCGGTGGTCACGATCATGGGCCACGTCGACCACGGGAAGACGACGCTCCTCGACGCGATCCGCGAGGCATCGGTCGTCGAGACCGAAGCAGGCGGGATCACGCAGCACATCGGCGCGTACCAGGCCGAGGTCGACGGGCGGCGCATCACCTTCCTCGACACGCCGGGCCACGAGGCGTTCACCGCCATGCGTGCCCGCGGCGCGAAGGTCACGGACATCGCCGTGCTCGTCGTGGCCGCGGACGACGGCGTCATGCCGCAGACGAAGGAGTCGATCTCCCATGCGCGCGCGGCCGAGGTGCCGATCGTGGTCGCCGTGAACAAGATGGACATCGCGGATGCGAACGTCGACCGCGTGAAGAGCGAGCTCGCCGCCGAGGGCCTGCAGCCGGAGGACTGGGGCGGCACGACGCAGTTCTCGGCCGTGTCCGCGAAGGAGAAGGACAACCTCGACGACCTGCTGGAGAAGATCCTCCTCGTCGCGGACGCCGAGCTGGACCTGCGCGCGAACCCGGGCGCAGAGGCGTCCGGCGTCGTCGTCGAGTCGCGGTTGGACGTCGGGCGCGGGCCGGTCGCGACCGTGCTCGTCCATCGTGGGACGCTCCGCGTCGGTGACGCCGCGGTCGCGGGCGACGCATCCGGGAAGGTGCGCGCGCTCTACGACTATCGCGGCGAGAAGGTCGCCGAGGCGAAGCCCGGCGAGCCCGTCGAGGTGCTCGGCTTCGACCATCCGCCCGCGGCGGGCGAGTTCGTCCGCGTCGTCGAGCACGAGCGCCAGGCGAAGCACCTCGCGAACGTGCGCGCCGAGCGGCTACGCCGCGAGCAGCTCGCACAGCGCCCGCGCAGGCGCGTCTCGCTCGAGACGCTGCACGACGACCTCCAGGCAGGCGAGGTGCAGGACCTCAACATTGTGTTGAAGGGCGACGTGCAGGGCTCCGTCGAGGCGCTCCTCGGCGAGCTCCAGAAGATCCAGCACTCGGAGGTGCGCGTCAACGTCATCCACACGGGCGTCGGCGGGATCACCGAGAACGACGTGAACCTCGCGTCCGCCTCGGACGCGCTCGTCGTCGGCTTCAGCGTCCGCCCGAGCGCCGAGGCGCGGCAGCTTGCCGAGCGCGAAGGCGTCGACATCCGCACCTACCGCGTCATCTACCAGCTCACCGAGGACATCCAGCAGGCGCTCGTCGGCATGCTCTCGCCGGTCGAGACGGAGGAGACGCTCGGCGAGGCCGAGGTGCGCGCGCTCTTCCGCGTGTCGCGGCTCGGGACGATCGCCGGCTGCATGGTCACGTCGGGCCTCGTCCGGCGCGGTGCGCAGGTGCGAGTCGTGCGCGACGGCACAGTCGTCTACGAGACGTCCATCGCCCAGCTCAAGCGCTTCAAGGACGACGCGCGCGAGGTGAGCGAGGGCTTCGAGTGCGGCATCCTCCTCGACGGCTTCAACGACGTGAAGGAAGGCGACGTGCTCGAGGCCTACGAGACGCGCGCGGTCGAGCGCACCGACCTCGACCAGGCACCTTCCACACCGCCGGCCGACGACGAGTAGGGGCGAGGCTTGCCTCGCCCTCCGGCCTGACGCCGACGAGTGCCGTGGCGACGGGCTACGTCGGCATCCTCACGGTCGAGCTCCACTTCCCCGAGTCCGGCTCGCTCAAGGGCAAGCGCAGGCACGTGAAGTCCGCGAAAGCACAGCTGCACGAGCGCTTCGGAGCGTCGGTCGCCGAGGTCGATCACCACGACCTCTGGCAGCGCTCGACGCTCGCGGTCGCATGCGCGAGTCGCGAGCACTCGGAGCTGCAGAACCTTCTCGACGCCGTCGAGCGGTACCTCGGCTCGCAGGATTGGGAGCTCCTGCGCGCCGATCGGGAGGTGGTCGTCCCTGGCGAGCGCTGAGAGACGCCGGAAGGTGAACGAGGCGATCCGCAAGGTTCTCTCCGAGGCCCTGCCGACGCTCAAGGATCCCCGTATCGGCTTCGTGACCGTCACGGGCGTCGACACGACCACCGACCTCGCGCAGGCGACGGTCTTCGTCAGCGTGCTCGGAACCGAGGACGAGCAGGAGCGGACGCTCGCGGGCCTGCAGTCGGCGCACGGCGTGTTGCAGGCACAGGTCGCGCGCGAGCTCGGCACCCGGCGAACGCCGGTTCTGACGTTCGAATACGATCCCGCGATCGAGCGAGGCGTGCGGCTCACGAAGCTGATCGACGACCTCGCTCCCGCGGACTCCGATGGCGACACAGACTGACATGGAGGCGGTCGTCGCCGCCCTCCGCGAGAACGGGCGCTTCGTCGTGACGTCACACGAGGCGCCGGACGGCGACGCGCTGGGCTCGCTGCTCGCGACCGGGCTCGCGTTGCACCAGCTCGAGAAGGACGTCGTCATGTATCTCGGCGGGCCGGCGCCGCTTCCGGGCGAGTACCGGTTCCTCGAGCTCGAGGAACGCGGTCTCCGGCGCCAGCGGCCGGAGGACTTCGCGGAGCGGGTCCTCGTCGCCGTCGACTGCGCCAGCCGGAGCCGCGTCGGCGCCGAGCCGGGAGTCGTCGACGCCGCGAGATTCACCGTGAACGTCGACCACCACCACGACAACCCGCGCTTCGGAGATGTGAACCTCATCGTCGCCGACGCGTCCTCGACCGGCGAGGTGCTCGCAGACGTCTTCCGTGAGCTCGGGGTGACGATCACGCCGCCGATCGCGGAGGCGCTGTACATCGCGCTCGTGACGGACACCGGGCGGTTCCAGTACGCCAACACGACGCCGAAGGCGCTACGGCTGGCTGCCGACCTCGTGGAGGCCGGCGCCGACGTCAACCGCG
>DASUCI010000291.1:0-4065 GCA_035762825.1 Gaiellaceae bacterium | reverse complement strand
ATCAGGAACGCCGCGGCGGCGAGCGAGGCTCCGGTCTCGAGCGCCGGCCGACGCCGTACGAGGCCGACGACCAGCGCAGCGACCGCTCCGAGGACGGCGAACCACGCGATCCACGCCGGGGCCGGTTCCCTGAGGACGTAGTCGAAGTCCCCCGGGTACACGATCTGCAGGAACATCCCGGCGCCGAGCATGAGCGGGAGCAGGATCGGCCCGACGAGGCGCGCAAGCACGCCCATCCCGCCCGCAAAGGCGAACGCGAACGGGAGGAAGCCGGCGGCGCGCCGCGCCTGCGAGATCGAGACGAGGTCGGACAACGTCGTGAAGAGGTATGGCACGAGCATCGCCGCGAACACCGCCAGCGAGCCGCCGACGACGTACGCCGCCCACCGCCGGCGGGCCGCGAAGCCGGCAAGCGGGATCATGAGCAGCGCGGCGATCGCGACGGCGCCGGCGCGCGTGAACACCTCGGGCGCAAGGTTGTACGAGGTGTCCGAGTGGATCACGAGCTGGCTGCCGTACTGGTCGAATGCACGCTGGAGCTCGTCCGCGTCGGGCGAGACCGAGCGAGTGCCGTTCACGATCGGTCGCAGCCAGAGCATGAAGAGCGCCGCGGGGACGACGAGCGCTCCGAGCGCCAGCACGCCCTGGCGCAGATCCTTCCGCTCCCACAGGGCGCGCACGGCCAGGAACCCCACGAACGGAATCCAGAGGAAGATCGCGTAGGTCGGGTGCACGACCGCGAGCACGAAGCCGGCGGCGGCCGTCGAGGCGACGATCCCGAGCGACGGTGTACGCACGGATTCGAGCGCGAGCGCCAGCGCGGCCGGGACGAGGAGCTGGCGCGACGAGGTAGCCGGAAGCGCGAGGAAGGCGTACCCGCCGCCCATGCCTGGAGCGAACGCGATCATCGCGACCTGCGCGCTCGCCGTGACGCCGGCTGCCCAGGTCCGCCGGAAGAGCGCCCAGCCCGCCTCGAACGCGACGAGCACGGCGAGCGGGGCGAGGATCGACGGCAGGTGCGTGACGACGCGCTCGGGATCCTCGCCCGAGAACCTCGCGATCAGAGCGAGGAAGCCGTGCCACAGCGGAAAGGCGTACCCCGGATGCAGGCTCCCGTCCACGAACTCCGACACCCGGTCGAGCGAGAGTTCGTCGAGCTCGACGAGCTTCCGCGTGCGCGCGAGATGGAACAGGCCGTCTCCTTGCACCGTCGGCGCTGCGACCCACAGCAGCACCCCGACGACCGCGCCCCAGAAGACCACCCAGGCACGGCGCGGGGCGACAGCGGCCTCGGGCCACATCCGGAAGCGGCGCAGCACGAGCGCGGCAACCGCCACCGCGACGAGGAGGACCAGGGTCGTCGTGAGCGTCGCGCCGACGGCGAACGTCACAGCGAGCGCCGCGAACACGACGACCAGCGACCAGGCGAGCGCAGCGGACGCGCTGCGGACGCCGAGCGTCCGCGCGACGAGCCACCCGGGCGAGAGGACGACGGCCGTCGCGAACGCGAGCTTGAGATAGAGCCAGACCATGGTCAGCGTCCGAGAAGCGCGGCGGCGTCACCAGAGGCGAGCCAGGCGGCGCCGTCGCGGTAGGCGCGTCCCCGGTCGCCCCGGAACAGCAACCCGCGCAGGCGCAGTGCCGCAAGCAGGAGCCGGCGTGCCCGCTCGGCCTCTTTCGCTCCATGATGCTTCCAGAGGAAGAGGAGGTGTCCGCGGAGGTTCTCGCGATACAGGCGTCCGCTGTGAGACGCGCCGCGCACATGGACGCACTCCGCGCCCGGGAAGAAGACGACGCCCCAGCCGGCCTCGCGAAAGCGGTAGCACCAGTCGGTCTCCTCGCTGAACAGGAAGTAGTCCTCGTCGCACTCGCCGACGCCGGCGATCGCCTCTCGCCGGAGAAGCATGCATGCCCCCATGACGACCTCCACCTCGCGTATCTCGTCATGATCGAAGCCGCCTCCGTAGAACGCGTTCAGCGCGGACGAGCCGGGAGCCAGCTTGCGCAGGAAGAAGTACTCGGTCGCGAGCCGCCACACTGTCGGATAGCCCCGCACCGACCGCTGCAGCGTTCCGTCGGGATTCACGAGGCGCGGGCCGAGCACGGCCGCCCGCGGCCGCGTATCCGCGAAGTCGCACAGCCGCTCGAGCGCTCCGTCGAGCAGCCATGCGTCGGCGTTCAGAAGCAGCACGTACGTGCTCGCGGTCTCGCGGACGCCGATGTTCCACCCGGCACCGAGCCCGCGGTTCTCGGCCTCGACCAGTCGCACGTCGGGAAAGCGGTCGCGCACGAACGCGACGGTGCCGTCGCTCGAGCCGTTGTCCACGACGACGGTCTCGACTCCACGCAGCGAGTCGAGACACTGCTCGATCCAGGGCAGCGCGTCGTACGTGACGACCACCGCCGCGACCCGGGCAGGCTCAGACATGCTCCACTTCGGGGCGCGCGCCGCCCCGCAGCCCGTCCCGCAGCATGATCAGCGCACCCGGAAAGGCGAGCAACAGCGTCACGAGGAAGTAGAGGAAGCCGGCCGCGAACGCCTGGTCGGCGCCGACGCCGACGCTGCCGAGAAAGCTCACGAAGAACGCCTCGCGCACGGCGAGGCCGTTGAGCGTGAAGGGCACGAGCATCACGAGGAAGAGCAGCGGCCCGAAGACGTAGTAGATCCGCGGATCCAGGTCGATGCCAACGGCCCTGGCGGCGGCCCAGATCGCGAGGATGCGCACTGCTTGCACGCAGAAGCTGACGACGACGACTTTCCCGAGCAGGTGCGGGCGGCCACGGTAGTGGTGGACGCTCTCGTAGAAGCGACGCAGCGGCTCTTCGAGGCGGAGCCGTGCGAGCAGCGGCTGCGTTCGTCGGAGAAGCGGGCGAGCCGAGCGCGCGAAGAAGAGGAACCCGAGCGCCAGCGTGCCGAAGACGAACAGCCCTTCGAGCCACAGGTACGCGCTGACGTCGTACTCCCCGATCGAGAGCAGGAACCCGATCGCGCCCAGGGCAACTGTCGCCGCACCCCCTACTCCGCGCTCGAGCAGCACCGTCCCGGTGACAACGGTCCCCCGCCCGGGGTGTCGACGTGTTGTCTCCACGACGCGGACGGCGTCGCCGCCGAGCGATGTCGGAAGCACCTGACCGGCCGTGTACGCGACGAAGTACGCACGCGTCATCCAGGGCACCCGCTCGTGGATGCCATGAGCGCCGAGCAGCCAACCCCAGCGCAGCGCGAGGACCGGAACGGTGAGGAGCATGATCGCCACCGCGAGCGCGAACCACGCGAGATTCGTGTCCACGAGGACGTCGAGCGTGGTTCCCAGCTCGACCTTCCAGACGAGGTACGCGATGGCCGCGGCGGTCAGGACGATCGTCCCGACCTGTCGCGTCCTACGCGTCATCAGCCCGTGCTACCGCGCACCTCACGCGGCGACGGTACCAATGGAATTGGTCGGGGTAAGACTTCAGTCTGACCCCGACACCGTTTCAGTTCTGTGCGATCTCCCGGGTCGCGCGTGACGGTCCTTCGACCTGGAGGCGAGGCAGCCAGTCGAGCCACCGCGGCAGGTACCAGTTCCACTCGCCGAGGAGCTTCATCGCACTCGGCAAGAGCACGGAGCGGATGATCGTCGCATCGATCAGCAGCGCGATCGCGACCCCGAATCCCATCTGCTGGAACATGACCAGGTCGCCGCGCGCAAAGCCGGAGAAGACGGCGACGATGATCAGCGCCGCGCCCGTGATGATCCGCGCCGTGGAGCCGACGCCGAAGGTGACCGCGTCGGTGGTGTCGCCGGTCTCGTCGAAGCGCTCGCGGATCCGTGAGAGCAGGAAGACCTGATAGTCCATCGAGAGGCCGAACAGCACGCTGAACAGGAAGAGCGGAACCCAGGCTTCGATCGTGTCTGACTTCTGGAAGCCGAATAGACCTGCGCCCACGCCCTCCTGGAAGACGAGCACGAGCAGTCCGTACGCGGCGCCGACGGAGAGCAGGTTGAGCACCACCGCAGTGGCGGCCACCACGACCGAGCGGAAGACGACGGTGAGGAGGACGAACGTCAGGAGCAGCACGAA
>DASUCI010000290.1:0-3566 GCA_035762825.1 Gaiellaceae bacterium | reverse complement strand
CGCCGGCGTCCTCGACATCGACGCGTCGGTCAAGGCCGCGCGCTTCGTACGCACCTGCGATGCCTTCAACATCCCGCTCGTCACGTTCGTGGACGTGCCGGGCTTCCTGCCTGGGACGGCGCAGGAGTGGGGCGGGATCATTCGGCACGGAGCGAAGCTGCTGTACGCGTATGCGGAAGCGACGGTGCCGAAGCTGACGGTGATCACGCGCAAGGCGTACGGCGGCGCGTACGACGTCATGTCGTCGAAGCACATCCGCGCCGACTTCAACGTCGCCTGGCCGACCGCCGAGGTCGCGGTCATGGGGCCGGAGGGAGCAGTGAACATCGTGTTCCGCTCCGAGCTCGCCGACGCCGACGATCCGGACGCGCGCCGCGAGGAGCTCATCGCGGAGTACAAGGAGCGCTTCGCGAACCCGTACACGGCTGCAGAGCGCGGCTACATCGACGATGTGATCCAGCCGCGGCGAACGCGGCCGGTGCTGATCTCGGCGCTCGAGACCGCTCTCACCAAGCGCGAGCCCGCGCCCAAGCGTAAGCACGGGAACATTCCGCTTTAGTCCGCGGCGATCGCCGCCAGCCCGGCCGAGCGCTCGGCATCCTCGGAGAAGGACGGGTCCCCGCGCTCGAGCAGCGGGATCGCGAGCCTGGCCTGTGCGCTCGCCTCAGCGTCGCGTCCCAGTGCCGCGTATTCCTCCGCGAGCTCCTCGTGCAGCCAGCCGTCCTCGTGGTCGCGGGCACGCGCCGAGGCGAGCGCCCGCTCGAGCAGCGGGACCGCCTCGGTCGAGCGGCCGAGAGCGCGGAGCGTCTTCCCGACCGAGTAGAGCGCTAGCTCGATCGCTGCGGGGTTCTCGGGGTCGCGCTCGCGAGCGGCGAGCGCTCTCTCGAACGCGTCGAGAGCGGCGTCGAGCTCTCCGGCGTCGTAGTGCTCCCAGCCGAGGTTGTTCAGCAGCGACGCGGTCCAATACGAGGCGCCTTCGTGTGCGTCGGCGACCTCGAGCCCGCGGTTCGTCCACGCGACGAAGCCCTCCCGGCCGCCCGCGACGAGCGCGGCCATGTGGGCGGCGTCCGCCGCCAGGAAGTACTGCTCGGTGTCGAGCGCGCTCGCATGCGCAGACTCGAAGAGGGGACGTGCGGCGTCGGGGTCGCCACCCGAGCGGCGTAGCCGGCCGCGCTCGAGGTCGACTCGGGCTTCGACCGGCCGCGTCCCCGACGCGAGTCGAGCCGCTTCGTCGAGCAAGGCGTCACCCTCCTCGAAGCTGGCGCGAAGACCCTGCACGCGTGCGAGCTGCGTCAGCACCTCCGCGCGACCTGGATCGGTCGTCTCGTCGGCCAGCTGCTCGCGGAGTCGTGCCTCGGTGCCGTCGAGATCGTCGAAGTCCCAGAGCGGTCGCAACCGGTCGTCCACGGCTCGCTCAACCCTAGCCCGCGGAGGCGATACTTCGCGCGTGGACGTCGAAGCCACCCCGCCGCTCGAGGAACGCGAGCACCGCGCCCTCCTCGCCGCGCTCGAGCAGGTCGATGTGGGACCCCGCGCCGACACGCCGTACCGGCACGCCTGGCGTCTGGCAGCACTCGCCGAGGCGGCGCTCGGCGACGACGTCGAGGTCGCCTACGCGTTCTCGCCGCGCAGCACGCGCGGCGCCACGCGCGCGTAGTCGAGCCCCGACACCCAGGTCGCCACGAGCGCCGCGAGGAGCGCCCACCACGCGACGTCCTCGCTCCACATGCCCGCGGCGGCGAGCCCTGCGACGGTCGCGGCGAGCGCCTGTGCCCACGTCTTCGCGCGGCCGAGGTCGCGCGCGCCGAGCACGACGCCGCGCTCGACTGCCGCGAGTCGCAGTCCCGACACGAGGATCTCGCGGACGACGATGAGCGCGATCATCCATGCCGGCGCGACGCCCTCGCCGATGAGCATCACCAGTGCTGCGAGCACGAGCACCTTGTCCGCGACTGGATCCAGGAGCTTCCCGAGCGCCGAGCTGACCCCCCGGCGCCGCGCGAGCCAGCCGTCGATCTGATCCGTCGCCATTGCGACCACGAACACGGCCGTAGCCCAGTAGGCGTGGTTCGGAAAGTCCCACGCGAACAGGAGCACGACGATCGGCACGGCGGCGACGCGGGCGACCGTGAGCTGATCCGGGAGGCTCACCGTTGGGGAGAATACGCATCCCGTGCCGGCCTTCACGAAGATTCTCGTTGCCAACCGCGGCGAGATCGCCGTCCGCGTGATGCGCACCCTGCGCGAGCTTGGGATCGGTGCCGTCGCCGTGTACTCCGAGGCGGATCGCGCGGGCTTGCACGTGGCGATCGCGGACGAGGCCTACCTGCTCGGGCCTGGGCCGGCGAGCGAGTCGTATCTCCGCGGAGACCGGATCGTCGACGCCGCCCGCCGCGCGGGTGCGGAGGCGATTCACCCTGGGTACGGATTCCTTGCGGAGAACGCCGCGTTCGCACGGGAGGTCGAGGCCGCCGGGCTCGTGTGGATCGGGCCGCCGGCCGAGGCAATCGAGGCGATGGGCTCCAAGATCGCGGCGAGGGAGCGGATGCGCGCGGCCGGCGTGCCGGTCGTTCCCGGGACCACCGCACCGGCGACGAGCGCCGCCGACGTCGCCGCCGCCGCGCAGGAGGTCGGCTATCCGATCGCGGTCAAAGCGTCCGCGGGCGGGGGCGGGAAGGGCCTTCGCGTCGCGCGCGGCCCTGACGAGGTCGAGCGCGCCTTCGAGACGGCCGTGCGCGAAGGCGAGGCGTACTTCGCGGACTCTGCGGTGTACGTCGAGCGCTACCTCGACGATCCCCGCCACGTCGAGGTGCAGATCCTCGCGGATGCGCACGGGAACGTCGTTCACCTCGGAGAGCGCGACTGCACGATCCAGAGACGTCACCAGAAGCTCGTCGAGGAGACGCCCTCCCCCGCGGTCGACGCCGAGCTACGTGCTCGCATCGGTGCGCTGGCAGTGGACGCCACCCGCGCGGTCGACTACCGATCGGCCGGGACGATCGAGGGACTTCTCACCGCCGACGGCGAGTACTTCTTCCTCGAGATGAACACCCGCGTCCAGGTCGAGCACACCGTCACGGAAGCGGTGACCGGGATCGACATCGTGCGCGAGCAGATTCTGATCGCCGCCGGCGGGCGACTCTCGATCAGGCAGCAGGACGTCGAGATCCGAGGGCACGCGATCGAGTGCCGGGTGAACGCCGAGGACGTCGCTCGTGGGTTCCTGCCGGCACCCGGGCGGATCACGGCCTACCGTGAGCCGGGCGGGATCGGCATACGCGTCGACTCGGGCGTCCGTGCAGGCGACGAGATCTCGGACCTCTACGACCCGCTGATCGCGAAGCTCGTCGTGCACGACGTCGACCGTGAGCATGCCCGGCGGCGGATGCTTCGCGCGCTCGGGGAGTTCGTCATCGAAGGCCCGACGAACCTCCTCGGCTTCCACCGAGCGCTCCTCGAGACGCCGTGCTTCGTCGCGGGCGAGACCTGTCACGGGATCGTCGAGTCCGAGGAGCTCGCGCGCCGCGCGGCGGAGTTGCGCACCGAGGCCGCGCGGCTGGACGGCG
>DASUCI010000289.1:0-5689 GCA_035762825.1 Gaiellaceae bacterium | reverse complement strand
CGCGGCATCCGCCAGCTCGTCGACGCCCTCGCGGCTTGCCGCCGAGAACGCCAGGAGCACCTCGGTCTGCGAGAAGGCGTCGGCGATCGGCTTCTTCGCGAACTCCCCGAACTTCGCCTTCGTCAGGAGCATCACGTGGGCGTCCTCGCCGACGATCATCATCGTGGCCGTCTCGTCGGTGAAGCGCGGGTCGAACGAGAAGCCGAGCGCCGTGAAGAACGCGACCGACCGGTCGAGATCGTCGACGGCAAGGTTGACGAACAGCTGGCGTGACGCGGACATCGCTACTCCTCCTCGAGCTTGGGGGACATACGCTGGACGAAGCCGAGCGCCGTTTCTCATCGCGCGGCGGCTTCCTCGAAGAAGTCCGCCACGATCTCCGCATCGCCGGGCGCCTTCGGGCTGAAGACGATCAGCTCCAGGCCGTCGGAGCCTGCCTCGAAGCCTCTCGTGACCTCGGGAGCGACGCGGATCGCATCGAGACGCTCCACCGCGACCTCCTCGTCCTCGAGGTGGATCTTCCCGAACCCCGAGAGAACGACGTAGACCTCCTCGGCCTTCTGGTGCCGATGCCCGAACGCGTGATGCTTGTCGGGTTTCACGATCTGGTACGAGACGCCCAGGCTCTCGAGCTCCAGATCCTGGTTCGCGAACCGGGCTTCCTGAGACTCGGAGAAACCGCCCTCGACGGCCATGTCCTCGAGCTCTGCGAGGTTCGTATGGGTGTAATCAGCCATGAGGAGACGATTCCACTTGAACGACGTCGCGAAACGCTCGGCTCAGTCGTCTGCCGGCAGAACGTGGGTGAGACCCATCAGCTCCACGAGCTCGAGGAGGGCCGGCGAGGCGTTCTCGAGCCGCACGCAACACCCTCGCCGTCGCGCGGCGAGCTGGAGGCGTGCCAGGGCGTCGACGCACACCGCATCCGGTTCCACGCCTGCGACGTCGCAGCGCGCGATCGTGCTGCTCTCGCCGAGGGCGGCGCACACGCGGGCGCAGAGGCCAGGAAGATCGGCGCGCGAAATCGGGCCGCTGATGGCGAAGGCGACCTCGTTTGGCGCGGGTGTGGGCATCGCCGGTTAGACCTCCGCAAGCGACGGAACTCAGCGGCGGCTTCACGTAGACGCGTGAGCCCGAGCAGGGCGCTCGAGGAGGTCGACCGTGTCCTCGAGGCCGTCGAGTGAGGTTGCCGACCGGTGTCTATTCGGTGTCGAGGTGTCGAACGCGGTCGATGTGCCGCTCGTTCAGCTCGATGCCCAGGCGATAGAAGTCGATGAGAGCCCGAAGCTCCTCCGCGGACATCCGCGAGAGCGTGGAGCGCGCCTCCTCGCCGAGCGGTCCCCAGATCGGCGTCGCGCGCTCGGCCAGCAACGGAGTCACTTCCACCATGACCTGGCGACGGTCCGGCTGGTCGCGTACGCGCCGCGCGTAGCCCGCCCGCTCGAGGCGGTCGAGCACGGACGTGACCGCCGCGGTCGTCAGCCCGCTGAGCTCCGCCAGCCGCCCTGCCGTCATCGTCCCCGCGTTGTCGATGATGTTGAGGCAGCGGAGATCGGTACGGTTGATCCCTAGCTTTTCCCGCGCGACCTCGTCGAAAGCATCATTGGCCGCCTCGTGCGCCCGGGCCAGCTGGACGAGCTCGTCGACGAGCTCCTGTTTCTTGTCTCTTGACATATTGATATCTCGTTTGATTAGATAGTCGCCTTACTAGCTTACCACCCAAGGCCACGACCATCGCCTGGCAGGCGGGAAGAAACGAAGAGGCCGATGAGTTTGAAGAGGCTTGGCCGTCATACGAAGACCGCAACAGAGGGGGCAGGACATGTCTGACCACACCACTGGAGACACGGGCGTCGAGCGGCGTTCGGCACACGAACGCCTGTCGACGGGCGCACTCGCGAGCTGGATGCGCGCCTGCGCGTCGCACCCGTGGAAGGTGATGATCACCTGGCTGGGAATCATCGCCGCGCTCATCGTCCTCGTGGCGACCGTCGGCGGCAGCCTGAAGGACGAGTTCGAGATCCCGGGCTCCGACACGCAGCGCGCGACCGACCTGATCGAGTCCGAGTTCGCCTCCGAACAGGGCGGCGTGCTGAACCTCGTCTTCGCTGCGCCTGAAGGTGAGACGCTCGACACGCCCGAGCGCCGAGCCGCGATCGAACAGGCGGTCCAGGAGATCCAGGGCGACGACTTCAAGCCGACCGGGACCGAACCGGACGGCGAGGCGGGCATCACGAGCGTCGGTGACCCCTTCTCGGACGAGACGCTCTCGGACAACGGACGCATTGCCTATGCCGAGGCGCAGTTCGACCGCGTGATCTACGAGGAGAACCGCGAGCAGGTCGTCGCCGTGCAGGAGGCGGTGCGCCAGGCCGTCGAGCCTGCCGGCGTGACCGTCGAGTTCAACGGCGACGCGGAGTTCCCGCCGATCGAGCAGGGCACGCAGGAGCTGCTCGGCCTGCTCATGGCGCTCATCGTGCTGCTGATCGTGTTCCGCACGATCGTCGCGACGGCCATCCCGCTCGCCCTCGCGATCGTCGCGCTGATGACGGCCTTCCTCCTGTTGTTCATCCTGGCCGGCCTGACGGACATCAACACGATCACCCCGCTGCTCGTGTCGATGATCGGCCTGGGCGTCGGCATCGACTACTCGCTGTTCATCGTCACGCGCTTCCGGCAGTACCTGCACGAAGGGCTGTCGCCGCGTGACGCGGCTGCCGAGGCCGGCGCCTCTGCTGGGCGAGCGACGATCTTCGCCGGCCTCACGGTCGCGATCTCGGTGACGGGGCTCGCGTTCTTCGGCCTCGACTTCGTGACGAAGCTGGGTATCGGCTCCGCGCTGGGCGTCCTTACGACGGTACTCATCGCGAACTCGCTGCTGATTGCCGTCCTCGCGAAGCTCGGACACAAGGTCGACCGCTTGAAGGTGCCGTTCCTCCGCCCGATCGACGATTCGGAGGCGGCGCGGGAGCGGACGCTCATCGCGCGTTGGGGGCGCTGGGTGACGGCCCACGCGCGCGCCGTGTTCGTCGTCGTGCTCGTCGTCCTGCTCGGGCTCGCCGCGACGTCGGCTCTCGTCCGGCTCGGCGCATCCGACCAGGGGACGCAACCGACCGACCAGACCGCGCGCCGCGCGTACGACCTCCTCGCCGAGGGCTTCGGGCCGGGCTTCAACGGGCCGATCCCGATCGTCGTCGACACCAACGGCGATACCGAGGCGGCGCAGCGCATCTACGACGGCGTGCAGGGGCTCGAGGGTGTCGCGTCCGCGCGCGAGCCACAGTTCAACGACTCGGAGAGCGTCGCGATCGTCTTCGTGACTCCGGACGCGGCCCCGCAGGACGAGGAGACCGAGCAGCTCGTCGACCGGCTGCGCGGCGAAGTCGTGCCGGCCGCGACCGAGAACAGCGAGGCGGTTGCGTACGTGTCCGGGCTGACGGCGGCGTTCGCCGACATCGCGGATCGCATCTACGAACGGCTGCCGATCTTCCTCCTCTACATCATCGGCGTCACGTTCATCGTGCTCGCGATGGCCTTCAGGTCGGTCGTGATCTCCCTCATGGCCTCGATCACGACCATCCTGGCCGCGTTCGTCGGGTTCGGCGTCCTCACGCTGGTCATCCAGGAGGGCTACCTCATGGAGCTGACCGGCCTCGACCGGACGGGCCCGATCGAGACGTTCGTCCCGCCGATCGCGTTCGCGATCCTCTTCGGGCTCTCCATGGACTACATCGTGTTCCTCATGAGCCGCATCCGAGAGGAGCACGTCCATGGCCTGAAGACGAGGGAGGCGGTCGAGCACGGCATCGCCGCGATCGGGCGCGTGATCGTCGCGGCCGCGATCATCATGGGCACGGTCTTCGCGGCGTTCATCCTCACGTCGGACCGCATCTCGAAGGAGTTCGGCCTGCTGCTGGCGGTCGCGATCCTGACGGACGCACTGATCGTGAAGATGACCCTCGTCCCGGCGTTCCTGACGCTCATGGGCGAGAAGTCCTGGTACATGCCGCGCTGGCTCGACAAGCTCCTGCCGAACATCACGATCGAGCCTCCGCACGACGGGGAGTCGCCTACTCCGGTGGCGGTTCCGCGAGCGGAGCCGACGGAAGCCTGACGCTACCGCGGGCGGAGCCTTCGGGCTCCGCCCGCCTCTATGCGACGAGGCGGTCGAGCCAGTCTCGAACGGCGGCTGCGACCGCAGGGAGGTCGGAACGCAAGCTGTGATCACCGGAAACCTTCACCACCGTCCGCGTCGCCGATCCGCGCGGCATCCCGAACCGGTCGCGCGCGCCCTGGACGACGAGCACCGGCGCCTCCACTGCGTCGAGCTCCGCGAGCCGGCTCTCCGGGCGCTTGCCGCCGGAGCGGCGCGGCGGCAACAGCGGGAACGCGAGACAGAGCACGCCGGCCGCTCCCGTCGCCTGCGCGGTCCGGCACGCGACGCGGGCGCCGGCGGAGCGCCCGCCCGTGACGACTGGCTCGCGTTCGACCAGCTCGCCTCGCAAGCGCTCCACGACCGTGAGCCAGGCCGCGTCGAGCTGGTGCGCCGGCGCAGGGCTCTTGCGCCCTGCGACGCGGTAAGGCTGCTCGACGAGCGCCACCGCGAATCCCACCTCGAGCGCCGCCTCGGTCGCGGCCGTGAGATCGCCCGACTGGACGCCGCCGCCCGCGCCGTGTCCGAGCACGAGCCAGCCGCGTGGCGCCGCCGCCTGCCGGAGGTGCACGCGTGCCGGCCCGTGCGGGGTCTCGACCTCGAGCATCGACATGGAGTGTGCCGACCGGGCGCTCGTAACGATCAGTCACAAGCAGGCGTTCCGCCGAATTGGCGTGCCCGAGCGTCGCTTGTAACTGATCGTTACAAGCCGTTCTCGCCCGGCGCGATGACTTTCGGCGCCGCGACGGGTCGTACCGGCATGACCGAGACGAAAGGACTCCGATGACGGATATGAGCTCCCGCGCACGCTGGCTGGCCCTGCTGGTTCTCTGCCTCGGCGACCTGATGATCGTGCTGGACGTGACGATCGTCGGGGTCGCGCTGCCGTCGATCCGCGAGGACCTCGGCTTCTCCGAGGAGTCGCTCGCCTGGGTCGTGAACGCGTACCTGATCACCTTCGGCGGCTTCCTCCTGCTCGGAGGCAGGTTCGGCGATCTGTTCGGGCACCGGCGGTTGTTCCTGCTCGGGATCACGCTGTTCACGCTCGCGTCGCTGGCGTGCGGCTTCGCGACGTCGCAGGAGATGCTCGTCGGCGCCCGCGCCGTGCAGGGCATCGGTGGCGCCGTGGTGTCCGCAGTCGCGCTGTCGCTGATGATGACGCTGTTCACGGAGCCGGCCGAGCGGGCGAAGGCAATGGGCGTCTTTGGCTTCGTCGCGTCCGGAGGGGGATCGATCGGCGTGCTGCTCGGCGGCGTTCTCACCGACGTGCTCGACTGGCACTGGATCTTCCTGGTCAACGTCCCGGTCGGGATCGCGGTCGTCGTCCTCTCGGTCATGCTCATCCCGTCCGCGCGCGTCGCGACCGCCTCGCAGAGGCTCGACATCGCCGGGGCGGTGACCGTGACGGCGGCGCTGATGCTCGCGGTCTACGCGATCGTGAACGGGAACGAGGTCGGCTGGGGCACCGCGCGAACGCTCGGGATGTTGGCCGTCTCGGCCGTGCTCCTGGTGACGTTCCTCGTGATCGAGTCGCGC
>DASUCI010000288.1:0-7123 GCA_035762825.1 Gaiellaceae bacterium | reverse complement strand
CCCAGGTTGTGCAGGCCGATACCGACCGCGATGAGGAACGCGAGCGTGAGCCCGGTCGCCGCCGCCCCGCGCGTGAGGCGCCCTGCGAGCGCGGTCATCCCGAGGAAGCTCAGCGCGACGCCGAGGAGGACGAGACCCGAGCCGCCGAGCGACGCCGGGAGCCCGGCCTGCAGCTCGAACGCCTCCGACAACGCCTCGACCCCGAGGAACGTCAGCAGCCCACCGGTGAACGCCATGAAGGCCGAGAGCCACGTGGGGCTCGCCTGACGCAGCGCAGGCAGCCAGAGAAGCCCGAGCGCGACCGGCAGCACGCCGACGAGGAAGCCGATCAGCGCGTAGCCGAAGAAGCCCTCGACGGACGGCTGTGGAGTCTCGATCGCGGCCGGGATCTCCTCGACGGTCTCGATGCCGGTCGAGCTCGTCACTCCGACCGTGATCGGGTCGCCGTCGACCCAGTCGTACGGCACCACGATCGTGCTCGACCGGAGCCGCCCGAGCGTGGTCGGGCCGTCGACCGTGAACGGCACGATCGCGTCGTCGACGTTGACGTTGGCGATCGTCAGGTCGTCCGGCTGCGGGTTCCGGACGGTGATCCGGATCTCGCCCGGCGAGAACTCGACGCGCCGGATGTCGAACTCGTCGGCGGGCGGCGGATTCGTCCCCACGAGGTCGGCGAGCGAGGACCCGCTGTTCACGACGAGACCGACCACGAGCGCGAGCAGCAGCACCGGCACGACAGCCCAGATCCGCCAGTCGAGCCGGCTGCGAGCCGGTGCCGCGGACTGCGCCTCCACTAGTCGACCTCCTGCGCAGAGTCGGAATCCGCTGGCGCGGATTCCGCTCGCGCGAAAAGCCCTGAAGGCGTCCGCTTCGCGGCCTCGGCCGGATCGGCTGTCGTCTCGAGCGTCACTCGACCTCGAAGAAGCCCATCCAGCCCAGCTCGGCGAACTCCGATTGGTGCGCGTGGAACATGAACGTCCCCGTGTTCGCGAACTGGATCTCGAGCACGCCGCGCTGGCCCTGGCACTGCATCACCGTGTCCGTGTACTCCCAGTAGTCGCCGGTGCCCGTGGGCTGGTACCGGAAGAAGTCCGCGTGCAGGTGGAGCGAGTTGATCAGGTCGAACTCGGTGAGGTTCCCGAGGTAAATCCGGACGAGCTCGGAGCGTTGCACGCGGATCGGGTACTTCGCGTAGTAGAACGAGCGCCCGTTGACCGTGTAGAAGTTGTTCCCGCCGTCGGCGTCCGTGTCGAAGCCGTTCATCACCATCACGAGCTCCTGCGCAGGCGGGCGTGGCTCCCTCGGGTCGACGATGAACGCGCCGTAGAGGCCCTTGTGGATGTGCTTCTTCAGCGGAGTCGCGTGGCAGTGGTAAAGGTGCAGCCCCGCCGGCTTCGCCTCGAACTCGTACGTGAACCGGCCGCCAGGCTCGACGACCTCGAACACCCCGTCCATATTCGTCGGGTGGATGCCGTGGAAGTGAATCGTGTGCGGATGCGACCCGCCGTTGACGAAGTTCACGCGGAGACGGTCGCCCTCGGTCGCGCGGATGACGGGGCCGGGAGCGGTGCCGTTGTACACCCACGCCGGGAAGAACACGCCAGGCGCGACCTCGAGCTCGACGTCGCTCGCGGTGAGGTCGTACTCGCGGACGCGCCCTGGCTCGTACGGCAGCGCAGGCGGCGGGTACAGCAGCGCGTCGAGGTCGTTCGGACCGCCGACGGCGGGAACCTCGGCCCCGATCATCGCCGCATGGCCCATCGCGCCCCGCTCGTGGGTCGCGAGCGACCGCTGACGAGCGTGGCTCGCATGGTCGTGCCCGCCCGCCGCGGCGTTGTCGTCCAGCGCGAACCTGCCCGCGATCGGAATCGCCGCGAGCGGTGCGGCGGCGGCCAGGAGCTTTCCGCGGGTGAGCCGTGTTTTAGCCATGACTAATTCCGATTCGGAGTGTAACCTAAGACGCGCGAAATGCGAGCCCCTTCTCCCGACCTCACCGTCGCCGTCCAGGACTACCTGAAGGCCATCTACGTCCTCGAGTCGTCAGGGGAGCGCGTGACGACGTCCGCCCTCGCGCGCCGCATGGGCGTGAGCGCCCCGTCGGCGACGGCGATGACGAAACGTCTCGCCGACCTCGGGCTCGTCGAGCGCCTGCCATACCGTGGCGTCGCGCTCACCGAGGAAGGCCGCCGCGGCGCGCTCGAGGTCGTCCGCCACCACCGCCTGCTCGAGCGCTACCTCGTTGACCGTCTCGGCCTGTCCCTCGACGAGGTGCACGCGGAAGCCGAGCTGCTCGAGCACGCCCTCTCCGAGGAGCTCGAGGCGAAGATCGACGCGGAGCTCGGGTTCCCGACCCACGATCCGCACGGAGACCCGATCCCCGACCGCGAGCTCCGGCTCGTGCACGGCGAGAACCAGTCACTGCTCGACCTTGAGCCCGGAACGCGCGGCTCGATCGCACGCGTTCCCGATGGCGATCCCGAGCTCCTCCGCTACCTCGGTGAGCTCGGCCTGGTTCCGGACGCCGGCGTGGAGATGGTCGAGCAGGCGCCGTTCGGAGGGCCGGTCACCGTCCGCACCGCGTCGGGCGACCACGCGATCTCGCGCGAGCTCGCCGACCGCATCGCAGCGGCGTAACGGCTAGGCCAGCTCGATCTCGACGACCTTGACGTCCTGCGCGCGCTCGGCGCCGAGGGCCTCGTCGAGCTTCTGACGGAGCTCGCCGGACTCGGCGAGCTCTTCCGTGATGTCAGCCCCGCCGATGAGCTCGCCCTTGACGAAGACCTGCGGGATCGTCGGCCAGCCCGAGATCGACGAGAGCTCCTGCCGGATCCGCGGGTCGGGAAGGATGTCGACTGCCGTGATCGGCGCGCCGGCCGCATGCAGCGCCTGCAGCGCCCGGTGCGAGTTGCCGCACATCACCATCTGTGGCGTCCCCTTCATGAAGACGGCGACGGGCTCGTCCTCGATCACGTCGGAAATCTGCTCGTTCAGGGTCTTCATGTCGTTCCTTTCGTTCGAATCCGAAGCTCGTGGATCGAGCCGTCGGCGAGGGGCGAGGCAAGCACGTCGTTCACGCGGCGATGCTGGTCGATGAGCGAGACGCCGTCGAAGTCCGAGCTCACGACCGTCACCTGAAAGTGGTCGCCCGTGCCCGTGCGATCCTCGACCGCGAGCTCCGCCGCGCGCGGGAATGCCTGCTCCAGCAGCGCGCGGATCGTCTCGGCCTCCATCGGGGCCATGCTAGATGCGCGGGGGTACCCTGCGGCCGTGCGACTCTTCCGCACGCTCCTGGTGTTCAAGGTCGGGTTCTGGGCCGGCACGTTCGCGTCCGCCTCGTTCCTGAAGCGCGCGTTTCCGTCGCGCGGAGACGCCGACCGCGACGAGCTCAGGCTCGTCGCGATCCTCGACGGAATCGAGTTGAAGAGTCGCGCGCAGGCCTTCCGGGGCGGCTCGATGTTCACCTGGCTCGGCGGGATCGCCGTGGACCTGCGCGAGGCGATGCTCGCCCCGGATGCGCGACTCGAGCTCGGCTCGCTGTTCGGCGGAATCGCGCTCCGGGTGCCCGCGGGTTGGCGGGTCGAGTCGGACGTTCGGTCGCTCGCCGGAGGCGTGGCAGTCGACGTGCCCGAGCCCGACGATCCGGACGCACCCACCCTGCGGGTGACCGGCTTCTCCGCGTTCGGCGGCATCGCGGTCGGCGCGAAGCCGATCGAGAGCTAGCGCGTGCGCCGCGCGACCAAGTACCTCGTCTCGGTGCCCGAGAGGATCCTTCGCGCGGTGGCCGCGGCGCTCGGGGGCACGATCCACGAGACGGCCGAGCTCGTGCTGCCGAGGCTCGTCCGCAAGTCGCGCTTCTACGAGGCGACCGCGAAGAACCTCCTGCGCATCACCGTCGAGCTGGTGGGTGGAGTCAAGCGCGACGCGGAGGTGGTCGCGGACGAGCACGAGTCCTCGCCGAAGAAGCTCGCCGTCCGCAAGGCGGGCGGGAACGTCGTCGAGCTCGGATCGATCCTCGCGTTCGGGTTCTCGCCGCTGTGGCTGCTGGCCGGCGCGGCCGACGTCACCAAGGGGACACGCGTCTACCTCGACGCGCTCGTCTCCGAGCTGAAAGACGCCGGCGTGCTCGCAAGGGAGGCGGAGTTCTCGTCGGTGGACGACCTCCTCGCCTCGCTCGAGGGAGCGAGCGGCACGACCGCGCGCCTGATCGACATCCCACCGCTCGAGATCGAGGGCCTGAAGCGCTCGCTCGCGGACCTCCGCGAAGATGCGAAGGGGCTTCCGACTCCGCCCGAGCTCGCGGCGGCCTACCAGGGCCTCGTGGCGGAGGCAGACCGTGAGCAGCGCTCGCTGCTGGAGGTCTCCGTCGGGATGGGTCTCGCCTTCTTCAACTCGGCGCGCAAGGTCGGGCGCCAGCACGTCCTCGACCCCTACACCGAAGACCTGCGACCTGTACGGGACGAGGGGTTCGCCTCGTACGCGCGCCGCGTCGGGAGGCCGTACGCGCAGGCGGTGACCCGCCACCTCCGTCCGAGCGAGCAGACGTTGACAGAACGCGGCCTCGAGAAGATGAAGCCAAGTGACACAGTGTCACAAGGTCGGGCTCGAGACGGGTCTGGTTGAATCGAGACGTGGCCCATCCGAACAGCTTCGGCGCGCGCTCGACGCTCGACCTCGGGAGTACGAGCCGCGAGATCTTCCGCCTGGAGGCGCTCCAGTCGAGCCACGACATCCTGCGCCTGCCGTACACCCTGCGCGTCCTCCTGGAGAACGTCCTGCGCATGGAGGACGGCGTCGGCGTCACGGCGGCCGACGTCGAGGCCGTCGCCGGCTGGGTCGCGACCGCGCAGCCCGCGCGGGAGATCTCGTTCACGCCCGGCCGGGTGCTCCTCCAGGACTTCACGGGGGTGCCGGCGGTCGTCGACCTCGCCGCGATGCGGAACGCGATGGACGACCTCGGCGGCGACCCGAAGAGGATCAACCCGCTCTTGCCAGTCGAGCTCGTGATCGACCACTCGGTGCAGGTCGACGAGTTCGCGACGCGGCGCGCGATCTTCCGGAACGCCGAGCTCGAGTTCGAGCGGAATCGCGAGCGCTACGCATTCCTGCGCTGGGGGCAGGGCGCGTTCGACAACTTCAAGGTCGTCCCCCCCAGCACGGGCATCGTCCACCAGGTGAACCTCGAGTTCCTCGCCCGCGTCGTCGACGAGCGCGACGGAGTCGCCTTCCCCGACACGCTCGTCGGGACCGACTCGCACACGACGATGATCAACGGCCTCGGCGTGCTCGGCTGGGGTGTGGGCGGGATCGAGGCCGAGGCCGCGATGCTCGGCGAGGCCATCTCGATGCTCGTGCCACAGGTCGTCGGGTTCCGGCTGACCGGCGCGCTGCCCGAGGGCTCCACGGCCACCGACCTCGTGCTCACCGTCACCCAGATCCTCCGTGAGGCCGGCGTCGTCGGGAAGTTCGTCGAGTACTTCGGCCACGGGCTGGAGACGCTTCCGCTGGCGGACCGCGCGACGATCGGGAACATGTCGCCCGAGTACGGGGCGACGTGCGGCTTCTTCCCCGTCGACGACGAGACGCTGCGGTACCTCCGGCTCACCGGGCGCTCCAAGGAGCAGATCGCGCTCGTCGAGGCGTACTGCAAGGAGAACGCGCTCTGGCACGAGCCCGGCGAGCCCGCGACCTACTCGCAAGTGATCGAGCTCGACCTCTCGTCGGTCGAACCGTCGCTCGCCGGCCCGCGGCGGCCCCAGGATCGCGTGCCGCTGCGCGATGCGAAGCGCGCGTTCATGGACACGCTCCCAACCTTCGGCGTCGACTACGGGAACGCTCACGACGAGGCCGTCGCCGAGACGTTTCCCGCCAGCGACCCGCTCGCCTCGGCCGCACCCGGCAGTGAGCCCGAGCCGGCAGCCGCCGATGCAGCGATCGCGACAGGACCTCGCCTCGTCCTCGCCGAGAAGTCCGCCGTCGAGGTGACCTTCGAGGGCGAGTCGTTCCACCTCGACCACGGCGCCGTCGTGATCGCCGCGATCACGTCCTGTACGAACACGTCCAACCCCGCCGTGATGGTCGGCGCGGGGCTCGTGGCGAAGAAGGCGGTCGAGCGCGGCCTGACGCGCAAGCCCTGGGTCAAGTCGAGCCTCGCCCCCGGCTCGAAGGTCGTCACGGAGTACTACGACAAGGCCGGCCTCACGCCGTACCTGGAGCAACTCGGCTTCCACACGGTCGGGTACGGCTGCACGACCTGCATCGGCAACTCCGGCCCGCTCCCCCCGGAGATCTCCGGGGGCGTCGCCGAGGGTGACCTCGTCGTCTGTGCGGTGCTCTCGGGAAACCGCAACTTCGAGGCCCGCATCCACCCGGAGGTTAAGGCGAACTACCTCGCGTCTCCGCCGCTGGTCGTCGCCTACGCGCTCGCTGGGCGGATGGACGTCGACCTCGGGACCGAGCCGATCGGCGTCGGGTCGGACGGCGAGGACGTGTTCCTCTCCGACATCTGGCCGTCGCCCGACGAGGTGCGCGAGACCGTCGCCGGAGCGATCGGCGAGGAGATGTTCCGCGCCACGTACGCGGACGTCTTCACGGGGGACGAGACCTGGCGCTCGCTCCCGGTGCCGGAAGGCGAGCTGTTCGACTGGGATCCCGCCTCGACCTACGTGCGACTCCCGACGTACTTCGACGGCATGCCCCTCGAAGCGGGAGCCGTGGAGGACGTCGTCGGAGCGCGCTGCCTCGTGTCCGTCGGCGACTCCGTCACGACCGACCACATCTCGCCCGCCGGGTCGATCAAGCCCGACGCGCCGGCCGGCCGCTACCTGGTCGAGCACGGCGTCGAGCGCAAGGACTTCAACTCATACGGCTCGCGACGCGGCAACCACGAGGTGATGGTGCGCGGCACGTTCGCGAACGTCCGCCTCCGCAACCAGCTCGTCCCTGGATCCGAGGGAACGTGGACGGTGCACGTGCCGTCGGGCGAGGAGATGACGATCTTCGACGCGGCCGAGCGCTACCGCGTCGAGAGCACGCCGCTCGTCGTCCTCGCCGGGAAGGAGTACGGGTCCGGGTCGTCGCGCGACTGGGCGGCGAAGGGGCCGAAGCTGCTCGGCGTGCGGGCGGT
>DASUCI010000287.1:0-3984 GCA_035762825.1 Gaiellaceae bacterium | reverse complement strand
CTCGAGACCGTGGACGTACGCCTCGACGACCTCCCGGTAGCGCTGCAACGAGAAGATCAGGGTCACGTTGATGTTCTTGCCGGCGGCGACCATGTCCTCGATCGCGCCGACACCTGCCTCGGTGGCGGGGATCTTCACGTACAGGTTTCGGCGGTCGATCCACGCGTGCAGGCGCTGCGCCTCTTCGTAGCTCGCGCGGCGGTCGTCGGCGAGGTTGGGGTCGATCTCCCAGGAGACGTAGCCGTCGCGCCCGCCCGTCGACGTCCAGATTGGGAGAAGGAGATCGGACGCGGTCGCGACGTCGCGAGCGGCGAGCTCGTAGAAGAGCTCCTTCGGGTCCCGCTGCTCGTCGCGCAGACTCGACAGTTGGTCGTCGTAGGCCGAACCGCTCGCGATGGCCTTCTGGAATATGGTGGGGTTCGAGGTGACCCCGACGACGGCGTCCTTCTCGATCAGTCGCGCAAGCTCGCCCGTTTCGAGCAGGTCGCGCGAGAGGTAGTCGATCCAGACGCTCTGTCCGAGATCGCCCAATCGGTGAAGGCGTGAGCTACGCATCGTCACCAGTCCTTCGTGTCACGGCTCGCGCCGTGCTTACCGACAGGCGACCCCGCGCGTCGGCGCTGCCCCTCGGCGATGCAGGCGATCGTCGCATCGTGCCTCCTTTGGATCCTGGCTCACAGCATGCCCCGCGGCTCGAGCGACCCCAATCGGGCGGCCGACCCATTCGCGGCCAGGAAGCACCCCATGGAAGGCGCCGTGGGCTGCGTGCTGAAGCGGATCCGTCGACCGCGGGCTCTCCGTTGGCTCGGAACGACGTCAAACGTCGAAGCGAGCGAGCTCCTCGTCCAGCCGGCGCTCGACCGCCGGGTCGAGGTCGAACCGACCATCGTCGTTTTGCCCCGCACGCTCAGGGCCGAGCCCATCGACGCGCGTCCATCTCCAGGCGACGACGCCGATCGCGGCGCCGAATCCGAGGAGACCTGCGAACGGAAGGACCCAGGCGAGCAGACCGAACCCATGCGTTGGAGGGGCTGTGAGGACTCCCTCGCCGAAGTCCGCGACGAGTTTCGCCTTGATCTCGCTCTTCGTGTCGCCGGCAGCGATGCGTGCACGGATGAACACGCGCATCCGCTCCGCGATCGGAGCGTCCGAGAGTTCGAGCGGCGTTTGGCAGGTCGGACACATCACCTCGCGCTCGAGCTCGGCGAGCGTCGGGCGGCGCTCGCTCGCGACGGCCGACGAAACGTCGAGCACGAGGACGGCTGCGAACACGAGGAAGAGCATCACGAACACTCCGCTCGCGACAATGCCTCGCGAGCAACGGCCCGAGATCGTCACCGGCAGTGCCTTGCGGCCGCGAGTCTCGCGCGGGGGCGTCCGGCTCTCTTCGCATCCATGGCACGCTCGGCCGACTCCGCGCGCTCGAGAGCCTTCAGCGCCTCGGCTGCCTCGCGACGAAGCGGCGCGATCAGCTCGCGGTAGTCGACATCCGACACGTTCCCCGTGCGGTGATCGAACTCGAGCTCCGTCAGCGCCGCGAGCGCGCGGTCACGACGCTCGATCACCGCGAGGTGCTTGTCTTCGTCGTCGACACTCTGGATGCGCCCGTCGAGTCGCGACCGCGGGCGCAGGATGGGCTGCACGACGAAGAGTCCCGCTGCGGCCGCGAAGACGACGGTGAGCGCGAGCGTCGCCATCACGCGTGCGCCAGCACTTCCACCTCGCGCATGCGTCGCGCGAGGCGTCGTTGTTCACGGGCGTCGGGCCAGAGAGTGATGACGGAGCCGAGCAGGAACACGACCCCCGCCACCCAGATCAATCCGACGAGTGGATTGACGAGGACTTTGAGGTCCACCGAGCCGTCGCGGTTGAAGTCTTCGCCGATGACGAAGAGGTCTTCGGCCCGCAGCCAATCCGTGCGGATGGCAACCGCGCTCGAAAAGAAGGCTTCGACGTGATAGCGGTTCTTGCCAGCCGCGACCACGCCCATCGGCGTGCCGTCGCGGCTGACCGCGAGCTGCGCTCTGAGCTCGTCGTGGTTCCGCCCCTGCCGGAATGTCGAGCCGAGATAGCCGAGCGTGTAGCTGCCCACGGCCATGGTCTGTCCGGGCTGCAGGCGCGCACTTGCAGTGCTTCCGTAGGCGCTCGACCCCGCAACGCCGATCGCGAGCAGGACTACGGCCGCGTGCACGATGTAACCGCCGTAGCGTCGCCGGTTCCGAGCGATGAGAGACGCGAACGCGCCGATCCAGCTCTCGGCGCCCAGTGACCTTCGCGCGCGCGTCCCGCGGACGAACTCGAGCCCGATGGCAACGAGGACGAAGACGGAGAAGGTGTACGCGATGAGGGCGGGCGGGCTGGAGCCTGCACCGGCGGCAAGGAGGAGGGCGCCCACGACTCCGGCGGCGATGGCCGGCCCGGCCAGGCTTCGGGCAAGCGAGCGAAGCGAGGCGCGGCGCCAGGCGATGAGCGGGCCGATCCCCATGAGAAGCAAGAGGGGCAGGCCGAAGGCGCGAAGGAAGAAGTTGTAGTACGGCGGCCCGACCGTCACCGCCGTGCCGCGCACGGCCTCGGAGACGAGCGGAAACACGACACCCCAGAGAATCGTGAGCGCGAGCGCGACGAGCAACAGGTTGTTGTAGAGAAAGGCTGCCTCCCGCGAAGCGAGCGACTCGAGCCGCGACTGCGAGCGCAGATAGGGCAGACGAAGGAGGATCAGCACGATTGACGCGCCCACGACGATCGCGATGAAGGCAAGAAACCAGGCACCGATCGACGACCGGGCGAAGCTGTGGATCGAGTTGATCACCCCGCTCCTCGTCAGGAATGTGCCGAAGAGGGCGAGGCAGAAGGCCAGCGTGACGAGGATGACGTTCCAGACACGGAGCATCGCCTTCTTCTCCTGCACCATCACGGAGTGCAGGAATGCCGTGGCGGCGAGCCACGGCATCAACGCGGCGTTCTCGACGGGATCCCAGGCGTAGTAGCCGCCCCATCCGATCGACTCGTAGGCCCACTTGGCTCCGAGCAGGATCGCGATTCCCAGGAACGTCCAGGAGGCGAGCGTCCAGCGGCGCGTTGCGACCAGCCAGCGCTCGTCCGTTCGTCGCGAGAGGAGCGCGGCCATCGCGAAGGCAAACGGGATCGTCAGTCCCACGTAGCCCAGGTAGAGAAGCGGGGGGTGCGCGAGCATGTACGGGTTCTGCAGGCTCACGTTCATGCCGGCGCCGTTCGGAGGAGCGGGTCGAGTCGCGAACGGGCTCGACACGAAAACGGGGACCAGCGCGAAGAAGCACGCGACGGCGGCGAGGACGGGAACGGTCCAGGGCAACGCCTGAACGAGGAGGCGCCGGTTGAGGAGCACGGCAGCCGAGCTCATCCCGGTCAGCACCAGCATCCACAGCAGCAGCGAGCCCGCCTGCCCGCTCCAGAACCCGGCAAGGACGTAGGCGAGCGGCAGTTCGCGGCTCGAGTGTTCGGCCACGTAGACGAGCGAGAAGTCGTGGCGGAGGAAGCCGATGACGAGCACGGCCGAGGCGACTCCGGTCGTCGCGAAGGAGGCGAGGAGGGCGTTACGCGCCGACTCCGCGAGCCTCCGCCGGCCGCGCAGCGCGGCGTAGCCGCCGACGAGGGTCGCGTAGAGGACGAGCCCGAGGGTCACGATCAGCGCGGCGCGGCCTATGGGTGCCATCTAGCTGCCGCGCTTCGCTTCAGGGGCGTACTCGGAAGGGCAAGCCGAGCGGGTGCAGCCGGGGCGGCACGCTCCTTCGGCCGCACCGTGGGTGAGTGAAGGAGCTTGTTCGTGATCCGGCAGGACCCTGTTCGGCCTCCGATCCGTCACCGTGCAACCTCCGAGTGCTGGTGCTTCCTCCTCCTGCCGCTAGCGACTCTTCAGGAACTCGACGAGATCGCGCTTCTGTCCGGCGTTGAGCCCGAGCTTGAAGCAGCCGTTGTAGTGGTCGACGACCGCCCCCAGGGTCTTGA
>DASUCI010000286.1:0-6883 GCA_035762825.1 Gaiellaceae bacterium | reverse complement strand
ACGATCGCACGGCACTTGCTGTACGAGACGGCGGACGCGATCCGTATCGAGGCGCTGAAGTCGTCCGACGACACCGAGCTCGCCGGGCTCGCGGCCAAGATGGACCGCGAGGAGGTCTACCACCGCATGCACGCCGAGATGTGGGCCCAGCGGCTGCGGGACGAGGATCGCTTTCGTGACGCGCTCGAAGCCCAGTGGCCGTCCGCGCTCGGCGTCCTCGACGGTGGCCTTCGCCCTCGCCTCGTCGAGCGCGTCCGCGACCTCGGGTTCGAGCTCGACGCGGCGGAGCCGACCGAGCGCGAGCTCTCCGACGAGTTCGAGCCGTTCTGGGAAGAGATGACCTCGGTCCGGCGCTCGGCCCCGGCGGGGGCGCAATGGTGACCGCAGCCGAGGTCTGGGACGCGCTGGCCGAGATCCCGGATCCGGAGATCCCGGTCATCTCGATCGTCGACCTCGGCGTCGTGAAGAACGTCGTGGTCGAGAACGGCACCGTGCGCGTCGACTTCACCCCGACGTTCATGGGCTGCCCGGCGCTCGAGGTGATGCAACGGGCGATGGAGGCGCGGATCGCGGAGCTCGGCGCGGAGCCGGACGTGACCGTCCGACTCGACGACTCGTGGTCGACCGACGACATCACGTCCGAGGGGCGCGAGAAGCTACGCGCGGCCGGCTTCGCGCCGCCCACTCCGAGGCCGGCCGCCGGAAGGATCGAGCTCGTGCAGCTCCAGCGCGGCTTCCGCTGCCCGTACTGCGGCTCGACGGAGACGCGGCTCGAGAACCTCTTCGGCCCGACGCCGTGTCGCTCGATCCGCTACTGCGACAGCTGCCGCCAGCCGTTCGAGCAGTTCAAGACGATCTGAAGCTGCCTCCGGCCGGCGCTTCGACGCCGAGCATCTCGACGACCTGTTCGGCGGTGTCGAGCGCGCCCTCGACCCAGCCCTGGTCGTGCGAATACGCCTCACCGCAGACATAGAGCGGTACCGACGAGTCGGGCCGCAGGATCGAGCTCGCGACCGTCGCGACGTCGACGCCGACGTTCCACGAGTTGAACGCGCCGCCGTAGGGATCGTCGGACCAGTCCATCCACGCAGCGCTGTACGGGTCGGGAGGAGTCACGCCGTGCATCTCCGCGAGCTGGCGCTGCAGCTCGTCGACCATGTACGCGCTCGTCGACTGCTCGGCCCAGTGCGGATCGCCTCCTTCCCCGCTCGGGAAACGTGGCCCGGAGGCGATGCCCTCCCAGAAGGTCGGGTTCAGCGTGTCGTTGTAGGCCGCGAGCAGCAGCGAGTTCGGATTCGAGTCGCTGTCCGGGCCGAAGTACCAGACCTGCCCGAGCGGGAGGTCGGTCCCGCTCGAGCCCGCCGTGATCCCGAGCTCGCTCCACCACGGCTGGTCGTAGCAGCAGAAGACCTTCATCACGGGCTGGCCCGTGACGGACGTGACGAGCGGACGCGCCGCCGTGAGCACCTGCGAGTCGAGCAGCTCGAGCGCGCGCCGCGGGAGCGCGAGCACGACGACGCTCGCCTGGAACGTCTGGCCGCCCTCGGCGACGACTTCCATTCCCGACGTTCCCTGCTGCACGCTGAGGACCGGCGTGCTCATGAACGTCTGCCCACCCGCTCCCGCGAACGACTGCGCCAACGTCAGCGGCAGCTGGTCGTAGCCGTCCGTGAGCGTGCTGTACGTCGCGTTGCCGTCGAGCATGTACCAGGGCAGCGCCTGGGCGCAGTTCCAGTTCGCGACCTCGAAGAAGTGCCCGGACGCGTCACGCGCGTACGAGAGCTCTTCGTTCGTCATGGCCAGCGAGAGGAAGTTCCAGAAGCCCATGTCGTTCAGGCTCCGCCCGTTGAAGGGCTTCGAGGTCGCCTGATCCCACTGCTTCTGCGTCCACGTCGAGGAGCCGGGGAAGACCCTCTCGATCGCGTTCGGTACGAGTTTCCGCGGATCGACGCCGTTGTCGGCCGACGGGAGCTGGTATGGAGGAGTGAAGGTCGGGTCGTGCGACTGCTTCGCCGTGAAGCGCGTGCCCCGGAGGTAGAAGAGATTGTCATCGCCGCCGCGCGGGAAGGGCTCGGACGGAAGTGAGAACAGCTCGACGAGGTCGTTCAGGAGTGTGTCGTTGCTCGTGTAGCCCATCCCGCCGAACTCGGCGCGGAGGTTCTCCATCTCGGGCGGGAGGAGCGACTCGAGGCGGCCGCCGATCCGGTCGGAGCGCTCGACGAGCGCGATCGAGCGGTCGGCCGGATCCTGTGGGATCGGCGACGTCCCCGACACCGTCCCCGTCGCAAGACGCCATGCCGCATACGCCCCGCCGACTCCTCCTCCGACCACGACTGCGTCGTAGTTCCCGCCCATCCGCGCTCCTCTCGTCGTCGACTCAGCCGGCGGTGACCTGCCCGGCGGCAACTGCCTCGAGACGCTCCAGCACCTCGAGGCGATCATGGATCGGCTCGCCGACCGTGAGCCCGTAGCGCTCGGTGGCGGTCCGTACGAAACGGCGAATCTCGCTGTACGCCGCCGGGTCAGCGCAGACCATTGCGAGCCCTTCCTCAGCCAGCTCACGGTCGCCCTCCGCAGCCGCGACGCCGGCGAGACCCGCGAGAGCACGAAGCTGCTCGGGCACCGCTCCGGCGCGGCGGCCGATCTCGAGCGCCTCGGCGAACTGCGTCGTGGCGCGCGGCAGCAGGCCTGCGCCGAGCGCCGCCTCCCCGAGGTAGTTCGCAACCGTGCTGAACTTCTCCGGGTCGCCGTTGCGCCGGTTCAGCTCCTGCGCCTCGCCGAACCAGGCGAGCGCCTCCGTCCACTCCTGGCGAACGAGCGCGACGACGCCCTTCTGCGCGATGCCACCCATGCGGAGGCGAGGGTCGCCCAGCTCGTCTGCAGCCCTGATCACGCGGTCGGCCACGGACAGGGCGCGGTCGAGCTCGCCCGACTGGGTGAGCGCGAAGCAGAGACTGTTGAGGCCCCAGCCGCGGCGGTAGAACTCCGCGCCCTCGCCCGCGCGCTCGACGTTCGCCTCGTGGATTCGGATCGCCTCCTCGTAGTCGCCGGTCCAGATCGCGAGGTTCCCGAGCTGGTGGCGAAGCATGAGCTCGGCGCGGACCGTCTCGGCGCCGGTCGCCATCTCGAGCCCCTCCGTGAGGAGCTCGCGAGCGCCGGCGAAGTCCCCGTCGAGGAAGATCGCGATCCGGGCGAGCTCGGCGCGCACGAACATCTGGGTCGCGATGGCTTCCGGGTCGTCGGCTGCATCGCTGGTGCGCAGTCCGAGCAGGAGCGCCCGCGCGCCCTCGAAGTCGCCGGCGACGACGTTCGCGTAGCCGAGCGAGACGAGCGCCCGGTCTCGGTCCTGCTGGGTCGTCGCCCGTTCCGCCGCGATGCTCCACAGTCGGCCGGCGTCGTCGTACGCGCTCTGGTTCTCCGAGTGCCGCGCCGCGCGCTCGTACCACGCGAACGCCGCGTCGCGGTCCTCGGCTTCGTCGTAGTGGCGCGCGATCTCGAGCGCGAGCTCCCCGGTTCGCAAGCCGCTCGAGCGGTCGAGCCAGGCCGCCGCGCGCCGGTGCAGCTCGGGGCGTTCCGCGAGCGCGATCGTGTCGTATGCGACGGCACGCGTGAACTCGTGCTTGAAGGCGAGCTCCGTCGTGTGCTGGAACCGGCTGGGCGTCCGTGGGAAGACGAGCTCGGAGTCGACCAGGCCGGCGATCGCCGAGCCGTCGGCGTCGTCGCCGAGCGCCGCGACGGCGTCCGCCCAGAAGAAGCGACCGAAGACGCTCGCGCGCTGGAGCGCCTTGAACTGGCTCGGCGGAAGACGGTCGAGACGGGCCTGCAGGACGCCCGTTAACGTGTCTGGGACACGGTGATCCTGTAGCCGCTCCTCGTCGACCTCCCACATCGGCCCGGCCGGCACGATCACGCCGTCGTCGATGAAGATCTTGATCAGCTCCTCGACGTGCAACGGGTTGCCGTCCGCCTCGTCGACGACGCGGCTCACGAGCGCCTCAGGGGCTCTGTCGGCATAGCGCAGGATGTGCGTGACGAGCTCACGGGCGTCGTCGGGCGGGAGGTGCTCGAGCGGGACGACGTCGTGACCGGGGCCGAGCGCGCCGGCGGACAGCCACGCGGGACGCTCCTCACCGAGAAGCGAACGCGCAGTCCCGACGATCACGAGCCCACGGGGCTCCCCGGACACGACCCGCTCGATCAGGTCGAGCGACCCTGGGTCAGCCCAGTGCAGGTCCTCGAGGACGACGACCGAGGGGGTCGCGCTGCCGAGGTCGCACAACAGCTGGGCGAGGTCGTCGAGTGCGAGCTTGCGCCGCATCTGAAGCCCTTGGCGGTCCTCCTCGCCCACGTTGGGCGCGAAGCCGAGAAGCCAGCCGAGTGTCGCCGGGAGGTGAGGCGCAGTCATGTCGACGGCCGCCAGACCGGCGACGAGCTTGTCGGCGACCGTCTCCGGATCGTCGTCGTCCGAGATCTCGAACCGGTTGGCGAAGACGTCGCGGATCAGGCCGAGGGGACGCTCGACCGTGTCCGGCAGGCAGCGGCCCTCGAACCACCTCACCCGGATCGTGGACTCCGTCTCGATCCAGTCTCGGTATTCGAAGAGAAGCCGTGACTTGCCGATGCCCGGCTCGCCGCTGACGACGACGAGGCGCGGCTCGCCGCTCTCGGTCGTCGCGCGGTGCGCCTCGACGACCCGCGAGAGGTGCGCGCCCCGGCCGACCATCCGTGTCTCGAGGCCTTCGAAGCCGCGCGCTCGGACGCGAAACGCCCGCGGCCGCAGCCGATCGACGCGATACGCGCTGACGGCTTCGGCTCGCCCCTTCAGCTCGAGCTCGCCGACGTGCGAGACGTCGAAGACGCCGCGCACCTGGTTGTAGGTCGAGCGGCTGATCAGCACCGTCCCCGGCTCGGCGTTCGACTCGAGGCGCGCCGCGACGTTGACCGTGTCGCCCGTCGCCCTGAACTCGTCCGTCACACCGACGTGGCCGAGGTGAACGAGCCCCGTGTTGATCCCGATGCGCAGCTGCAGCGTGCCGGCGCGTACGCGGTCGGACTCGAAGCTCTGCATCGCCTCGAGCATGGCCACGCCCGCGCGCACGGCTTTCTCCGCGTCGTCCTCGAACGAGTGCTCTCCGCCCCAGAGCGCCATCACGCCGTCGCCGAGGTGCTGGAGGACGCGGCCTCCGTTCTCGACGACGATCCGCCCGAGCTCGCCCCAGAGCCGGTCGACGAGGCCTCCGACCCACTCGGGATCGAGCTTCTCGACGAGGGTCGAGTACCCCTTGACGTCCGCGAACATCACGGTGACCTGCCGCCGCCTCGAACGCTGGGACGTCGTCAGCTCGGCGAGGCGCTGACGCATCGGGCCGAGGGCGGAGTCGACGACCTCGTCGCCGAGCTCCGCGCGCCGCTCCTCCAGCGCGCCGATCGCCTGCTCGAGGCGCTCGACCTCGTGCTCGCCGTCGTTCACCGGCCGAGTCTACGGCGGTCGCAGACGCTCTGGCTAGAGTGCCCCGGTGGCCGTCGAGATCTTGTACTGCCCCACCTGAAGCGGGTACGACTCACGGGCCGCGAGTCTCGCGGCCGAGCTCTCCGAGGCGCTCGACGTCGACGCGAAGGTCACGCCTGGCGCGAAGTCGCAGTTCGACGTGCTCGCCGACGGCCGCCTGGTCTACTCGAAGCAGGAGGCCGGCCGCTTCCCCGAGGACGGTGAGGTCGTCGCGCTCCTGTCCGACGCGAGCTGACCTCAGTCTTCCCCGCCCTGGCCCTTCTTCTTGCCCTGTGACTTTCCTGGCGACTCGCCGTCGCCTTCGTCGCCCTCCCCCCGGGCAGCGCAGCGCGATTCCCACTCGCCACGCAGGTCGTCGATCTGACTGCGCTCGCCCTGGATCCGCTCGGAGCGATCGAGGAGAGCCGTCACGCCGTCGCAGCGGCCCGTCGCGAAGCGCGCGAACGCGAGGTTGTAGCTCGCGTACGCCTCGTCGATCAGGCCGGAGCCGTTCAGCGCGATGACGGCGGCTCGCAGCAGCGGAAGCGCCGCCTCGTAGTCGCCGGCCTGACTCAAGGCGTAGCCATCGGCGTGCAGCGCGAGGCCGTCGGCGACGTCGGTCGTCGGCTGCTCCGAGGTCGTCGTCTCGGTCGTGGATGTCTGCGAAGACGTCCCGCCGCGCGACTGCGGCTCCCTGGCCGCGCGGGGCTTGCCGTCGTCCCCCGAGGTCAGGATCGCTGCCGCCACGAAGCCGACGGCGAGGATCACGGTCGCGACGACCGCGGCGGCGGCTGCGGCCGGCCTTCTGTGCGACCGGTGGACGACGCGAGCCGCCGGCGCTTCCGGCAGGACGAGCGTCGGTGCGGGCATCTCGTCCCCCGCGAGCGACTCCCGCAGCCGGGCAACGAGCTCCTGGGCGGTCGCAGGACGATCCTCCGGATCCTTCGCGAGCGCGTGCCGGAAGACCTCGTCGACGCGAGCCGGGAGCGTCGGATCGAGCGCCGTCGCACTCGGCACGTCCGCGTGGATGTGCGCGAACGCCTCCGTCGTCGGCGTGTCGCCGGCGAACGGCCGGCGTCCCGTGAGGAGCTCGAACGCCACGACACCGAGTGCGTACCGGTCGCTCGCCGCCGTGGCAGGCTCGCCCCGCGCCTGCTCGGGAGCGAGGTACCCCGCCGTCCCGAGCACGGTCCCGGGAGCGGTCAACGTGTCGTCGCCCGTCGTCGACGCGATCCCGAAGTCGGAGACGTGGACGTTGTCGTCGCGATCGAGGAGGAGGTTCGCCGGCTTCACGTCGCGGTGCACGACACCGTTCGCATGTGCGCGGTCGAGCGCGTCGGCCACCTGCTCGAGCCACGTCAGCGCCAGGTCGCGTGGCACGCGGCCGTCCCGGAC
>DASUCI010000285.1:0-2659 GCA_035762825.1 Gaiellaceae bacterium | reverse complement strand
GTGATCCCGAGGTTCTGTCCGACCTCCTCGAGCGTTCGCGGCCGGACGCCGTCGAGACCGAAGCGTTCGACGACGACGCGTCGCTGCCGCGGCTGCAGTTGGCCGAGTGCTTCCAGGAGCTCGGAGGAGCGTGCACGGTCGGCTGTCTCCACCTCCGGCTGCTGTGCGTTCAGATCGGGGATGAGGTCGGCGACGCTGGAATCGCCCTCGCCGATCGGCGTCTCGAGGCTCACCGGGTCGACGACGAGCTCGAGCAGTTCCTGCACACGCTCGGGAGTGATGTCGATCTCGGCAGCGATCTCCTCGAGCGAAGGGTCGCGATTGAGCTTCTGGCCGAGGAGCCGCCGGGTCTTCGTCACCTTGCGGACCTGGTCGGCGACGTGGACGGGGAGCCGAATGGTCCTCCCCTGCTCGGCAAGTGCGCGCGAGATCGCCTGCTTGATCCACCACGTCGCGTACGTGGACAGCTTGAAGCCCATCCGGTAGTCGAACTTCTCGACGGCACGGATGAGACCGAGATTTCCCTCCTGGATGAGGTCGAGCAGCGGGACCTCGGCGCGGGTGTAGTTGCGCGTGATCGACATGACGAGCCGGAGGTTCGACTCGATGAGCTTGCGCTTCGCCGCCTCGTCGCCCAGGTCCTTCAGGCGGGCAAGCTCGCGCTCCTGCCCCGGCGTCAGCAGGCGCCCGTCGCCGATCTGGCGGACGTAGAGCTTCAGCGGGTCGTCGGCCGTGGGGCCGGCGAGGCCCGGAAGCTCGCGCGGGGTCGCCGCCTCGTCGGCGGTTACGGTCGTCTCTTCCTCGGGCGCGTCGAAGAGATGCTCGGCGGCATGGCCTTCCACTGCGCTTGTATCGGTCGTGCGGTTGCCCCGCTTGAGGGATGACAGCTCCGGCGAGGGATTGTCTCGGCCGCGCCGAAGCCGATTCCGGTGCAACGCGGCCTTCACAAACATCGTCCCCACAGGCGGCGTCTACGTTCATCGTGTCGTCCGATCCACGGAAGGACAATGAGTCGGCGTCAGACTGACCTCTGACCTGCCCCATACTCCATCGCATGTGCGGCATCGCCGGATTCAGCCTCGACCCTGACTCGCCCATCGACCGGACGCTGGCCGCCCAGGCTCTGTTGGCGGGCATCGCCGAGCGCGGTGCCGACGCGGTCGGATACGCGCACCGCGGTGACAGCGGGCCGACACGGGTCACGAAGCTCCGCGGCGGCGCGAGCGCGCTGCTCGACGAGCTCGCGGTGCCGGCAGAGACGAGCGAGGCCCTCATCCACGTTCGGGACTTCACGAAGGGCCATCCGGACATCCACGCGAACAACCATCCGATCCGGCACGGAGCGGTCGTCGGCGTGCACAACGGGATCGTCACCAACGACGACGAGCTCCTCGCCCGCTACCGGATCGACCGGGCGGAGCCCCAGATGACGGTCGACTCGGAAGCGATCTTCGCCCTCATGGAGATTCGCAAGCACGACCCCCGGGCACTCTCCGAGCTGCGCGGGGCGATGGCGGCAGCGTGGCTCGACGACCGCGAGGATGCGAGGCTGTACCTCGCGCGCGGACGCGCAAGGCCGCTCTGGGTCGCGACCGCCGACGGGGCCGTGTACTTCGCGTCGACCCGGCGCGCGTTGACGATCGCCGCGGCGGCGCTCCGTACGCGCCTCGACGTCCGCGGGGTGCGCGAAGGCCGCCTCTTGCACGTACGCGCCGGCAGCGTCGAGCGCGAGCGGCGCTTCAAGCCCGACCGCCGGTACCGCGAGGAGGCGTACCTGCCTCCGGTGCGGGCCCCGCGCGAGGCCGTCTCGTGCCTCGAGCGCCTCGCAGCCCTCGCGTCAATCAGCGCCGCCTAGATGGTTGATGCCACGATCTCGCGCCCCGGAGCCGGCGATCTCATGGCATCAACCATCTAGCGACCCGTCGGGCAGCACGTCGACGCCTTTGGCGCGAAGGCGTTCACGCACGAGGTACTGGAACGCGGTCCACGCCCCTCGCGGCACGTCGAGCATGCGGTAGACCTGCCACTCGGACAGGAGCGCCGAGTCCTTGCGTCGCGCCTCCGCCCAGTCCGCCATCTTCGGCAGGCGGCCGAGGTCGACGGCGAGGGCTGCCCCCTGCTCGACCGCGCGCTCGAGCCGCTCCTCTCCCCTGAGCACCTCGAAGCCCGCCTCGCGCAGCGCTTCGCCCAGCGAGCCGAACGTGTGCGCATAGAGAGAAGCCGAGGGCAGCGACCGGCGACGGGCGGCAAGGTCGCGCGCCGTCGGGGTCCGACCGAGCTCGTCGCCGAGTGCCCGGAGCTGCTGGAGGAGCTCGTCGCGCGTCAGGAACCTGCGCGGGAAGAGCCCGGCGGCTCGCTTCGCTGCGTTCCACGTGCCGAAGTGCTCGATGACGGTTTGCGGATGGACGCGTGCCTCCGGGTCCCTCGCGAACTCGCGCATCGTGGGCGAGCGACCGGTCCGCTCGGCGGCCGCTCGGAGCTCCTCGAGAATCTCGTCGTCCGTGTAGCGGCGGCGCAAGCCGGCGCGGAAGGCCGCGAGCTCGGCCTCGTCGATCCGCACCGAAGCGCGCTTGGATGAGCGCGGTCGCGCCATCGTTGCAAGAAGCTTAGAGCGTTCTGCACTTTCTGCAAGTCCCTCAGAGCACTCTCCCCCTCCTCC
>DASUCI010000284.1:0-2900 GCA_035762825.1 Gaiellaceae bacterium | reverse complement strand
CCCGCGCTACGTCGAGCTGAAGCGGCGCGAGTGGGACGAATACCGCGTTCAGGTCACGGAGTGGGAGAAGGACAAGTATCTGGCGGCTCTCTAGCGTGGGTGGAACCTACGGTTCCCCCCACGAGCCCCCCTTCCTCGTCTTTGTGTGCGCTCGGCCGCGGCTGGCCTCCCGGCCGGCGGAGCCGGCCTCCGGCCGCGGCTGCGCGTGCACTGAGAGCGTGCAGAACGACCACGGGCTCCACACCAGGGAGCCCGCGATCGGCCGTCAGATACAGGAGTCACCGCTCGCCTTGCGGCGAATCCTGCAGGGCGAATCAGCCGACTTTCGCCCGGAGAGTGCAAGTCGAATCGACTCAGTCCGGCTTGCCGGACATCGCCCACACTGCGACGAGGGCGGCGGCGAGGACGATCCACGCGATCACCATGGCCGCCTTCAGGAGCCCGGTTCCGCCTCCGCTTCCGAGGCGGCGGACGCCGATGCCTCCGAGGATGAGCGCGATCACGGTCAGGAGTGCGCCGGCGTCGGCGATGATGTAGCCGATGTCGATCCATGCGGGGATCGCGTCGTCCGGCAGGTCGTCCCAGCCTTCCTTCGAGTAGATCCACTGCGCGCCGATCCGCATGACGACGTATCCCGGGAATGCGACCAGCAGGAGCGTCCAGTAGCCGAGGCGCAGGAAGCGCGCGTCTCCGCGAGCGAACGCGATCGTGCTCGCGCCGGTGAGGAGGCCGCCGACGAGGATCATCGCGCCGAGCACGTGGACGAACAGCGGGAAGTTCCAGCTGTCGGGCCTGACCGCCGCGAGAACGCCGATCATGGGCTTGCCCCATGATCGTGGAGGGGTGTGGGGAACCGGGAGGTTCCCTGCGCTTTCAGGAAGAAGGGGGCACGTGGGGGAAACATGGTTTCCCCCACGACGGCGAGCCGAAGGCGAGCGGTGATCATGCGCCGGGCTTCCAGATCATGTCGATGAGGATGAGCAGGAGGACCACGCTCGCTGCCGTGTGCAGCCAGAGCCCTCGCTGTGTGCGGTTGACCGCCAGCAGCTCGGCGCTCGCCCCGCTCTGTCCCGCCGCCTCGAGCTCCTTCGCCTTGGTCATTCCGGCGGTGTACTCGACGCCCGTGCGCTGGCCGATCGCCCCCGCGACGGCCCACAGCACGAGGGCGATGACGATCCACGGGTCCCAGATGTCGTACCCGCCCACCGAGAACGCGAGCCAGATCCCGAAGATCAGCGTTCCGCCGGCCCCGATCCCGGTGGCGGCGTTTCCGACTTTCACGATCGGCTCCATGCGAATGGTCCCGTCCGGCGTATCCGTCTTGCGCACGGCCACGATGAGTACCCAGAAGAGGATCAGCCCCGCAACGAACGCGACGGCGCTCAAGACGTGGAGCGCGAGGATCCAGTCGTCGAAGCTCACGCGGTGGTGATCCTACGACAATGAGCCTCGTGGATGCGACGGCGCGCCATCTCCGACTCCTCACGGAGACCATCGCCGCGGTCAACTCGTCGCTCGACCTGCAGGAGGTGCTCGAGCTCGTCGCGAGCAAGGTCGCCGACGCGCTCGGGACGGATGCGTGCTTCGTCTACCTCTACGACGAGCGCGCCGACGAGCTCGTCCTGCGGGCGACGCACGGCACGCGGGTCGAGGAGCTCACGCGCACGCCGCGCATGCGTCCGGGCGAGGGGATCACGGGCGTCGCGGCCGCCGAGCGGGCGCACGTGATGATCGCCGCGCAGGCGCACCTCGATCCGCGCTTCAAGCAGTTCCCGAACCTGCCCGAGGACGAGTACGAGTCGATCCTCGCCGTCCCGATCGTGACCCGCGCGGACGAGCTCGAGGGCGCGCTGAACGTCCGGACGCGCGAGCCGCGGGCGTTCACGGAGGCCGAGATCGAGCTCCTCGTCGCGATCGCCTTGCAGGTCGCGCAGACGATCGAGCACGCGAAGCTCTACGAGCGTGCGCAACGCCGCGTGGCCGAGCTCGAAGCGCTCGCGCGGATCTCGGAGGCGGTGTCGGAGTCGCTCTACCTCGAGGAGTCGCTGGAGGCCATCGTGAAGACGACCATGGAGTCGCTCCACGCGACCGGTGCGGCGCTCGTGCTCGAGGACGGGAAGATCGCGTGGCCGGAGGGCCGCGCCGGCGCGTACAACGTGCGGCTTCCGCTTCGGTGGAAGCGCCGCCAGATCGGCGAGCTCGTCTGCGACCGCGACACGCCGTTCTCCGTGGACGACGCGGCGCTGCTCGAGGCAATCGCGCACCACGCGGCAGTCGCCCTCGAGCACGGGCGAGCCGTCATGCGGGGCGTGCTCGCGCAAGAGATCCACCACCGCGTGAAGAACAACCTGCAGTCGGTGGCCTCGCTCCTGCGCGTTCAGGCGCGGGCAGAGCACGTCGACGCGCAGAAGTCGCTGAACGACTCCGTGAACCGCATCCTCGCGATCGCTGCCGTCCACGAGGTGCTGACGGAGCACCGCGAGGACGACGTCGACCTCGGCGAGCTCGTCGACCGGCTGCGCGCGATGCTCGTGCAAGGGCTCGTGGCGGAAAAGGATGTGACGGCGGAGCTCGAGCCCGTCTCTCTCGCGGGGCAGCGCGCCACTGCCCTCGCCCTCGTCTTCACCGAGCTCTTCCAGAACGCGCTCGAGCACGGTGGCGATCGCGTCTCGATCGTCCTCGCACAACGAGGCGGCGAGGTGGTGCTCACGATCGCCGACGACGGTGCCGGAACCGACGGAGAGCCGGCAGGGACAGGACTGTCGATCGTGCGAGCGCTCGTGCGCGACGAGCTGCGAGGAGTGCTCGCGCTCGAGAACGACGGCGGCCTGCGGGCCGAGGTGGTGTTTCCGGCGTGACGCGGGTCCTCATTGCCGAGGACGAGACGCTCATCCGGCTCG
>DASUCI010000283.1:0-2167 GCA_035762825.1 Gaiellaceae bacterium | reverse complement strand
TCTTCGCGCGCCCCGGGACTCCGCGCTAGCGGATCCCGGGGGCTTGCGCCTTAGAAAAAGTCGAAGTCGCCGAGCGTGAAGTGCCACGCCTCGGCGCGCTCGTCGATGCGGACGCCGTCGTGGAGCGGCTTGCCGATGAAGCGAAGCTTCTTGTTGGTCGGCGCGAAGCCTGCTCGCGCAAGCGCGCGCCGATGTGCGGATGCCCGAGGGGGCAGCAGGACGAGTGCGTCTGCCCCACCCTTCACTTCCGCCGCGGCCCGTGCCACGAGCGCACGAATCGCCTGAGTGTCCTCGGGCGCGGTCACGAGGTCGGCGACGAAGCCGGCCGACACGCCGTGCTTGAAGGTGTGTCCGACGACCGCGACGCCCGCAAGCTCGCTCCCACGGTAGGCGCCGAGACAGCGGTAGTCGCGCGGCGAGTCGAGGTAGCGCCAGTTGAAGTAGTCCGCGTCCCGCGAGAAGTGGCTGCCGTAGCCTGTCGCGGCTCGGATTCCGAGCTCGTCCATGTCAGCATCGAACCGCTCGATCGGACGTAGCTCGAGCCCATGGACCGTACGCGGCGACGGATCGGACGCCCTCATCCCTCCATGCTCCCCATGCCGTCCGAGCACATACCGGACGACGCCCGCCGCGCGGAGCGGACGCGCCCACAGCCGCAGCCGCGGGAGGTCGATCCAGCCGAGCCGCCGGATGAAGATCGGGTACGACTTCGCGTTCGGGAACGTGACCGTGAGCGGTGAGCCCGAGGCTGCCGCCGCCTCCTCGTTCTCGTGCTGCAGCGTCGAGAAGATGCCCTGCCCGCGGTAGCGCGCGTCCGTTGCGACGTTCACCGGGATCGCGAGGCGCGTCTCGACCCCCTCGAGCCGGGTCTTGAAGAAGCTCATCGCCGCGACCCCGACGACCTCGCCCTCGTCCACGGCGAGCGACACGATCCCCTCGCCTGCGGGGTTCCGGTCGAACCACCACGCGAACTCCTGGTCGGTCAGCTGCGTCGTCCCGACGCGCGCGAGCAGGGCGACGAGAGACGCGCGCCACTCCGGCGCGTAGCGAACGACCTCCATCAGCGGGATGCGATTCCGAGCAGCCGCGTCACCGTGCGGCGGGCGTGTGTGCCAGGCACCGTGTCCTTCAGCGAGAGGACGTCACACGACCCCGCGAGCACGAGCTCGAAGGTGCGGGCCGAGTACGGCTCGACGTTGTAGCGGAGGAGCTGGAAGCGATCGGTCGCCGGGTCGTTCACGCCCGACACGGCCGAGAAGCCGAGCTTGTAGCCGGCCTGCTTTACGAGGCTCGAATGCTCGGCACGGTAGTCCGCGCGTGAGCCCTTCACGTATGCGTACGCCTCGACCTCACGGCCGAGCACCTCCTCGAGCCGGATCTTCGAGATCGCGATCTCGCGCAGCGCCTCGTCGGAATCGAGCTCCGCGAGGCGTCTGTGGCCGATCCCATGCGACTCGATCCGGATGCCCCCCGCCTCGAGGTCCGCGAGCTGGCTCCAGGTGAGCGTCGGGTTGCGGATCCCCGCGCGAAAGAGGCTCTCCTCGTGCGGAAGCGGGCGCGCGCCGGGGTCGAGGTAGCCGACCGGAGCGAAGATCACGGCCGGGTACCCGCGCTCGACGAGGATCGGTGCTGCGTTCTCGAGGTTGTCGAGATACCCGTCGTCGAACGTGATCAGCACCGCCCGCTCCGGAAGCGGCGCGCCGGCGAGATAGTGGTCGCGGACTGCGTCGAGGGAGACGGGCGTGTAGCCGAGGTCTCCGAGGAGCGTCATCTGCTCGGCGAAAACCGCGGTCGGGACCGTGATCGGGTTCGGATGCTGGTCGTTGACCTTGTGGTACATCAGCACGCGGAGCGTGCGGCCGGCATCGTCCGGCGGCGACAAGGTGCTCACAGCCTCGCCGGTCGTCCGGTAGAGCCCGTTCTTCAGCACCTGCATTGCCCGGTACGCCCGCATCGCGTGAGTGTAGGCGGGCTAGCTCGTGACTTCGTCGACGAGCTCGCTGATGCGGCCGGGAGCTGCTGGACAGCCGTTCTTCAGGAGCTGCTTCGCGCGATCGGCCCGCACGGGGGCGGAGTGTAGGTGTCCCCGCAGCCCTCGATCACCCGCACCACGTAGGTCAGGCTGATGTCGCCCACGCGGCCCGTGAGCCTCCAGCACCCTTCGCTC
>DASUCI010000282.1:0-2250 GCA_035762825.1 Gaiellaceae bacterium | reverse complement strand
CCGCGCTGCAGGTCGAAGTCGATCGAGTCGACCGCGACGAAGTCGTCGAAGCGCTTCACGAGGTTGCGCGCCTGGATGAGCGGAGTGCCGTTGGTGCTCACGGCACAACGTTAGTTATCGGATTGCGGCCTCCGGGCTGCCTTTGTCGCCTCGACGTCGCGGGCGATCTGCTCGACGAGCTCGGCCTCGCTGCCGAACACCGCCTCGTCGCGGAGACGCTCCCACAGCTCGACCACGAGCCGCTTCCCGTAGAGGTCGCCGTCGAAATCGAGGAGGTACGGCTCGATCCGGCGCTCCGTGCCGCCGTAGTGCGGGTTCGTCCCGATCGAGATGGCGGCGCGATGTCCCAGCCCGAAGCCGGCGTAGATGCCGTACCGCGGGCACGCGAGATCGGGCTCGAGGCTGAGGTTCGCCGTCGGGTAGCCGAGGGTCCCTCCGCGCTGGTCGCCGGCGACGACGACGCCGTCGAGCTCGAACGGCCGGCCCAGCATGGCTGCGGCTTCCGCCATGTCTCCCTCGCCGAGAGCCGCGCGCACCGCGGTGGACGAGACCCCGGGCAGCTCGGGGACGACCACGACGTCGTAGCCGAGCCGTTTCAGCAACGCGAGGTCCCCGGAGCGGCGGACGCCGAACCGGAAGTCCTCGCCTGCGACGACGACCTCCACGCCCGTCGCACGAAGGAAGCGCTCGGCGAACTCCTCCGGGGTCAGCTGCTGGAGCTCGCGCGTGAACGACGCGACGACGACCGCGGCGACCCCGGCCTCCTCGAGGAGCTCGAGCCTGCGCTCGAGCGTCGTCAGCAGCTCGACCCTGTTGCCGAGCGCGATCCGGGGGTGCGGGTCGAACGTGATCACGGTCGACTCGCGGCCTGTCGCCCGAACCGCATCGATGACGGCGAGATGGCCGCGATGGACGCCGTCGAAGCTGCCGATGGCGACGGCCCGCGGCCGTGCCTCCAGCTCGGAGGGATCGTGGACGACCTTCACTAGAGGCTTGATGCGGGTTGGAGGTGCGTGCGGGGAGGGTATGCGCCAAGCAGCGGCGTTGGCTCGGGCGGCGTGCAGGCTGGACGCCTGGATGCCGGCCGAGACAACGGCGCTGCGCCGTGCGCAGATCCCCATCCGTGCGTGCCTGCAACCCGGATCAAGCCTCTAGAGCCTCGCCAGCGCCTCTTCGGGCGGGATGATCCGCTCCGGGTCCGCCTCGTCCACGCCGAACGGGCCGATCTCGGTCCGCCGCAACGAGATGCAGTGCCCGCCGAGCCGGTCGGCGATCGCACGGATGTACGTCCCGGACGAGACGAGCAGGTCGAGCCGCGCGACGCCGTCTGCACAGCCCTCGAGCGCCAGCTCACGCACGTGCATCGTCCGGACGGGCATCTCGACGGCGACGCCGCGGCGATGGAGCGCGTACGCGCGCTCGCCGTCGATCTTCACGGCGGACGCCGCCGGGATGGGCAGGTCGACGGCGCCGCGGAGGCCGTCGAGGGCGACATCGAGCTCCTCGACCGAGGGTGGCTCGTGCTCGTCGATCCGTTCGCCGTCGAGGTCGCCGGTGGACGTGCGCGCCGACAGGTCGATCTCGGTCTCGTAGCGCTTGTCCAGGCCGACGAAGCGTCCCTGCAGCCGTGTGGACGCACCGGAGAGGAGCAAGAGGAGCCCGGTCGCGAACGGGTCGAGAGTCCCCGCGTGCCCGGTGCGAGCTCCCGTCCGCCGCCGCGTCGCCGCGACGATGGCGAAGGACGTGGGCCCGGCCGGCTTGTCGACGAGAATGATCCCGCTCGGATGCTGCGCTCGGGGCGGCACTGTCTAGCGTGCTGCCGAGCCCACCTGAGCCGCGACCTCGCGCACGATGAACTCGGTCAACTCCTCCACCGAGAGGTCGCTCGAGAACCCGGCAGCTGCGCGATGCCCTCCCCCCTGCGACTTCCGCGCGATCGCACTCACGTCGATCTCGTCGACCGATGAGCGCAGCGACACCTTCCGGGTCGGGCCGCCGTCGCGTGGAGGCTCGCGGATCAACGCCGAGACGAGCGAGCCCTCGACCGAGCGCAGCACGTCGATGATCCCCTCCGAGTAGGGCTCGGTCGCGCCGACCGCCTCGAAGTCGTCGCGGACGAGATGCGACACGACGATCTCGCCTCCCTCGAGCACGTGCGCGCGCTCGAGCGCCCGTGCGAGCAGCTTGAGCTTCGCGAACTGGACGTTCTCGTAGACGCCCTGAAAGACGCGGTTGACGTCGGCGCCGGCC
>DASUCI010000281.1:0-3096 GCA_035762825.1 Gaiellaceae bacterium | reverse complement strand
GTTCTGCGCCGTGCCGGCGACGAGGAGGATCCCGAGGAAGAGGCCCGTGATCGCGAGCGCGATGAAGAAGTTCTTCATCGTCATGGCCCGAAATGTAGCCCTATACGCGGTCGGAGCAAGAGCGTCCATCTAGGCTCAGCGACGATGATGACGTCGATCGCGATCGCACCGGAGGAGCACGCCGACCGTTGTGCCGCCCTGCTTGCCCATGCGCATGCCGAGGGCCTCGCCGGCGTCGTGCTCTTCGATCCGACGTACGTCCTCTACTACTCGGGCTTCGCCTTCGTCCCGACCGAGCGGCCGATCGCGTTCGTGCTCGGTTCGGACGGCACGCGGGCGCTCGTCGTCCCTCGCCTCGAGCTCGAGCATGCGGAGTCGCGCTCGACGCTCGACCGCGTCGAGTACTACCTCGAGTACCCCGGCGACCCACGGGCCGAAGACGTCCTCGCGAAGACCGTCCGCGACCTCGGGCTCACGGGAACCATCGGTGCCGACCAGGACGGCTATCCCTGGATCCTCGGCTACCGCGGGCCGACGCTGTCCGAGCTCGCCGACGCAACGGTGACGCGCGTCGCCGACCGGATCGAGGCGCAGATGGCGATCAAGTCGGAGGCCGAGGTCGCGCTCGTCCGCGAGAGCGTGCGCTGGGCGAATCTCGCGCACCGGCTCCTCCAGCGCTACACCAGCGTCGGCGCCACGGAGACCGAAGTCTCGCAGCGCGCGAGCGACGAGGCGACCTTCTCGATGCTCGACGCGATCGGCGAGATCTATCGCGCGCAGAGCCCGTTCTCGACCGGCGCGCATGCGGGCTACCGCGGGCAGATCGGGCGGAACTCCGCTATCCCGCACGCGCTCGCCGGGAACCTCGTATTCGAGGAGGGGGACGTCCTCGTCACCGGCGCGAGCGCACCTGTCTGGGGCTACCTCTCGGAGCTCGAGCGGACGATGTTCGTCGGCGAGCCGACGGGTGAGCAGGAGCGGATGTTCGCGCACATGCTCGGGCTGCAGGATCTCGCCTTCGCTGCGATCCGTCCCGGAGCGCGGTGCCGAGACGTCGACGAGACGGTGCGTGCGTACTTCGACGACCACGGTCTCTGGCCACTCTGGCGCCACCACACGGGGCACGCGATCGGGCTGCGCTACCACGAGGGGCCGTTCCTCGACTCCGGCGACGACACGGAGATCCGTCCCGGGATGGTCTTCACGGTCGAGCCCGGCCTCTACTCGCCCGAGCTCGGCGGCTTCCGCCACTCCGACACCGTCCTCGTGACGGAGTCGGGGACCGAGATCCTCACGTACTACCCGCGCGACCTCGCGAGCCTGATCATCCCGGTGTGAGGTCGCTACGCTAGACCGACACGAGCGCGCTGGGAGGACGAGATGAACGCAGCGGTCACGACCGAGCTACAGACCATCGGGCACTGGATCGGCGGTGAGAGCGTCCGCGGCGATTCCGGCCGCAGCGGCCCCGTCTACAACCCCGCGACGGGCGAGCAGACCGGTGAGGTCGCGTTCGCGTCCGCCGAGGAGATCGACCGCGCGGTCACGACGGCGTCGGACGCGTACGCGACGTGGCGCCACCACTCGCTCTCGAAGCGGGCCGAGCTCTTCTTCCGCATCTACCAGCTCTTCGACGAGCATCGCGACGACCTCGCGCGCATCCTCACGGCCGAGCACGGGAAGGTCCTCTCCGACGCGCACGGCGAGGTGCAGCGCGGCATCGAGGTCATCGAGTACGTCTGCGGAATCCCGCAGCTCCTGAAGGGCTCGTACTCCGAGCAGGCGTCGTCCGGGATCGACGTCTACTCGATCCGCCAGCCGCTCGGGGTCGTCGCCGGCATCACGCCGTTCAACTTCCCCGCGATGGTGCCGATGTGGATGTGGGCGCCCGCGATCGCCTGCGGGAACACGTTCATCCTGAAGCCGTCCGAGAAGGACCCGTCCGCCTCGATTCTTGCAGCGGAGCTGCTGAAGGAGGCGGGGCTCCCGGACGGCGTCTTCAACGTCGTCCAGGGGGACAAGATCGCGGTCGACGCAGTCCTCCAGCACCCGGGCATCGCTGCGGTCTCGTTCGTCGGCTCGACGCCGATCGCGCGCTACGTCTACGAGACGGGCACGAAGGCGGGGAAGCGCGTGCAGGCGCTCGGCGGGGCCAAGAACCACATGATCGTCCTTCCCGACGCCGACATCGGCATGGCTGCTGATGCCGCCGTGAGCGCCGGATACGGCTCGGCGGGCGAGCGATGCATGGCCGTCTCCGTGGTCGTCGCGGTCGGCGACGCGGCCGACGCGCTGGTCGACGCGATCAAGAGCCGCCTGCCCGCCGTCAAGGTCGGGGACGGCCTCGACCCCTCGTCCGAGATGGGGCCGCTCGTCACGCGCGAGCACCGCGACAAGGTCGCCTCGTATCTCGAGTCGGGACCGGCGCAGGGCGCGACCCTCGTCGCCGACGGTCGCGAGACCGCGCCCGAGAACGGCGGCTTCTTCCTCGGCGTCTCGCTCCTCGACGACGTGACGCCGGAGATGGACGCGTATCGCGACGAGATCTTCGGGCCGGTCCTCTCGATCGTGCGCGTGTCGACCTACGACGAAGCACTGCGGCTCGTGAACGAGAACCAGTACGGCAACGGCGTCGCGCTCTTCACGCGCGACGGCGGCGTCGCGCGGCAGTTCCAGTTCGACGTGAACGTCGGCATGGTCGGGATCAATGTCCCGATCCCGGTCCCCGTGGCGTACTACTCGTTCGGCGGCTGGAAGAACTCGCTCTTCGGCGACCGGCACATCTACGGCCCCGAGGGCATCGACTTCTACACGCGCACGAAGGCGGTCACGAGCCGCTGGCCCGACCCGGCGACGAGCCGCGTCGACCTCGGCTTCCCGCAGACCCGGTAGGGGCGGGGCTTGCCTCGCCCGTATCTCCGCCTGATCCCCGAGGACGAGGCGGACGGGCTCCTTCGTGAGGAGTACGACGCCGCCGTCGAGCGCGCGGGAAAGGTCTTCAACATCCTCAAGGCGATGAGCCTGAACCCGCGCGTGCTGCGAGCGTCGATGGAGCTCTACAAGGAGATCATGTTCGGCGAGTCGGGGCTCTCGCGG
>DASUCI010000280.1:0-6020 GCA_035762825.1 Gaiellaceae bacterium | reverse complement strand
CCCGGCCACGATCGGCGAGAGCTCGCCGCTCGTCACCGCGACCATGCTCTCGTCCATCAGCCGGAGACCGTCTTGCGTCCGTCCGAGCTCGAGGAGCGCGTGTCCCTGGTCCATCACTCCCAGTGCGACGAGATCGCGGTCACCGAAGCGCTCCCCGACCTCGATTGCCTCAGCTGCGAGGTCGTGCGCGCCCTGAAAGTCGGCCTCGGTGAAGCACCTCAACATGTGTGCGAGGAGCAGGTAGCCGCGGTCGACGCAGTCGTCGTGCTCGCGGTCGAGGAGCCGGTCGCCACGCGCCCACCAGCCCAGCGCGGGCGCGGTCTCGCCGAGAAACAGCAGGCACAGGCCGATCCACCACGTGCACCTCGCCGCGCGCGGCGCGTCACCTGTGTCGAGGTGACCGTAGTGGGCGCGCTCGAGCGCGCGCACGTAGTCGTGGTCCCGGCCGAGCATGTACGCGGCTCGCGCGAGGAGCTCGAGGTCGCCGGGCTCGAGCGGCGCCGCCTCGTCGGCCTGCTGCAGCGATTCGAACGCCTCGGGCCACGCCCCTCTTGCACACGAGGCGCGACCCTGTTCGAGCGCTCCTCGAGCCGAGGTCGATTCGACGCTCATGACGGGATTCTGCGCGACTTGCGCCTCAGCCGACGCCTCGGCTTCGCACTGCACGGAGGTAACGTCGCGACGTGGCCGCGCCTGCGCCCCTCTCGACGCCGCTTTCGCATGCGCTGATCGCGTTCACGATCGAGCTCGACAACGAGTTCGAGCGCCGGTTCCTCGAAGCGGGCGGCGGCGCTCGCGTCGTCTCGCTGACGATGTGGTCGAACCTCCTGCGCTTCGTCGGCGACGGCATAACCGTGGGCGAGTGGGTCGGCGCGCTCGGGCTTCCGAAGCAGAGCGCACTGTCGAGGTTGGGCGGCGTCGAGCGCTGGCGGTACGTGTCCGTCGGCCCGGCGACGGGGAAGCGCGACGGCTACGGGAGTGGCCGCGGGACGAAGGACGACTGGGTCGTGCGGTTCACACCGGCCGGCCTGCGAGCCGCCGAGATCTGGCCCGTGCTGCCGGCCGAGATCGAGGCGCGTTGGCGAGAGCGGTTCGGCGCCGAGGAGATCGAGGCTCTCCGCGAAGCCCTCCTCGCCGTCGCCGGGGACGTCGAGACGCCGCTGCCCGACTTCCTCCCCGTCGTCAGCAGCACGCAGGCGATGGCGCTCGAGCTTCCGTCCGGCGTGACGCCGGCGACGAGCGACCACCTGTCGCTCGTCACGCTCCTCGCACGCGCGCTGCTGGCGTACACGATCGACTTCGAGGAGGGCTCGCCGGTCTCCCTCCCGCTCAGCGCGAACGTTCTCCGCGTGCTCGGCGAGACCGGCGTCTCGGTGCGAGAGCTGCAAGTGCACACCGGAGTCTCGAAGGAGGCGGTCGAGGTGTCGCTGACGGCTCTGAGGAAGACCGACTACGTGGTCGTCGAGGGCGCGCCCGCATCGAAGCGAACGATTCGCCTGACGCCTGCGGGAGCAAAGCTCCAGGCGGATCAGCGGCGCCTCCACACGCGAATCGGGCAGCGGTGGGATGCGGACCTTCGCACGTCGCTCGAGCGGATCCTCCTCGACCCGGAGCTTCCGGCCGGCTTGGAGCCGTATCCGGCCGGCTGGCGCGCGAGCAAGCCGTACGCGCAGCAGACGGAGGCCGTGCTCGCCGATCCGCTCGGGCGGCTGCCCCACTACCCGATGGTGCTCCATCGCGGCGGCTGGCCGGACGGCAGCTGAGGCTACGCCTCGAGGTAGCTGGCGCCGAGGGCATTGGCGAGCGTGCGGTGCGCCGCGGCCGATCCGACGACGACCGAGCGTGCCGGATCGATTCCGTGCCGGCGCGCGAAGGCGAGTGGAAGACCCGGGAGCGGCGGTCGACACCAACAGATCGGAGGGCCGCCGGGGTGCGGGCAGATCGAGGCCTCGAGCGGCCCGGTTACGACGCGGGCGGCAACGGCGACCGGCTTTGCCAGATCGGCCTCGGTGCCGTCCGGGCGCCAGTCGAACACGAGGTGCGGTACGCCGTGGTCGACGCCCGCGAGAGGAAGTGCGCCGACGGCCGCGGCGGCGACGAACACACCGGCCGTTCCGGTTCCCGGCTCGCGCGCGAAGGCGACATGCTCCACCGATGCGAAGCCTTCGTCCTCGGCCGGCGGCTCCAGCTCGCGGAACGCGCGCATCTGCTGCGTCGGTGTGAGCAGCCCCGGCTCGACGTGGGCGGTGGCCTTCAGTCGTGCCGGCGTCGGGAGCTCCCCGAAGCGATCGAGCAATCGCTCGACGAGGCTGACCTGTGCCTGCGCGAGTGGCGTCTCGAGCCAGATGCAGCGCGCGCTGACGCGGTGCCGATCGGCCGCCTCGACGACGTAGCTCCTGCTCGCCCGCGTGAGATACGTGTTGTCGAGGACGACCTCGCGCGTACCGTCCGCCAGCGCCCGCTCGAGCGCGTCGGCGAGCTCGCGGAGCGACCCGCCGCGCTCGTCCCGGTTGAGCCGGACGTAGCCGCGGTCGACGTAGTCGGCGCCCAGCCGCGACTTGCCGGCACCCGGCACGCCCATCACGAGGACGACGTCGCCTTGCGTCACAACCCGCCGAGCGCGCGGCCGACTCGGCGCGATCCGGGCGCTCTCGTCACGGGTGAGCTCGAGCGAGGCTGCGCGAGCAGCCGATCGCGCGGCCTCGGGCCTTCGTGCGCCGGGGATGGCGACGACGTGGGCGCCGAGGCCGAGCAGCCACGCCAGCGCGACCTCGGCCTCGGTCGCTCCGCGAGCGCGCGCGATCTCGACGAGCTCGGCGTGCCGCGACAGCCTGGAAACGCGGCGCGGCCCGCCGAGCGGCGAGTGCGCGACGAGAGGGAGTCCGAGCTCCGCGCAGCGCTCGACCACCCCTCCGCGGAGCGCGCGGTCGTCGAGGACGCTGAGCCCGACCTGCACCGCAGCGATCGGGGCGAGGTCGAGGGCCTGATCCAGCTGCGCGCGGCTCACGTTGCAGAGGCCGACCCTCTTGACGAGGCCGTCGTCGACGAGCCGCGCGAGCGCCCGCATGGAGGTGCGCCACGGCGTGCGTGGATCCGGTGCGTGCAGGAGGTAGAGGTCGACCTCGAGGCCGTCGAGCGCTGTGAGGCTCGCCTCGCAGTCCGCCCTGATCGTCTTCGCGCGTCCGTCCGGCACCCAGGAACCGTTCGGTCTCGACATCCCGCCCTTCGTCACGATCCGCACTCCCGCCGTCTTGCGGAGCACGGCGGCGAGAAGCTCCTCGCTCCCCTCGTACGCCCGCGCCGTGTCGAAGACGGTGATCCCGGCCTCGACCGCGGCTTCGACGGTCGCGGAGTCGTCCGGGTCGAGCCGCATGCAGCCAAGACCGATGCGCAGCTCGTCAGGCCGGAGCCAGGGCCTCACGCCTTCCCGGCGGCGCGGACGAACGCCTCTAGCAGCCCCGCCTCGTCCTCGACCTCGCGCCGGACGCGTCGAGGGAGCGGAGCGAACGGCTCGAGCTGCACCCGGCCGCCGTTCAGCGACCACGTGCCGGCGACGAATCCGTCGACGAGGAACGTCGCTCGCACCTCGCCGCCCTGGATCACCGCTGCCCGATGCTCGTCAGCCAGGACTCGACGCCTGTCGTCGTGGCTCAGCACGAGGTTGTCGAAACGCGGCAGGAGGCGAGCGGGCGCGGGCGTCTCCGGAGGAGGCAGCGGAGCGCGAGGAAGGTCGACGAGGTCGCGGCCGAGCTCGTCGTGGAATCGCCTGAGGTGGAGGCCTGCAAACCCTCGGTCGACCCCGCTCCGCGCCATCCCCGTCCACTTTGCGACGTCCGCTCGTAACGCTGGTCCGAACGCAGCGAGATAGCTCCGGACGAGGTGCGCGTAGGCAGCATCCCCCGACGCGGCGTCCGCGCCGAGCCACGTCCGTGCCGGCACGAAGGTGCCGCCTGCCGTGTGGGAGCGCCAGTCGGATGACTCCGGGCCGTTCACCAGGCCGGCGTGCGCCGAGAGCCCGAACCACAGCCATGGTCGGTCCTCGATCCGGAGCTTGGGCCGTCCGAGCAACGCGAGGAGCTCGGGTCGCGAGCGCGGCTTCTCGGCTGCGAGCGCCGCGAGGCGCTCGCCGTCGTCGGCGAGTTCGGCGTCCTCGCCGAGTGTCTCGAGCTGGCGCTGGACCCATCGGATGCGGCCGGCGTGGTAGATCCCCGCGTATGCGAGGTAGTCGCGCGCCGTGACGAGGTGGAGCGTCGTCCGCATGAGCGTGGCCTTCACGACCTGTCTCCGCTGGATTGCGCGCACGAGGTCGTCCGGTCGGAAGCCGTCCACTCGCGACCACAGCCCGAGGTAGGGCGAGGGCGGCCATTGCGCCTGCAGCCCTGCCGTCCGCTCGATCGCCTTCGTGACCGAGACTCGGTGTCGTCCGAGCAGAAGCTGTCGCGCGAGCGTGGCGCGATTCAGCTCCTTCAGGCTGAGCGTGCGCATGGCCGCGACGATAGTGGAAGCCATGCTTTGCAGGCATTTTCGATCAAACGGCGAATCAGAACCGCCCGATGCGCGTGCTGCTCGTCGTCCTCGTTCTCGCGTTCGCCGGCCTGCTCGCCGTGGACCTCGAGCCCGCGTCGACGTCGCGCGCGGCGGTGGCGGAGCCGGTGCGCGTCACCGTGCCGAAACCGGCTCCCGAGACCGTCGAGGTCGCCTTCGTACGGAACGGCTGGGTCGTTCGTGTCGAGAGGCTCGTTCCGAGAGGGGCACGGCCCGCGGAAGTCGCGCTGCGCGAGCTCACGCAGGGGCCGACCAGGGTCGAGCGACGCGCGGGCATCCGGACCGCGCTCCCCGAGCGCGCTCGGCTCCGCTCGTTGCGCGCCGACGCCCATACCTGGTTCGCCAGCTTTTCGCGCGCGACGCTGGGCTCCGGCTCGGCGGAGACGAAGCGGACGCGCCTCTGGCAGATCGCGGCCACGCTCGCACCGCACGGGGAGAAGGGGTACGCAGTGGTGGCCGCCGAGGGACGCTTCGCGACCATGCTCCGTCTCGGCGTCAGGCCCGGAGCGTGGCGCGGCGAGCGCGGCGAGAACGACTACCTGTACGCGCAGCGCGGCGTCGAGCTCCGGCTTGCAGCGCTCGGGTATCTCGATCGCTCCGACGTGGGCGCTGCGGACGACTACCTCACCGACCAGGCACTGCTCGCGTTCCAGGGCTGGGAGGACCTCGACCGCACAGGAACCGTCACTGGCCAGACGCAGCTCGCGCTGTTCGGCGCCGCGCGACCCAGGCCGAGTGCGCATCGCCCGGGCCGGCACATCGAGATCTACCGCGACCTAGGCGTCCTCCTCATGGTCGAGGACGGCGACGTCGTGCGCGCCGTGCACACGTCGACGGGCGCGGGCGGAGTCACGCCGGTCGGCGAGTTCGAGGTCTACGCCAAGGTGCTCTACTCGTGGTCGGTGCCGTTCCAGGTGTGGATGCCGTACGCCGCGTACTTCCGGGGAGGCATCGCGACGCACCAGTCGCCGGACGTCCCGTCGTACCCGGCGTCCCACGGCTGCGTTCGGCTGCCCGAGGGCGAGGCCGAGCGCGTCTACCGGTTCGTCGACGTCGGTACGCCGGTCGTCGTTCGCTGACCGGCGCTACGGTGGCGGGCTTGATCGCCCGCCGTCTCGCCGCTCTGTCGCTGCTCGCCCTCGTGGTGACGGCCGCCGCCTCCGGTGCGGGAGGTGCGAACGGCGCTGCCGAGTTCACCTTCTACCCCCAGGCGGGGATCCTCTGGCGCGACCTCTACCCGCACAACTTCGTCGATCTCGACCCCGGGCCCGGAGTGCGCGACTACGCGTGCGGGACGCAGACCTACGACGGCCATACGGGGACCGACTCCGACGTCCGCAGCTTCCGCGAGATGGACATCGGGGTGCCGGTCTTCGCCGCGCTCGACGGCCGCGTCATCTCCGTCCAGGACGGCGAGTTTGACCGCAACCACGGCCCGACGACGGCCCGCTTCGACAACCATGTCGTCCTCGAGC
>DASUCI010000279.1:0-10049 GCA_035762825.1 Gaiellaceae bacterium | reverse complement strand
CGAGGCGAGATCGCCGTGCGCGTGATCCGCGCACTGCACGAGCTCGGGATCGAGGCCGTCGCCGTCTACTCGACGGCGGACCGCGACGCGCTGCACGTCGAGCTCGCCGACCAGGCGGTCTGCATCGGCCCGCCGTCCGCGACGGAGAGCTATCTGCGCATCTCGAACGTCGTCGCCGCGGCGGAGACCACGGGCTGCGATGCCGTCCATCCCGGCTACGGCTTCCTGGCGGAGAACGCCGAGTTCGTCCGGGCGTGCGACGACAACGACGTCGTGTTCATCGGGCCGCCCGCCGAGGTCGTCGAGCAGATGGGCGACAAGGTGCGCGCGAAGGAAACCATGGCTGCGGCAGGCGTCCCACTCGTGCCCGGCTCGGACGACACGGGTGGGCTCGACGCGCTCCGGGTCGCCGCGGCGACTGCCGGGTTCCCGATCCTCCTGAAAGCCAGGGCCGGAGGCGGTGGCAAGGGAATGCGAGTCGTCGCTGCCGAGAACGAGCTCGACCGCGCGTTCTCCGCCGCGACCGCCGAGGCGGACGCGGCCTTCGGTGACGGCTCGGTGTACGTCGAAAAGCTCGTCTCGCCCGCCCGTCACGTCGAGATCCAGGTGCTGTGCGACGCGGCCGGAGGCGTGCTCACCCTCGGCGAGCGCGAGTGCTCGATCCAGCGTCGCCACCAGAAGCTGGTGGAGGAGTCGCCATCGGCGGCGCTCGACGCGACGACGCGCGAGGAGATGGAGGCCACGGTCGCGCGCGCGTGCGAGGCGATCGGCTACCGCAACGCCGGCACCTTCGAGTTTCTCGTCGGGCCGGACGGCGCGTTCTACTTCATCGAGGTGAACTGCCGGCTCCAGGTCGAGCACCCCGTGTCCGAGCTGGTGACCGGGATCGACATCGTCCGCGAGCAGATCCGCATCGCCGCGGGTGAGCCGCTCGCTGCGACCGGCCGTGCGGCGCGACACGGCCACGCGATCGAGATCCGCATCAACGCCGAGGACCCGGCGCGCGGCTTCCTCCCCGCGCCGGGCACGATCACGCAGCTCCAGCTGCCGCTCGGGCCGGGGGTTCGCGTGGACACGGCCGTGCGGACCGGTTCCGAGATCCCGCCCTACTACGACTCGCTGATCGCCAAGCTCGTGGTCTGGGACGAGACCCGGGCGGCGGCGATCGCGCGCGCCGAGCGGGCGTTGCGGGAGCTCTCCATCGACGGCATCCCGACCACCCGAGACCTCGCGCTCGACGTGCTCGCGTCGCCGGAGTTCCGCAGCGGGGACTACTCGACGTCGACGCTCGTCGACCTCGAGCATCGCCTCCCGTCGCTGGCGTCGCCGTGAAGCGCGCGACGAGCAGGAAGGCGGCACGGCGGCAAGCGCTGTACCTCCTCTACCAGTGGGACCTCACGGGCCAGGAGCTGGCGTCGCTGTACGAGGGAGAGCCGGACGAGTTCGCGCGCTCGCTCGCCGACGCGGTCTCCCGGCGGGCGGGGTCCCTCGACGTCCGCATCACGGCGGCGTCTCCCGACTGGCCCGCCGACCGCCTCGGGACGCTCGAGCGCAATATCCTGCGCATCGGCGTGTACGAGCTCGAGGAGGAGACGGTGCCGCGCGAGGTCGCGATCAACGAGGCGGTCGTGCTCGCGAAGCGCTACGCGTCCGAGGACGCAGCGCGCCTCGTGAACGGCGTGCTGGCTCGCATCGCGCGCGAGGAGGAAGCAGCTTGAGCTCGGTCGACGAGGCGCTCGCGCGCGCCGAGAAGCTCCTGGTCACGCTCAACGCGAAGCGCGAAGCGCTCGAACGCCTCGCCACGGCCGAGGACGTCGACGGTGACGCTGCGGTCGACCTGATCGGAGAGCTCGCGGAGCTCGCGCGTCAGATCGAGGCCGAGCTGACGCGAGCGCGAGGCCTTGCCGATGCGGCCGGCTGACGAGCTCCGCGACACCGTCGACGAGTACCTCGGCGCGCTCTCGTTCACGCCCGATCTCGGTGAGCTGGCCGAGGCGATGCGCTACCCGCTCGAGGCCGGCGGAAAGCGGATCAGGCCGGTGCTCTGCCTCGCAGTCGCCGAGGCAGCGGGTGGCTCCGTCGAGGAGGCTCTCCCGGCGGCCGCTGCGCTCGAGCTCGTGCACACGTTCTCGCTCGTGCACGACGACCTGCCCGCGCTCGACGACGACGACGAGCGACGGGATCGCCCGAGCGCGCACGTCGCGTTCGGCGAGGGGGTGGCGCTCCTCGCGGGCGATGCGCTTCTCGCCGAGGCGCTGCGCCTCGCACTGAGCTACGAGACGAACGACGTCGCTCGCGAGCTCGTGGACGCGACGCTCGGGATGATCGGCGGCCAGTTCCGCGACATCACCGGCGACGACTCGGATCTCGCCTCCGTGCACCGGCTGAAGACCGGCCGGCTCTTCCTCGCGGGAGTGCGCATAGGTCTCGACGTGGCAGGCGCCTCGGAAGCGGAACGCGCCCCGTGGCTCGCGTTCGGGGACGAGGTAGGGCTGTTGTTCCAGGTCGTGGACGACCTCCTGGACGGCGACGGGTACGTCGAGCGTCTCGGCATCGAAGGTGCCGGGCGGCTCGCGAACGAGTCCGCCGAGCGCGCGCGCGCCGAGCTCGACCTGGTCGATGCAGACACGAGCGTGCTGCGCGAGCTGGTCGACGTGCTCGCGGTCCGCACCGGTTGAGGGATGCCGGTTGGGGGATAGACACGGCCGGGCCTGCGGGTACGCTGTGGCCCGCTCAGAACAGACCAGGTCGGCGCGCGCTGCGGCCCTCTCACGCTTGCCGACCGTCTCTCTCCTCCTTCCATGTCGACCCGCTCTCGCAGCCGCCTGTTCCCGTTCGCCCTGGCGCTCGTCGCCGCGGGCATCGCCGCAGGCCCGGCCGGTGCGATCGTCGACGAGTCGAACCGCGGCCCGAACGCCGCGATCCCTGCGCCGACGCGCGCCGAGCGCGCCGTGAAGGCCGCCCTGACCGCCGTCGGGACGCCGTACCGCTGGGGAGGCGAGTCGCCTGCGTCCGGCTTCGACTGCTCCGGTCTCGTGCGTTGGGCGTACGGCCGGGTCGGCGTCGAGCTCCCGCACAACTCGTATGCGCTCTACAGCGAGGGCCGGCGGGTTCGCGAGTCGGGGATGGAGGTCGGCGACATTCTCTTCTTCGAGGGGCTGGGCCACGTCGGGCTCTATCTCGGAAACGGACGGATGGTCCACTCGCCCGAGACCGGGCGGAACGTCGAGGTCGTCCGGCTCGAGACCACGAACTACGGCGCACGCCTCGTCGGCGCGCGCCGCGTCGTGGCGAGCTAGACGCCGTCGCCGTCATCATTCGCCGGCGTGACGACAACGCCCGACGCCGCGGCTTGATGCGAGGCCGCGCGAAGAAGCGCCTCGACGTGCTCATGGTCGAGCGCGGCCTCGCGGAGTCGCGCTCGCAGGCACAGGCGCTCGTGCTCGCGGGGCTCGTCGCCGGCCACGACAAGCCCGGGGAGCAGGTCCCCGACGACGTCGAGCTCGAGGTCGAGCGGCCGCCGCGCTTCGTCTCGCGCGGAGGGGAGAAGCTGCGGAATGCGCTCGACGCGCTCGGGGTCGACCCGGCCGGCCGGAGCTGCGCCGACGTCGGCGCATCGACCGGCGGCTTCACCGACTGCCTGCTGCAGGCGGGCGCGACGCGCGTGGTGGCGATCGACGTCGGCTACGGACAGCTGCATCCGCGGCTCCGGTCGGATCCGCGCGTGACCGTGCTCGAGCGCGTGAACGCCCGCTCGCTGACCGAGCTGCCGTTCGCGCCGGACCTCGTGGTCTGCGACGTCTCGTTCATCTCGGCGACGAAGGCGCTGCCGCCCGTACTGGCGCTCGCGGCCCCTGGCTGGGAAACGCTCGTTCTCGTCAAGCCGCAGTTCGAGGCGGGGCGCAGCGAGGTCGTGAAGGGCGTCGTCCGCGATCCGGTCGTGCACCGCAGGGTGCTCGCCTCGGTGATCGCGGCGGCGCGGGCCTGGGATGCCGTGACGCTCGGCGTCGTAGACTCCGGGCTGCCCGGCCCGAAGGGGAACCGGGAATTCTTCGTCCACCTCGTGCACCGACCAGGCGAACCGCATCCCGATGACCCAGACCGCCTCGTCGCCGAAGCCACTGGGTAAGGACGCAAATGCGTAAGGCGGTCAGGCGGGCGGCGGTGGTGACGCACGGGACGCCCGGTCAGATCGGATCGGGGCTCGCACGGCTGCAGGCCGTTGCGCAGGACCACGGAGTCGAGCTCCTCTTCCCGGACGGGGAAGCCGAGAAGCACGGGGTGGACGCCAGCACGGACGCGGCCTCGGCAGACCTGGCCGTGGTGCTCGGCGGCGACGGCACCGTCCTGCGAGCGCTCACGCGCTTCCTCGGGACCGGCGTTCCCGTGATCGGCGTGAACTTCGGGCGGGTCGGCTTCCTGAGCTCGATGGGCCGTCGCGACCTCGAGGACGGCCTCGGACGGGTCTTCGCGGGTGCATACGATGTGGTCGAGCTGCCGACGCTCGGGCTCGAGCACCCGGACGGACGTACCGTCGCGGTCAACGACGTCGTCGTCTCGAGCGCCTCGCTGGGCCGCATGATCGAGCTCGAGCTCGCGGTCGGCGGCGAGGAGCTCGGGCGTCAGCCGTGCGACGGGATCATCTGCTCGACGCCGTCGGGCTCGACCGCGTACAACCTCTCGAACGGCGGCCCGGTGCTCATGTGGGGGCTCGAGGCGATCGCGTTGACCTACGTCGCCGCCCACTCGCTCCACGCGCGACCGCTCGTCATCCCGCCCGGTGCCGACGTCATCGTCTGGAACCGCTCGGCGGACGTCGAGGCCGGCGTCCTCGTCGACGGCCATCGCGTGTCGACCCTGGCGAAGGCCGACCGCGCCGTCGTGCGCATCGGGGCCGAGCGGTCGCTGCTCGCGACGCTGCCGGAGGCGACGTTCGTGCGGCGTTACCGCCAGAGCTTCGCGTCCTAGGCTCCAGGCGCTGCCTCGCTCGTCGCCTCCTTCGACAGCCGCGCGATCCCCTGCGCGATCACGATGAAGTAGACGAGGAGAAGAGGCAGGCGGAAGATCACCCAATGGTGCGGAACCGTCAGGTAGTCCGACACGTCCGTCATCCATTCCGAGCTCCCGAACATCGCCACCGCGTAGGCGCCCAGGAAGGGGACGAAGGCGTACTCGATCGCGTAGGTCAGGGCGGCGACGGCGTACGCAACCAGCAGAAGCCGCCGCCACGCGTGGTCGAAGAGCACGTAGGTCGCGACGAGAGCAGGGATGAACCAGTACGCATAGTGCGCTCCGTACCCGGGCCCGAACGCGACGACGAGCATGAAGATCACCGCGACGAGCAGGAAGAGAGCGCGCGGCTTCAGCGGTGGCGAACGCCACAGCCGGTAGCCGAGCCAGGCGACCGCTGCGAAGACGACGAACGTGAAGCCGCGAATGTAGTACTCGCGCGCGTCGACGCTCATGAACCGGTCGAACGCTTCTGCGACCCACAGCAGCACAGCGACGAGACAGCCGACGATCAGGAGAAACGACCGGTCGGGGCGCGAGCGTGACGCGTCCGACGACCGGCGCCAAAGCGCTGCAAGTACGGCCAGGGCCGCGAGCGCGAGCAGCGTGACGACCGTGAAGCGCTGGTCGAAGACGCCGAACTCGGTGACCATCCCGGACACGCCGAAGAAGCCCCGTGTCGATCGGTAGCCGATGACGTGGTCGAGCACGGCCGACGGCGCCAGGGCCAGGATGACCGCCACGCCAAGAGCGGCTGGACCTACGAGGAGCGCTGCGCCGAGCGCGCGCCCGCTGCGTGAGGTGAGGCGCGCGCCGGGGGCGAGGATCGGCGCGATTACGAGCGGCGCCGTCTTCGCGAGCACCCCGAGTCCGACGAAGAGACAGCCGCAGAGCCAGAGGACCACGTCTCGCGATCGCGAGTACGCACCGAGCGCAGCCACGGTCAGCACGACGAGAAGGCCGACCTGCACGTCGCTGTTCCCGTGCTGGCAGACGAGGATGATCGCGATCGGGTTGAGCGCGATCCCCACGAGGAGCGCCCTCCGAACTGCCCGCGGCGCTGCGCCGAACGAGACGAGGGTGAAGTACAGCGCCACCACGAGCAGCGATTCGACGAGGACGAGATAGAGGCGCAGCGCAGTGAGGAATCCGACGTCGACGAGGTTCGCCGCGTAATCGAGCGTGACGATCACGACGAGCCAGAGCGGCGGCCAGTTCAGGACCCCCGTCTCGTATGGGTTCTTGCCCTCGTCCTGCGCGGAGAGTGCGCCCCGCCAGTAGTAGACGTCGAGCGAATGGGCGTCGCCGATCGCAACCACGAACGCTCCCCGAGCAAGCCAGGAGACAACGAGCACGATTGCCAGATCTCGTACCGCGCTTCGCACCGGCGGCGAGCGTACAGCTGCGTCCAGTCGGCTACGACGACGCGCGTCGCTTGAGCGTTTCTTGAGCGCCTGATTCGACGCTTCCGCCGTCACGTACCGAGCAGCTGGCCGCACCCGGCAGCGGGCCACCGCCGCACGAGGAAAGGAGCGCGGGATGATCTTCGTCGTAGCGATTCCGAGAGGCAGAGCGGTGAAAGCCCGGTTCCTGGGGGTGATCGTCATCGCGCTCGCAACCGGCGCTCTCGCCACGGGTGCGCAGGCTCTTCCGGGCGACCTCGATCCGAGCTTCGGCGACGGCGGGCGTGTGACCACGGCTCTCGCGGGGAGCGACGTCGTCGCCGAGGACGTCGCCATCCAGTCGGACGGCAAGGTCGTGACCGCAGGCTGGATGCGAACGGGCTCGGCGTTTCCGCCCACGATGAGTTTCCTGGTCGCCCGCTACGACGTCGGCGGAACCCTCGATCAGACCTTCGGAAACGGTGGGATTGCCACTGCGACGGTCGGGTCGGGCTCCGGGGCGAACGCGCTCGCGATCCAGGCCGACGGCAAGATCGTCGTGGGAGGCTCTACCTTCGACTGGCCCGGGTCGTTCGCGCTGGCTCGTTTCAACACCGACGGGTCGCTCGACCAGACGTTCGGAGACGGCGGCACGGTCATCACGAACATCGGGCAGGCGAACAACGCTATCCGCGCGCTCGCGATTCAGGGTGACGGCAAGATCGTCGCAGCAGGCGGCAATGGGGACGGAGGCGCGGCCCACAACTTCGCCGTGGTCCGGTATCACCCGAACGGGAGCCTGGACGGTTCGTTCGGGGTCGCAGGGCTCGCGTCGACGAGCTTCGGCCGCGGCGGTCTCGCGCAAGGGCTGGCGATCCAGCCGGACGGGAAGATCGTCGAGGTCGGGCACGCAGGCATCGCGTCGTACCCGTTCGACGCGCTCGCACTCGTTCGGTTCAACGGCAACGGCACGCTCGATCCGACGTTCGGCTCCGGCGGCAAGGTGACGACCACGTTCGACGGGGGCGGCGCCGGCTCGGACGTCGTCCTGCAGCCCGACGGCAAGCTCGTTGCGGCGGGATCGGCGCGCACGAGCACCGGAAACGGCGGTTTCGGGCTCGCGCGCTACAACGTCGACGGGAGCCTCGACCCGTCGTTCGGCGTCGGTGGCACCGTCTTCACGGACTTCGGGCCGTCCGGCGAAGCGGCTCGTGCCGTCGCGCTGCACGACGACGGAATGATCGTCGCCGCGGGACACTGGGTCACTCCGACCTTCTCGGGCGATTTCGCACTCGCGCGGTACAGCGACGCGGGCGTCCTCGACGCGTCCTTCGGTGTCGGCGGCAAGGTCACGACGGACTTCAACGGAGCATCCGAGGCGGCCAACGGCCTTGCGATCCAAGAGGACGGCGGAATCGTCGCGGCAGGGGTCGCGGCACCGCCCAGCGGGACCGCGATGGCCGCCCTTGCGCGATACCTGCCGAGCCTGCCCCCGGACGTCACGCCTCCTGAGATCAGCTCGCCCGGCGATCTGAACGTTCCCGCGACCGGGCCCCACGGGGCGACGGTGACGTGGACGATCACGGCGACGGATGTCGTCGACGGCGCGGTTCCGGTCGGATGCACGCCGTCGTCGGGCAGTGCCTTTGCAATCGGAGACACGCTCGTGGAGTGCTCGGCGGTGGACGCGGCTGGGAACACGGCGCACGCGAGCTTCGTCGTCCACGTGCAGGGCGCCGACGAGCAGCTCGTGACCCTGAGCGAGGCTGTCGCAGGCGTCGGCCCGGGGACGAGCCTCGCTGACAAGGTGCGCGACGCTCGGGCTGCGCTCGCACGCGGTGACGTCGACGACGCCTGCTTCGCACTACGTTCCATGCTCAATCAGATCGAGGCGCAAGCCGGGAAGAGCATCCCGACCGGCGTGGCGGGCCCACTGATCGCCGACGCGACCAGGATCAGATCCTTTCTGAGCTGTTAGCCGACGCCGGACAGTGACGGCCGGGCGTTCCGGCCGTCACTGTCTTGGCGCGGGTTGCATCCCGAGCTCATGTCATCCTGCGCCTCGTGCTTCGCAGGCTTCGGATCGAGAACCTCGTGCTCATCCGCGACGCGGACCTCACGTTCGCGCCCGGGCTGAATGCGGTCACGGGCGAGACGGGTGCGGGCAAGACGATCTTCGCCCAGGCGATCGGCCTGCTCCTCGGCGCCCGTGCGGACGCGTCGTCGGTCGGTTCGGACGGAACCGAGGCGTACGTCGAGGCCGAGCTCGACGTGCCCGAGGGCTTCTTCGACGAGGAGGAGCTCGCCGGGCTCGCCGAGCTTCGGCCCGAGGGCGAAGCCGGCCTCGTCGTGGCGCGCCGCGTGTTCGGCGACGGGCGCACGCGTGCGTACGCGTGGGGGAGAGCGGTGGCGCGCGAGGACGTCGCGGCGGCCGCCGAGCGCCTGATCGCGATGTCCGGTCAGTTCGAGCAGCGTCGCCTTGCGCGTGCGTCGTTCCAGCTCGACGTTCTCGACGCGTTCTGCGGCGCCGAGCAGGTCGAGCGGCGGCGCGACACCCGCTCGGCGTGGCGCGAGCTCGTCACCGCTCGGCGTCACCTCGACGAGCTGACCCGGAACGCGGACGCTCTCGCCGCCCGGCTGTCCGAGCTGCAGGCGCTCGTCGATGCGACCTCGGGCATGCAGCCCGGCGACGATGAGGAGCTCCGCGCGCGTCGCGAGCGACTCATACACGTCGAGGAGCTGGCCGAGGCGGCGAGCTCCGCTGCAACCGCGATTGCGCCCGACGAGGGAGAGGGCGCCGCGTCGCTCGCCGCGCTCGCCGAGCGCGCGCTCGCGCCGCTCGAGCGCATCGCGCCGGAGCTCGGGTCCAGCGCCGAAGAGCTTCGCGATCTCGGTCTGAGGTTGCGCGAGGTCGGGAGCGACCTCCACCGCTTCGTGGCCTCGCTGGATGCGGAGCCCGGAGCTCTCGAGAGCATCGAGGAGCGGCTGCAGGTGATCGCAGATCTCAGGCGGCGGTTCGGCGCCGGGTCGTACGAGGAGTTGCTCGCCCTGGCGGCGAGCGCCGGCCGGGAGCTCGGCGGAGCGGCCGAGGGCGGCGATCCCGTCGAGGCTGCCCGACGTGCTGTCGAGGCGCACGAGGCACGCGTCGCGGCGCTCGTGGACGCGCTCCGCCGGGAGCGCGAGGAGAACGCGACACGTCTCGCCGAGGCCGTCGCCGACGAGCTCGCCTCGCTCGGCATGGGCGAGGGCGAGTTCCTCGTCGAGATGCGCGAGCGTGAGGTCGGGCCGACCGGAGGCGACGAGGCGACATTCCTCATCCGCCCGAATGCCGGCCTGCCGTTCGCGCCGGTTGCGGACACGGCCTCCGGCGGGGAGCTGTCGCGAATCGTGCTCGCGCTCGCGGTGGTGGCCGGCGGCGAGACGCTCGTCTTCGACGAGATCGACGCGGGGATCGGCGGCGTGACTGCGCACGCGGTCGCGGCGACGCTGCGGCGCCTCGCGGAGCGCGCGCAGGTCCTGACCATCACGCACCTTCCGCAGATCGCAAGCGTCGCGGACATGCACTTCCATGTCGACAAGGTGCCCGGCGATCCCACGCACACGCGGATCGCGGAGCTCGACGATCTGCTCCGTCGCGAGGAGATCGAACGGATGGCC
>DASUCI010000278.1:0-4096 GCA_035762825.1 Gaiellaceae bacterium | reverse complement strand
GAGGCTCTCGCGGAGACGGTTGTGGTTCGAGAGCGAGCCGTTGTGGACGAGGCAGAGGTCGAGGCCCGTCGAGAAGGGATGCGAGCCCTCCGTCGTGACGCGGCTCTCCGTCGCCATGCGCGTGTGACCGAGTGCGTGCGTGCCGCGCATGTCCTCGAGCGCGAAGCGCCGGGCGAACTCGTCCGGCAGGCCGGTCTCCTTGTAGATCTCGATCACCCGTCCGGCGCTCATGACGCGCAGCTCGGGACGGTTCGCCCGCACCCACGACTCGGCCTCGCCAGCCTCGGCGCCGACGACGAACACGGCGTGGCTCGCGCGGGCGGACGGGTCCGAGCACTCGCCGAACGCGGCCCGCAAGGCGCCGCTCACTCGCCCCCATTCCTCGCCCGGCCCGGCCGAGTAGAGCGTCAGCTTGCTCGCGTCGCTCCCGGCCGGGTCGCGATACACGGCGACACCGGCCGAATCGGGGCCCCGGCTCGACATCTGGACGAGCATCGCGGCGAGGTGCGCACCGAGCCGATCCTCGATCTCGGACGACTTCGCGAACAGGCCGACGATTCCACACATATGGTCAGTATCTCCATATCCAGCTGCCGGTTTTCACGATATTTCGTCTCGGAGTATGGAGAAAGACGACACCTAGAATCGGGTCAGGTACTCCCGGATCTCCCACGGCGTGACCTGCTCGTGATACCGGAACCACTCGTCGCGCTTCACACGCGCGAAGTAGTCGACGTAGTCCTCGTCGCGGCCGCGGCCGAGCGCGGCGCGGAGCACGTCGTCGGCCTCGAGCTCGGCGATCGCCTCGAGCAGGTTCGCCGGGAGCGACTGCAGGCCGCGCGCGCGGAGGTCGTGCTCAGGGACCGTGTACAGGTTCTCCGAGTTCGGCTCGCCCGCGTCCAGGCCGTTCTCGATCCCGTCGAGCCCCGCGGCGAGCACGGCCGCTGCCGCGAGGTACGGATTGCACGAGCCGTCGATCGTCCGATCCTCGATCCGCCCCGGCCCCGGGATCCGAAGCATCTGCGTGCGGTTGTTGTAACCGTAGGAGATCCAGACCGGCGACCAGGTCGCTCCGCTCGACGTCGTTCCGAGCTTGAGGCGCTTGTACGAGTTCACCGTCGGCGCTGTCACGCCGCTGTACGCGCGGGCGTGCGCGCGCAGGCCCCCGATGAACTTGTACGCGGTCTCCGAGAGCCCGAGCCCGCGCGGGTCGGACTCGTCGAGGAAGAGGTTCGTGTCGCCGTCCCACAGGGACATGTGGAAATGGCAGCCGTTCCCCGTCAGGTGCGAGAACGGCTTCGGCATGAAGGTCGCGATCATCCCGTGCTGCTCGGCGAGCGTGTGGACCATGTAGCGGAAGAAGATCGCGCGATCGCACGAGACGAGCGCGTCGTCGTACGTGAGGTTCTGCTCGAACTGGCCGTTCGCGTCCTCGTGGTCGTTCGCGTAGTTGCCCCAGCCGAGGTCGTTGCAGAAGCGGGAGACCGTCGTCAGGAAGTCGTAGCGCCTCGTGAGCCCGGCCATGTCGTAGCAGGGCTTCTCGAGCGTGTCGTACGCGTCGGCAATCTCGATCGTGCCGTCGTCACCCTGCCGCACCAGGAAGTACTCGAGCTCGAGCCCCATCCGGAACTCGAAGCCCTTCTCCTTCGCCTGCGCGAGGACGTGGCGGAGGATCGTGCGCGGGCAGTACGCCCACTCTTCGCCTTCGACCGTGACGTCGCAGGCGAAGCGCGCGAGGTTCGGCTGCCACGGAACCGGCGTGTAGCTCCCGAGATCCGGGATCGCCGCGATGTCGGGGTCGCTCGGCACCTGCCCGATCTCGCCCGCTGCGAAGCCGGCGAAGCCCGCACCATCATCGAGAAGCCCGTCGAACGCCTCGTGCGAGCCGACCGGGACGAGCTTTGCGCTCGGCCTCGCGTACATGTCGACGAACTGCGCGAACACGAACTCGACCCCACGGTCCTGCATGTCCTTCCAGATCGCATCCGCCGTTGGCACTGCAATACCTCCCTCTGACGTCGGGCCAATAGCCCTACCAGCCCGTCAGCGAGGAATGAAGGTGTGGTTCGCACACCTTCGGCGGCGCTATGTGTGCGGTTTCACTGCCCCGAGCGCCTGCTGAAGCTTGACCATCTTCACCGCGATCTCGATGGCGAGCCACTCGTCGCGCCGCAGGTCGAGCCCCGACAGCTCGCCGATGCGCCGCAGGCGCTGGCGGAGCGTATTCGGGTGGACGTACAGCGCCTCCGACGTGGCGCTGATCGAGCCGTGCCGCCGGAGGAACTCCTCGAGCGTGGCGAGGAGCTGGGCGCCGCGCTGCGCGTCGTAGTCCGCGAGCTTCGCGACCGCGTCGACGGTCGCGTCGCGGATGCCGCCGTCGACGGCGACGCGCAGGAGGTACTTGTAGGCACCGAGGTCGTCGTAGGCGAGCACGCTCGGCGAGCCGGAGAGGACCACCGTTCCGACGAGCGCCTGCTGGGCCTCCGCGAACCCGTCGGTGAACGCCGTCTCCCCCCGGCAGACGCTCGAGACGCCGACCGAGACGGGCTCCGCGAGCTCGGCGTGTGCGCGTCGCAGCCGCTCGAGGAACGAGTCGCTCGACGTGCTCGTGATCCGGACGAGCGCGCGCAGCGAGTCCTCACGGTGGTCGAACAGCGACCCGGGCGCGGCCAGACGCAGTGCGCGAGCGAGCGCCTCGCTCCACGGCTCGGCGACGAGGACGACGTGCGGCTGGTCGAGGTCGCAGCCGAGACGGGCAGCGCGTCCCTCGAGGTCGCCTCGCGAGCGACCACCCGCCAGCTCCTCGAAGAAGTCCTTGATCAGGTTCTTCTCCGTGAGCTGCTCGATGACCTGCACCTTCTTGATCCCGACCGCGACCTGGCTCGCAATCGCACGGCCGAGCTCGACGCGGGTGCTCCCTTCCGCGACGAGCAGCCCGATGAGCTCGCCCGTCGCCACGAGCGGGATCGCGAGCCGTGTGCTCCTGCCGCCGCGTGCAAGCTCGGGCCCGAGCTCCGCGAGCCCCAGCGTCGGGCGCGCATTCCCCGGCTCCGGGTCGCTCACAGCGCGGTCGAGCTCCTCTCGCGCCGGGTCGAGCAGATAGACGTGGCACGCACGCGCGCCGAGAAGCGCGCGCGCGTCCGACGCGACCGTGTCGAGCAGCTCCTCCAGTGCTTCCGCGCGCGCGATCGCCTCCGCGAGCTCGGTGAGCTGCTCGAGCTCGGCGACGCGCACGCGCGCCTCCTCGTACAGCCGCGCGTTCTCGATCGCGCTCGCGACCAGCGAGGCCGAGGTGACGATGAAGTCGACCTCGTCGTCGGAGAACTCCCGCGGGGCCTCGGTGTGCGCAGTGATCGCGCCGGTCGCCTCCCCGCCGCGGCCCACGATCGGCACGGCGAGCAGGGACTGGTAGCGCTCCTCCTCGAGCTCGGGCACGTACTTCACGCGCGGGTCCGCAAGCGCGTTGTCGCGGATGAACGCCGGCTCGCCGTGCTCGATCGCCCACCAGGCGAGGCTCTCGCCGCGATCGAACACCACCTCCCCGATCTGCGCCTCGTACGGTGGCGAGGCGGCGCGCATGACGAGCTGCTCGTCCTCGACGAGGTAGACGAAGCAGCCGTGGACGCCGCTCGCATCGGACATCAGCCGAACGACCGCGGGCAGGACCTCGGCGAGCTCGATCGACGAGGCGACCGTGGAGACGATCTCCTGCAGGAACTTCTCGCTCGTTTGCAGGGACATCGAGCGAGGATCCTACGACGCCGAGACTCTGTGGACAAATCGGCACGCTCTTGCCGTCTTTACAGTGCCAGGCACTGTAAAGACGGCTCAGTGCAGCGTGGCGGCGCCGAGATGGCGCTCGTAGGCGCCCGTCTCGACGACCTCGGCGATCTGCTCGACGGCGAACCGAAGCTCGTCGTCCGCCGTGAAGAAGTGCGGGCCGAGGCGGATTCCAGCGCCTGGCCGGAAGTCGCCCAGGATGCCCCGCGCCTCGAGCTCCGCGTACACGGCGGCGCCCTCGGGCACGGCGAGGATCACTGCGCCTCCGCGCCTCTCCGGCTCGCGTGTGCTGTACACGTCGATCCCGGCCGCGTCC
>DASUCI010000277.1:0-25265 GCA_035762825.1 Gaiellaceae bacterium | reverse complement strand
CCCAGCGGCGGCAGCCGAGGTGACGACGAGAGCAAGCAACGACACGAGCGCGAGCAGGCGTCGCTTGGTAACGGACAAACGCATGTGTAGAAACCCCCTAGACCGCAGCTTCGGGTGCGCAGAGCACCCCTTCGCGCCGAGTTGTATGCGAGCCGGGCGCCGCGCACACCACCGAAAGGTCCAGTTCGGGCTGGCTGTGCGGATCGCTCAGCCGCACATCTCCCGTGGGCCGCGAGATCAACGATGATGAAGGCACGGCCGTGGGCGGATCGCGAGAACCACGGGCTCCTCGGCCGCGCGCTGCAGGTCGATCGGGACGACGGGGGTCATGTGGCCCCCTGGAGTCGTTTGGCGCTGCGGTATTGCCAGAGGACGTTGGCGAGGGCGATGGCGATCGCGATGAGGAAGATCGCGCTCGCGACGACGTTCACCTGCGGCGGGACGGAGACCCGCGCGACTCCCCAGACGAACACCGGGAACGTCTGCTCCGGGCCGGCGACCAAGTACGTGATCACGAAGTCGTCGATCGAGAGGGCGAAGCCGAGCAGCGCAGCCGCGAGCATGGCGGGTGCGATGAGGGGGAGCGTCACCTTGCGGAACGTGGTCACCTCGTTCGCGCCGAGGTCCATAGCGGCCTCCTCGAGGTGCCGGTCGAACCCGATGAGACGGGCCTTCACCGTGACGACGATGAAGCTCACGATGAACATGACGTGCGCGATGAAGATCGTCCAGAAGCCGAGCTGGAAAACCGCGGTCGTGTTGAGAAACAGCGTCAGCAGCGAAGCACCGAGGACGATCTCGGGCGTCGACATCGGAAGGAAGACGATGAGGTTCGTGGTGCCCCGCCCGACGAACCGGTGCCTGACGATCGCGATCGCGATGAGCGTGCCGAGCGCAGTCGCGACGACGGTCGCGAGGAGGCCGACCTCGAGTGAGGTGACGATGGCGTCCTGGATGCCCAAGACGGCGTTCCAGTCGAGCCAGTTGTCGAACGTGAACTCCTCCCACACGTAGTTGAAGCGGCCGGGGGGCTTGTTGAACGAGAAGAGGATCACGACGGCGATCGGGAGCATCAGGTAGCCGACGGCGAGTAGCGCGTAGACGGTCAGCGCGTGGTGCTTGGCGGACGCCCAGACACGGGCCCCGAGACCTCGTTTCGCTCTGGGGTGCGCGCTCGGGACGCTCGTCATCCCGTGAGCCTCTCCGAGCCGACGATCTTCGCGTACACGAGGAGCGCGACAAGAATCAGACCCATGAGGATGAACGAAAGCGAGGCAGCACCGGGATAGTCGAGCGACTCGAGGAACTTCGCCTGAATGACGTTCCCGATCATCGCCTGGTTCGGCGTACCGAGCAGCGCAGCGTTGATGAAGTCCCCCGCGGCCGGGATGAAGGTCAAGAGCGTCCCGGCCACGATCCCGGGCGCCGAGAGCGGGAGCGTCACCCGGAGGAAAGCCTGGGTAGAGGACGCGTAGAGATCCTTCGCCGCCTCGAGCAGGCGTGGGTCGATCTGCTCGAGCGAGACGTAGATCGGGAGGGCCATGAAGGGGAAGAAGTTGTAGGTGATCCCCGAGATCACGGCGAACGTCGTCGCCAGGAGCCGTCCGTCGGGGCCGAGAACGTGTAGGTCTCGCAGCAGCCCGACCACCGGCCCCTGGTCAGCGAGGATGTTGAGCCACGCGAGCGTCCGCACGAGGTACGTGACGAAGAACGGCGCGACGATGCAGAGCAGGAAGAGGTTCCTCCACGGCCCGGCCCTGAATGCGATCCAGTACACGAGCGGGTAGGCGAGGACGAGACACGCAACGGTCGCGATCCCCGCGTACACGAACGAGCGCACGAGCTGCTCGTGGTAGTCGCGAATGCCGTCCGAGAAGTTCGAGAACTCCCAGCTGAACTCGAAGTTCGGAAACAGCCCGGACTGCAGCGACTGGTACCCGAGAAACCCGAGCGGGATCGCAAAGAAGATGGCGAGCCAGAGGATTCCGGGCGCGAGCAGGAGATAGGGCGTGACGCCCTTGTGGCGGTGGAGGAACGACCCCATGCGCGTCGGCTTACTTGCCCTGGACCGCCAGCCACCTCTTCTCGTAGTCCGGGTTGGCGAACATCGCCGGATCGTTCTGGTGCATCTGGGACAGCATGTCGTCGGTCGGGAAGGCGAGCGTGTTCGCAGCAGCGTCGGGGTTGAGGTTCGACGCCTGTTCCTTCACGCCCTTGACCGAGGAGATGTAGTTCGCGCCGAGGGCGAGCTCCGCGGCGATCTTCGGGTCGTACACGAAGTTCATGTACGTCGATGCCGTCGGCACGCTGCCGCCGATGGGGATGAGCATGTTGTCGGTCCAGATGATCCCACCCTTCTCGGCGATTCCCCATTTGATCTTCGGGTCGCCGAGATTGAGGATGTCGCCGGACCACGCCATGCTCGCGGCGAGGTCGCCCGTCGCCAGGGGCTGCGCGTAGTCGTTGCCGTAGAACCGACGGATCTGGCCTGCGTCCTGGGCTTTCTGGATCACCGCGATCGCCCGGTCGAACGACTCGTCCGTGACGTTCGCCGGATCGTCACCGTTCTCGAGCATGACGAGGCCGAGCGTGTCACCCATCGAGTTCCAGACGCCGACCTTTCCCCTCAGGTCCGGATCTTCCAGCAGCTGCGTGACCGACGTGACAGGCCCTGTGACGTCCTCGTTCCACGCGATGCCGTCCATACCCGAGAACCAGGGGAGCGTGTACTCGCGGTTGGGGTCGAAGGGCGGGCTCGCCTGCGCGTCGACGAGGTTCTCGATGTTCGGGATGACGCTCTTGTCGAGTTTCTGAGCCCAACCGTTGTCGATATAGGTGCTCAGGAAGCGGTCGTTGTCGGTCGACACGACGATGTCGCGGCCGATCCCCTGCCCCTGGCTGAGCCGCCCCTGAACGGTGGCGAAGTACTCGGAGTTGGAGATGACGTCCTCGAAGTAGTTGACCTTGATCTGCGTCTCCGCTGTGAACTGCTCGAGGGTCGTGGGCCCGGTCAGACCGGCCGCCTTGCGGGTGTCCGGCGTATCGATGTACAGCTCCCAGTTCGAAAAGTTGAGGACGTCCTTCAGCTCGTCCGAGCCGCCGTCCCCGCCGCCCCCGCCGCACGCTGCGAGCAGCGACGGAAACGCGAGCAGCGCACCACCGGCCGCAGTGCGTCGCAGGAGATCCTGTCGGGTCAGTCGTGGGTTCATGCGCTCTCTTCCTCCTCCCCGAGCAGTCCGCCGCGCTCGACGATGAACGTCGACTCCGGCGCCCAGCTCAGGACGACATTGGTTCCTGGCGCGGGCACGCGCCCACCCGCGTCCAGGTTCTGCGCGAACACCTGCACGGTGCCTGCTGCTGTGCGGACGACGACCTGCGTCGCGACGCCGATGTATGCCGTCTCGGCGATGGTGCCGGGAAGCTCGTTCGCACCCCCGCCTGCTCCGATCGTGATCTTCTCGGGCCTCACGCCCGCAGCCACCTTGCCCGAGCGTCCGTTCACGGCGGCTCGAATGAGGGTGCCGTCTTCGAGGCGAATCGCATCTTTGTGCTCCACGGTCCCGGGCAGGAGGTTCGACGCACCGAGAAAGCCGGCGACGAACGCCGTCGCCGGCCGTTCGTAGAGCTCGACGGGCGGGCCGAGCTGCTCGATGCGACCGCTGTTCATGACCGCGATCGTGTCCGCCATCGTCATCGCCTCTTCCTGGTCGTGTGTGACGTGGACGAACGTGATCCCGACCTCCTGCTGAATGCGCTTGAGCTCCAGCTGCATGTTCTTGCGGAGCTTCAGATCGAGCGCGCCGAGCGGCTCGTCGAGCAGCAGCACTCGCGGATGGTTGACGAGTGCGCGCCCGAGCGCGACGCGCTGCTGCTGGCCGCCCGAGAGCTGACGCGGCTTGCGCCTCGCGAACCCGGTGAGGCCGACGAGCTCGAGCATCTCGCTCACGCGCCCCTTCAGCTGATCCTTCGGGACCCCCTTCCGCTCGAGCCCGAACGCGACGTTGTCCTCGATCGACATGTGCGGAAAGAGCGCATAGCTCTGGAAGACGGTGTTGACGTCCCGCTTGTACGGCGGCAGCCCGACGACGTCCTGGTCGCCGAGGAAGATGCGCCCCTCGGTCGGCTCGTCGAAGCCGCCGATCATGCGCAGCGTCGTCGTCTTTCCGCACCCCGACGGGCCGAGGAGCGCGAAGAAGGAGCCCCGCGGGATCTCGACCGAGATGCCGTCGACGGCAACCGCGGCGTCGAAGCGCTTGACGACCTTCTCCAGCCGGACGTCCGGAGGCGTCTCGGCGCTCGTCATTCGGCGAGCTTCACGACGACGTGCTTGACGCGGGTGTACTCCTCCATCGAGTAGATCGACATGTCCTTGCCGTAGCCCGACTCCTTGAAGCCGCCGTGCGGCATCTCGGGCGTGAGCGGGAAGAGGTGCTCGTTGACCCAGACGGTGCCGAAGTCGAGCTTTGCCGCGACCTTCAGCGCGCGCCCGACGTTCTGGGAGAAGACCGAGGCGGCGAGCCCGTAGCGCACGCCGTTGGCCATCTCGATCGCCTCGTCGTCGGAGGCGAACGGCTGCACGGTGACGACCGGGCCGAACACCTCGTTCTGGACGATCTCGGCGTCCTGGCCGACGTCGGTGACGATCGTCGGTGAGACGAAGAAGCCGCTCTCGCCGAGTGCCTCGCCACCCGTGACGACCGTCGCCTTCGCGGCGGTGGCGCGCTCGAGGAAGCCGAGGACGCGCTCCTGCTGCTCCTGGGAGATCACCGGGCCCATCTCGATCTCGTCGTCCGTCGCAGGATCGCCGACGCTCATCCCCTCGACGGCCTTCACGGTCTCGGAGAGCACGTCGTCGTACACGCCCTTCGACACGAGGATGCGCGACGACGCCGTGCAGTCCTGGCCGGAGTTGAAGTAGCCGCCGACCTTGACCGCCTCGGCCACGGTGGCCGGGTCGGCGTCGTCGAGGACGACCATGGGCGCCTTGCCTCCGAGCTCGAGGTGGAGCCTCTTCACCGTGTCGGCGGCGTTCTTCGCGATGATCTTGCCGGTCGCCGTGTCGCCGGTGAGCGAGACGAGCCGGATCTCCGGGTGCCGCACGAGCGCATCGCCTGCCGGGATGCCGTCTCCGGTCACGACCTGCAGGACGCCGGCGGGGATCGCCTCCTGGGCGAGCTCCAGGAAGCGGAGGAGCGTGAGCGGCGTCTGCTCGGCGGGCTTGAGGATCTGGACGTTGCCGGCCGCCAGCGCCGGGCCGATCTTCCAGATCGCCATGTACAGCGGGTAGTTCCAGGGGCAGATGCCGGCGACGATGCCGAGCGGCTCGCGACGGATCATCGACGTGTAGCCCTCGACGTACTCGCCCGCGGACTTGCCCTCGAGGTTGCGGGCCGCGCCGGCGAAGAAGCGGAGGCAGTCCGACATCGCGCCGGGCTCGTCCACGGCCACCCACCATGGCTTGCCGACGTTGAGCGACTCCAGCCGCGCGAGCTCCTCGGCGTTCTCGTCGATGACGTCCGCGAGCTTCAGGAGGAGCTCCATGCGGTCCTTGGGCGTCTTTCCCTGCCACTCGTCCCACGCCTTCCTCGCGGCGTCGACGGCGTTGTCCACGTCCGCGGCGGTTCCGCGCGGAACCTCGGCGATGACCTCGCCGGTCGCGGGGTTCAGAACCTCCATCGTCTCGCCGGATTCCGACTCGACGAACTCGCCGCCGATGAACTGCTTCTGCTGGGTGACGGAAACGCTCACACGACCTCCGATCCGGGAATCTTCGGAGGAGCGTAACGTCGCCGGCTCCGGCACGACAAGCGCAGGGTTCGTGTAGAACCCCTCGGCCGTGCGGATTCTCGTCCTGGGGACAGGTGGCGTCGGCTCCGCCTTCGCGCGTGTGGCTGCGCGCCGGTCGTTCTTCGACCACTGCGCGCTCGCCGACTACGACCCGGCACGTCCGCAGCAGGTGGTCGACGCGCTCGACGACGGCCGCTTCTCGGTGCACGCCATCGATGCGTCGAGCCAGGGCGCCGTAGTCGCCCTGATCCGCGAGACGAAGGCGGACGCCGTCCTCAACTCCGTCGACCCGCTCTTCAACGTGCCGATCTTCGAGGCGTGCTTCGAGGCGGGCGTGACCTACCTCGACATGGCGATGACGCTCTCGGAGCCGCACCCGACGAACCCGTACGAGGAGATCGGCGTCAAGCTCGGCGACTACCAGTTCGAGCGCGCGCAGGCGTGGGAGGGGAAGGAGCTCCTCGCGCTCGTCGGCATCGGAATCGAGCCGGGTGCGGCCGACGTCTTCGCGCGCCACGCGGCCGACGAGCTCTTCTCCGAGATCGACGAGATCGGGATCCGCGACGGCGCGAACCTCGTCGTCGAGGGCTACGACTTCGCGCCCACCTTCTCGATCTGGACGACGATCGAGGAGTGCCTGAACCCGCCCGTGGTCTGGGAGCGCGAGCGCGGCTGGTTCACGACGACGCCGTTCTCCGAGCCGGAGGTCTTCGACTTCCCGGAGGGGATCGGCCCGGTCGAGTGCGTGAACGTCGAGCACGAGGAGGTCCTCCTCGTGCCGCGATGGATCGACTGCAAGCGGGTCACGTTCAAGTACGGCCTCGGCGACGAGTTCATCGAGGTGCTGAAGACCCTCGACAAGCTCGGCCTCGACTCGAAGGAGAAGATCACGGTGAAGGGGGTCGAGGTCGCTCCGCGTGACGTCGTCGCGGCCGCTCTCCCGGACCCGGCGACGCTCGGCGAGCGCATGTCCGGGAAGACGTGCGCGGGAACGCTCGTCACGGGCACCGGCAAGGACGGCGCTCCGCGCACGACCTACCTCTACCACGTCGCCGACAACGAGACGACGATGCGCGAGTACGGCTCGCAGGCGGTCGTCTGGCAGACGGCGATCAACCCCGTGATCGCGCTCGAGCTGCTGGCAGGCGGCGACTGGAAAGGCGTGGGCGTCCTCGGCCCGGAGGCGTTTCCCGCGCAACCGTTCCTCGACAAGCTGGCCGAGTACGGCGCCCCGCACAGCGTCCTCGAGCTCCACCCAATGCCGTAACCATTCGACGCTCGCGTCTCGTGTCGATGAGTTTCGGCGTCGTTCGTCGTCTAAGAAGTGATGCGATCTAGGATCGACGCATGCCTGTCGTGAGGCTCAGGGCGCCGCTCTCGGAGCTCGCGGGCGGAAAGCGCGAGCTCCAGCTCGAGGGTGCCACGGTCGCCGAGGTGCTGAGGGCGCTCGAGCGCGAGCACCCCGGGGTCCGGGGCTGGATCCTCGACGAGCACGGCGCGATCCGCGAGCACATCAACGTCTTCGTGAACAGGGAGTACGGGCAGGAGTCGACGGCGGTCACACCGGCCGACCAACTCCATGTCATCCCCGCGATCTCAGGAGGGTAGGACGTGACACAGCTTCTCGTCGGAACGAAGAAGGGCCTGTTCGTGCTCGAGGGCGAGCCGGGCAAGCCCTTCGAGGTGACCTCGCGCGCGTTCGCGGGCGAGCCGGTCGAGTTCGCGACGCGCGACCCGCGCACGGGACGGACGTTCGCCGCAGTGACGTCGGCGTTCTACGGACCGAAGATCTTCTACTCGGACGACCTCGCCGGCGAATGGCAGCAGGCCGAGGGCCTCGAGCTGCCCGAGGGCGCGGAGAAGCCACTCGAACGGCTCTGGTCGATCGTGCCGGCCGAGGACGACGATCACCTGTACGTCGGCGGAGCGCCGGGCGTCCTCTTCGAAAGTCGCGATTCCGGCGCCACCTGGGAGCTCAACAAGGCCTTCTGGGAGCAGCCGACCCGACCCGACTGGAGCCCCGGTGCCGGCGGCATGTGCATGCACTCGATCGCGACGTGGCCGGGCGACCCGAAGCGCGTCGCGCTCGCGATCTCCGCCGTGGGCGTCTGGCTCACCGAGGACGGGGGCGAGACGTGGCGGCACGGGAACCAGGGCCTGTACCCGCGCTACATGCCCGAGGAGGCTCGCGAGGACACGATCGACCTCTGCGTCCACAACATGCACCGGCACCCGAAGCAGCCGGAACGGTTGTTCATGCAGTTCCACGGGGGTGTCTACCGCTCCGATGACGCGGGCGAGACGTGGACGTCGATCGCGGACGGCCTGCCGTCCGACTTCGGCTTCCCGATGGTGCTCGATCCCGACGATCCGGACAGCGCGTACGTGATCCCGCTCGTCGCCGACCTGGACCGCACGACGCCGGAGGGGAAGGTGCGCGTCTACGAGACGCGCGACGCCGGGGCCACGTGGATCGAGCGCGCGGACGGCCTGCCGTCCGACGACGCGTACCTGACGATCCTGCGCCAGGCATTCTGCGGCGAGGGGTCGGGCCCGACGATGGGCCTCTACTTCGGAGCGACGTCGGGTGACGTCTTCGGGTCAGGCGACGCCGGCAAGACGTGGTTCACCGCGGCGACGAAGCTGCCGCCGGTGCACTCCGTGCGCGCGGCCTAGCCGAGGCCCCGCGACTCGACCCAGGTCGGGGAGATGCGCACGGAAACGCGCGTCTCCCCCTCCTTGTGCGACCGGTAACGGTCGTGGCCTCGGTACTTCCTCGCGAGGTGGTCGATCTGCTCGTTCGCGCCCTCGTCGACCAGCGTCGCCGTCCCGGTGAGCGCGAGCCAGCGGAGCTCGTCGCGCGGATCGACGACGACCAGCGAGACACGCGGATCCGCGGCGAGGTAGCGAGGCTTGGCGCGAGGCCACGCCGTGTTGAAGGAGACACCGTCGTCGTCCACGTCGACCCAGACGACGGTGGAATGCGGCGAGCCATCTGGCCTGAGAACGGTGACGACGCCGACGAACGGGTTCTCGAGGAACTGCCCCTGCCGAAGCGTGAGCCTCACGAAATGGCGACCATCCGGTCGATCGCTCCTCGCGCCCGCTCGGCGATCTCCTCGGGCACCGTGACCTCGTACTTCCAGTCGCGCAGCGAGTCGCGCAGTTTCGGAAGCGTGATCATCTTCATGTACCGGCAGATCGCCTTTTCGGAAACCGCTTCGAACCGCTTCTCCGGCGCCTCCTTGCTCAGGCGGTGGATGATCCCCGTCTCCGTCGCCACGAGGAAGCGCTCTTTCGGCGACGACTTCGCGAAGTTGATCATCCCCTCGGTCGAGAGGATGTGCGTCTTCTCGTTCCCGAATGCCATGCACTGGCTCGCGCAGCCGCACTCGGGATGAACGAGGAACTCGGCGTCCGGCGCGTTCGCCTGCCAGCGGGTGATGTCCTGCGGGCGGATCCCCGCGTGAACGTGACACTCACCCATCCAGATCCGCAGCTTCCGTCCCGTGACCTTCTCGAGCCACAGGCCGAGGAACATGTCCGGGAGGAACAGGATCTCCGTGTCCTCCGGGATCGACTCGATCACGCCCTTCGCGTTCCCGGAGGTGCAGCAGTAGTCGCTCTCGGCCTTCACCTCGGCGGTCGTGTTCACGTACGAGACGACCACTGCGCCGGGGTTCTCCGCCTTCCACGCGCGAAGCTGGTCGGCCGAGATCGACGCTGCGAGCGAGCAGCCGGCGTCGAGGTCGGGGATGAGGACGGTCTTGGTGGGGCTCAGGATCGAGGCCGTCTCGGCCATGAAGTGGACGCCGCAGAAGACGATCGCCTCGGCGTCGGTGGCGGCCGCCTCGCGTGAGAGCCCGAGGGAGTCGCCCACGTAGTCGGCGACGTCCTGCACCTCGGGCACCTGGTAGTTGTGGGCGAGGATCACCGCGTCGCGCTCGGCGGCGAGGGCGCGGATCTCCTCCTGCATCGATGTGATTTGCGCAGTTGTCATGTGAGCTCCAATGAGACGTCGAGTGAGCGGGCCGAGTGCGTGAGGGCGCCGACGGAGATCTCGTCGACGCCGGTCTCGGCGACCGCGCGAATGGTTTCGAGCGTGACGCCGCCGGAGGCCTCGAGCCGTGCGCGGCCGTCGACGAGCTCCACCGCCTGGCGCAGCTCGGTTAGCGTCATGTTGTCGAGCAGGATCGCGTCCACTCCTGCCTCGAGTGCCTCGCCGACCTGCTCGCGCGTGTCGCACTCGACCTCGACCGGGAGATCGGAGGCGCGGCGCACGAGCTCGACGGCGGCGCCGATCGAGCCGGCGGCGCGGAGGTGGTTGTCCTTGATCAGAACCGCGTCGTCGAGGCCGAACCGGTGGTTGCGACCACCGCCCGCAGCGACCGCGTGCTTCTCGAGCGCGCGCAGGCCGGGGGTCGTCTTGCGCGTGTCGAGCACCGCCGCATTGGTCCCGGAAACGGCGTCGACGTACTGGCGGGTCAGGGTCGCGATGCCGGACAGCCGCCCGAGGAAGTTCAGCGCGACCCGCTCGCCGGTGAGGATCGCCCGTTGCGAGCCCGAGACTCGTGCGACGACGGCAGGCGCCTCCACGGCGTCGCCGTCCTCGGCGAACGCCTCGAACGCGATCTCGGGATCGAGGGCGCGGAACGTGACCTCGACGGCGCGAAGCCCGCACACCACGCCCGGCTCCTTGACGAGCAGCGCGGCAGTGCCGATCGCGTCCGCAGGGACGGTCGCCTCGGTCGTGACGTCCCCCGCGCCGATGTCCTCGGCGAGGGCGGCGTGGACGATCCGCTCGAGCGTGTCGGTCGCTACTGCCATGACTCGAGCGCCGGTCGGGCGCCTGGCCGAAGGACGACGTGTCGTTCGAACTCCTCGCTCTCGGAGGGGAAGTCGGCCCGGAAGTGCGAGCCTCGGCTCTCCTCACGCGTGAGCGCAGTCTGGGCGACCAGTCGAGTGAGCAGATGCGGTGCGTCCAGCAGGCGGCCGAGGCCCTCCGCGTCACGGATCAGACCGCAGTCCTCCCAGAGCGCCGTGCGCAGCTCCGGTGTGACGAGCTCGGGCGCGGGGATGTCGGGGAGGCCGGGCAGCCGTGCGGGCACTGCAGGCTCGGCGAGCGCGGCGAGTGCCGCCCGGCGTCCGAAGACGAGGCACTCCAGCAGCGAGTTCGAGGCCAGGCGATTCGCGCCGTGGACACCGGTCGCCGCGCACTCGCCGGCTGCGTACAGGCCCGGCAGCTCGCTCCGTCCGTCGAGATCGGTGAGAACGCCTCCCACCGTGTAGTGCGCCGCCGGCGCGACCGGGATCGGCGTCAGCGCCGGGTCGTAGCCCTGGTCGACGAGGCTCCCCATCAGGGTCGGGAAGCGGCCGCGGTCGATCGCGCGCAGGTCGAGCAGCACGGTGCCGCGTGCTGCGATCTCGCGTGCCACCACGTCGCGCGGGGCGAGCTCGTCGGTGAAGCGGTTGCCCTGCTCGTCGAGGAGCAGGGCGCCCTCGCCACGGAGCGCCTCCGAGAGCAGCAGCGACGAGTCGACGAGCGTCGTCGGGTGGAACTGCACGAACTCGAGGTCGGCGAGCGCAGCACCGGCCCGGTAGGCCACTGCCATCCCCTCTCCGACCGCCCCTGCGGGGTTCGTCGTCCGCTCCCAGAGGGCGGCGGCCCCACCCGTCGAGAGCAGCGTGGCACGCGCCGCGACCGCGCGCCGGTCGGTGACGACGCCGATGCAGCGCTCGTCGTTCCGCCAGATCGAGAGCATCCGCTCGCCCTCGGCGACGGTGATCCGCGGATGCGCGAGGACGCGCTCGGCGAGCGTCCGCGCGACGCGATCTCCGGTCGCCGCGCCGCCCGCGTGGACGACGCGACGGCGGCTGTGGCCGCCCTCGAGGCCGAGGCCGTCGTCGAACTCGACGCCGAGCTCGACGAGGTCGCGGATGCGCGCGGGAGCCTCGTCCGTCAGCACCGAGACGGCGCTCGGCCGGCAGAGGCCGCGTCCCGTCCGGAGCGTGTCCTCGGCGTGCAGGGCTGGATCATCGTCCTCTCCCACGGCCGCCGCGATCCCGCCCTGGGCGAGGAGGCTCGTCGACGCCAGCAGCGGGCCCTTCGTGAGGACGAGAACGTCTCCCTCGGTCGCGGCGCAGAGCGCCGCGAAGAGCCCTGCGACACCGCCGCCGACGACGACGAGCGCCAGCTCGGGCTCTGCGCAAGATCGGGAATCCGCGAGTGCGGATTCCCGATCGCGCGAAAGTCCCTGAAGCGCGACTGCTTCGCAGTCGCTGATCGCGGTAGTCGTCCGTGTTCGCTCGCGTGGATCGCGCGGTTCGCTCATGGTAGTTTTCGCCTCTGAGTCGATAACCTCGTGGCTGAGTCTACCACCCCACCTTCACCCTCCGCGGACACGCCTGCACACGTCGCGCTCGCGACGGTCTTCCAGGTGCGCGACGGCGCGCTGTGCGTCCTTCTCTGGGAGCGAGCACGTGAGCCGTTCTCCGGCGCGTGGGCGCTCCCGGGCGGAGCGCTCGTCGGACACGAGTCCCTCGAGGCGTCGATCTCGAGGCACCTCGCGGCGAAGGTCGACGTGCGCGAGGTCTCGCACCTCGAGCAGCTCGGCACGTGGAGCGACCCGAAGCGCCATCCCGAGCAGTGGGAGCTCGCGACCGCGTACCTCGGGCTCGTGCCGCTCGGGCTCGATCCGCGTGTGCCGGCCGACACGACGTGGCACTCGGTCGCTGCCCTCCCGGAGACCGCGTTCGATCACGGCGCGATCGTCCTCGCAGGACGCGATCGCCTCCGCGGCAAGCTGTCGTACTCGAACATCGGCTTCGCGCTCGCGCCGGAGACGTTCACGCTCGCCGAGCTCCGCGACATCTACGAGGCGGCGCTCGGATACGAGGTCTCGTCCACGAACCTGAAGCGCGTCCTCGGCCGGCGCGGTGCGATCGAGGCCGTCGGCAGGCGCCGCGCGCACGGGCCGGCGGGCGGTCGGCCGGCCGAGCTCTACCGCTTCCGCGACCGAAGGCTCGAGGTGACGGATCCGTTCGCGGTGCTGCGCCCGCCGGCGTAGCGGCACCCTGTGAATCAGTTGGCGCCAACTTGCAACGCTTACAGGGTCAGGCACTGCGGTCGAAGTTGTTGCACTTCGCCTCAAGCGCTGGATCAACACAGCCGATCAGGTGCCGTATGCGGCACTTTCGGACCTGGCTTCTCGTGATCGGCCTTGCGAGTCTCGTCGCCGAGGCCGCGGCTGCGGCAGCCGTTTTCTGGCATAGCGGTGCGCCGGCGCGGCGCTCCTAGGCGATCAGGCGGACACCGGCGGTCACGGCGGCGGCGACCGCCATCGCCACGATCACGTGCGCGCGCAGCCAGATGGCAACGATCGCCGCTCCCACGCCGGCCACGCGTGCGTCGACCGTGATCTCCTCGTCGCCGCCGAAGGTCTGCGTCACGACGAGCGCGATCAGCATCACCGGGGCGAGGAGATCGACCACCGACTGAACCCGTGGCGGAAGGGCTCGCCGCCCGATGAGCACCGGTCCCGCAGCCTTGAACGCGATCGTCGCCGCCCCGACGATCGCGACCACGACCCACGCGTTGCTCATCGGCGGAGTCCCAGCAGGCACGCAGCGGACGCAGCGATGATCGGCACGCCGGCCGGCGTGACCGGGATCAGCGCCAACGTGATGAGGGCGGCCAGCGCCGCGGCCTGTCGTGACCGCTGCTCCCTCAGGTACGGCACGGCCAGCGCAAGGAAGAGCGCCGCGAACGCTGCGTCCAGGCCCAGCGCATTCGGGTCCTTGAGGACACCCCCGAGCGCGGTGCCGAGGGCGGTGCAGCCGACCCACAGCACGTAGAACACGATCCCGGACCCGACGAGGACCGGCCATTCGAACCGGCCCCGGCGGCCGGCGAGCGCCCACGACTCGTCGACGATGGCCTGCGACTCGACGAGCCGGCGCAGCCGGCGGCCGGGGAAGATGGACGCGACCGTCACGCTGATCGCGATGTACCTCGCGTTGAGGAACACGGCTGCGAGCACGGCCGCCGCGACCGTCCCTCCCGCGTCGAGCACCGAGACCGACGCAAACTGCGCCGCGCCGGCGAAGGTCGTCGCGGACATGACGGCAGCCGCGGCGGCGCCGAAGCCCGTGGCGTCCGCGAGTACGCCGTACGACAGGCCGAAGAGGATCGGGCTTGGCGCGAGCGGGAGTGCGGCTCGCACGCCGTCACGGATCCGCGGCGCGGTAGACGGCTCGGGCACGGGGGTAACGTAGTCACGTGAAGGTCGCTGTCAGCGGCGCCTCCGGCCTCATCGGCTCTGCGCTCGTGCCCGCGCTTCGCCGAGACGGCCACGAGGTGATCCGCCTCGTCCGGCGTGAGGCGTCGGCCCCCGACGAGGTGCGCTGGGACCCGGCGGCCGGTGTGATCGACGCGTCGAAGCTCGAGGGCGTCGACGCCGTCGTCACCCTCAGCGGCGAGAACATCGGCCGGCGCTGGACCGAAAAGCGTAAACGCGAGATCCTCGAGTCGCGGACGGCGAGCACGGGCCTGCTCGCACGGACGGCCGCCGAGCTCCACTCGCGGCCCGCCGTGTTCGTCTGCGCAGGTGGCGTCGGCATCTACGGCGACCGCGGAGACGAGATCGTGACGGAGGAGTCGACGCTCGGCGAGGGGTTCGAGGCGGATGTCGGCCGCGCCTGGGAAGCGGCTGCGCAGCCCGCGCGCGAGGCGGGGATCCGGGTGGTCAACTTCCGACAGGGTGTGGTCCTCGCGCGCGAGGACGGCGCGCTCAGGCGGATGCTGCTGCCCTTCAAGCTCGGGCTCGGCGGACGCATCGGCAGCGGCCGTCAGTGGCTCACCTGGGTCGCGCTCGACGACGTGACGAGCGCGTACTCGTTCGTTCTGCGGTCGGAGCTCGCGGGGCCGGTGAACCTGTGTGCGCCGAATCCGGTGACGAACGAGCAGTTCGGAGACGCCCTGGGCAAGGCACTCCACCGGCCGACGATCCTCCCCGCCCCCGGCTTCGCGGTGCGGGCGCTCTTCGGCGAGATGGCGGACGTCATCCTTCGAGGGCGGCGAGCACTGCCGGCACGCTTGCTCGACGCCGGCTTCGAGTTCTCGCTGCCGACGGTCGACGCCGCGCTCGCGCGCGCTCTCGGGACGTCGCGCGCAGCCTAGGCAGCGGCCGGCGAGCGCCGCCCGAGCCGGTGGAACAGGACGAACGCACTCGCCGCCAGCACGGGAAGGGCGACGCCGAGCAACGCCCACGGCGTGCTGCCACTCGCCGGCTCCGCCTGAACGCTTCGCACGACGGCTTCGACAGTCGCTGCCGGTGACCCGCCGCCGGCAACCCGCGCGTCGCTCTCGAGTTCGGCGAGTCGCTCGTCGTCCACGTCCTTGCTCCAGGTGCCGAGCCTCGTGCCGACGAGGACGACGAGCGTCCCGTCGAGCGCCGCCTCCCGGGCAACCTCCTCCGCGATGGCGTCCGGGCCGCCCGCGAGCTCGCTCGACGCGGACGCGGGCATGAACGCGACCTTGGGGTTCGTGCCGACGATCGTCGGGAAGTTGCCAGCTTCGACGTCGCTGACCGCGGCGCCCGGATCGTACGAGACGGGAACGCTGGCGAACGCCTCCACCGCCCGTCCGATCGCGGTCGTTGGGCCGTGCGGGTCCGCATCGGCCGCCAAGACGAGCGCGAGACCGACGATCGCGAGCGCGAGAGAGAGGAGCCGCGGGCCGGCCCGGAGGCCGGCCCGCGTGTCGGAGATCAGGGGGATCCGGCCGGGCAGTTGTTCCCGACGCCCGGGTTCGGATCGACGCACTTGATGCGGCCCTGGATGCTCGGGCTGATGCCCGGAGGCGAGGCCGCGTCGACGTGATCGGCGAGTACCTGATCCATGATGTCCTGCGTGGCCACACGACTCGTGAAGTTCGGGTAGCCGTCGCCGCCGCTCGCCATGAAGTCGTTCTCGGCGATCTCGTAGCTCGAGCCGGCCGTGAGATCGATCGCAGCTCCCGTGCACGTCCCGTCGGCGGCCTGCCGAACGGCACCGGTGACACGGCTACCCGCGGCCGCCTCGATGTTGTACGTGAAGCACAGCCCCGAGACCTGCGGGAAGCGGCCGTTCGCGGCCGGCATCGACGAGACCCCGTTCTCCAGCATCGTCTTCAGCTCGGCGCCGTTCACCGTCAGCGTGACGACGATGTTGCCGAAGGGAAGGACCGCGAGCACCTGGCCGCGAGTGATCAGCCACGGAGGCGGCGTGAACGCCGGACAGAGACCGCTGCCGCCTCCGGCGGGCGGGCAGGTCAGCGCATCGCGGAGACCGCCCGAGTTCGTAATCGCGAACTCGACGCCGATGGACGCGTACTTCGCTCGCATGGCGTCGGTCGTGACGTCGCCGACGAGCGACTCGCAGAGCCTACCGTCGACGCGCCCGCAGATGTCCGAGCGGAGGATCTCGACCGACGACGTGCCGATCGTCGTCCCGAGGATCGGCAGGAGCTGCGTGTTCAGAGCAGTGATCCGGGCCTGAATCGCCGGGTCGGGCGTGACGCCGATCGTCCATGGCTTGTGGAAGTCCGCGGTCTTGTAGACGACGCCACCCGAGCTCGTATCCAGGACGATCCGCACACGCGTGAACCGCACGCCCTTCGACAGGTTCTCGACGACGAGCGTGCCGTTCGGCCGCGTCGTGAGGACCTGGAAGTTCGTGTGGTCGCCGATGACGACATCGACGCCAGTCAGCTGGTCTGCGAGATCGAGGAGCGGCCCGGTCGGTGCCGTGAGCGTGCCGGCCGTGGCCCCGTCGTGGCCCATGACCACGACGACCTTGTGATTCTTCTTCAAGGCGTTCACCGCTGCCTGCACCCTTGGCAGGCGCGGCTGCACCGAGAACGGGTCGAAGGCACCGGGGAACACGAGCGTCGGCGCGTCCTCGTTCGTGAACCCGACGAGCCCGAGCTTGCCGCCGTCGATGTTGAAGCTGAGTGACGGCTTCCACTGGGCCGGCGTCTGCCCGTTGGCCCCGACGACGTTCGCCGAGGTGTACGGGAACGTCGCCAGCGGGATGAGCGTGTTCCGCAGGTACGCGGACCCTCGGTCGAAGTTGTGGTTGCCGAGGCCGTCGGCCGAGAAGCCCATCATGTTCATGAGTTCGATCGTCGGCGTGTCCCCGAAGAACGCGGAGATCGGCGGCGTCGCGCCGACGGAGTCACCTGCGGCCACCGTGAAGTGGTTGTTCCTGGCCTCCGCGCGATAGACGTCGAACCACGGCTTCAGGAACGCCGAGCCACCGATCGGGAACGTCGGATTCGCAGCCCCGGTTCCCGTCACGTTGTCCGCCGCCTCGGTCAGCGGGACGAGCTGGCCGTGGTAGTCGGAGATGTCGAGGATCGTGATCTCCTTGTACTTCCCCGGCGACTTCGTCAGGTTGTAGAGGATCTTCCCGCGCGCATTCTGCGTGCCCGGGATGTCCATGAGGAATGCGATCGTCGGCGCCACGTCGATCGCTCGCACGTTCGCGACCGGGTCCTGCTTCTGGATCCCGGGCCCCGCCGCGATGAACGTCCCGTGCATGTTCACGTTGCGCTCGATGTTCACGAGATTCGGCAGGTACCCGTGCTGCCCGAAGAACTGGCTGAACGCGATCAGCGTGCCGGGTGTCGAGGCGTCCGTCTGGTACGGCGGGCGGAACACCACGACGACGTCACCCGATCTGTTCGGATGCAGGGAGTCGGTGCCGTCGACGTTGCGCAACTCCTCCTTCTTCATGACCTTCAGGACGACCTGCTGCTGTCCCGGCAGGTTCGGGTCGTCGAGGTTCGTGAAGTAGTTGACGAGGTTGTTGCGGACCGTCTCGTAGTCGCCGGCCGCAACCTGGGGGGCGTTCGCGCCACCGGGATCGCGCCCCGCGAGGTCGACGTACAGCTGCGCGGTGCCGCCCGCGTAGCACACCTTCACGAGCGTCGCGGCGACGGCGCGGCAGTTCGAGCCCTGCTCCGGCCCGTACCCGAGACCCTCGAGCGCCTTCGAGACGTTCACGGCGTACCACTGCGGAGCGAAGCCGTGATCCGAGGAGACGAACGTCGTCGGCTCGTCGCCCATCAGCTCACGCGCGAGCGCGAGCGTCTCGTCGGCCTCCTCGTAGGCGGCCCGGATGTAGCCCTCGCGCTCGTCAACCCTGCCGTCTGCGACGTCGTCGTTCGTGAGGTCGTCGAAGTACGGGTTCGCGTTGCCGTCGAGGTCAGTGGGCGTGATGAGGCCCATGAACTGGTGCGAGAACTCATCGGTCACCGGGTTGCCGACCGACAGAAGACCCGGCTCGATCCCGAGCCCCTGGATCGTTCCGACCGGATTGACGGCCGGAACGTTGTCGTCCGAGAGGATGTACCGCAGGTAGGCCCAGTGTGCGTCCTTCCACTGGAGCCCCTGCTCGACGTAGGTGTCCTCGTCGACGATCAGGGCCTCGAGCGGCGCGAAGTCGGCGGCCGTCGAGGTCGGGAAGCGCGAAGCCAGTGTCTCCTCGAAGGCCGCCGATCCCACAGGCCCGAGCGCGTTGTAGCTTGCGTTCAACCTCGCGATCGACGTGAAGTACAGCCTGAACTGGGACAGGCTCGGCGTCAGGTCGATGAGCTTCAGGTAGAAGCCTGCGGTCTGTCCCGCGCGGGCGCCCGTGAGGGTGACCTTCGCCTCCTTCCAGTCTCCGCGTGCCAGATTGGCGATGGCGGAGGAGCCGTTCTTCAGCGCGGTAGAGGGGACGACGAGAGCGTGGTCGTACCCAGCGGCGCTACCGGCCGAGTCATAGATGAGGACGTCGTAGAAGCGATCGACGTTGTCTGCGGCCGGGAACGCCGTGTTCCGGACTCGGAACTGCGTCTGCTTCGACGTTCCCTGTGCGGCCGGAGCGTTCGTCCAGCCACTGGCGTCTGCGATCGCCGGGACGTCGTAGACGGGCGTCTGGTTGTCAGCTTGACCCGTCCGCTGGTACGAGACGCCGAACTGGTTGGAAAGTGCCGGCTGGCCGTTGAGGTCGTAGTTGACGAGGACGCCGCGATTCGAGAAGAACGAGCGGAAGTCGACGAGCGGCCCCTGCAAGCTCGGCGTGTACGCGCGCGTGCCGACCCACTCGACCGAGACGGTCGTCTTGCCCGCCCGCTCGGCCGCCTGCTGGATCGTGTCCGCCTGCAGGATCGACTGGCCCAGCGACGTGCGGTTGTTGAAGTTGCCCTCACCGGTCCGGTGGAACGTGTTGTTCGTCGACCCGTGCTCGCCCGGCCATGTACCCGTCGCGAGCGTGTACCAACCGACGCCGGTGTTGGGCGGGAAGCCTTGAAGGAGGCCGTTCTGGCCTTTGACGCCGTCGGCCATGAGCTCGGCCATCTCGTCCATCGAGCCCGCGGCGGCGTACTTGTCCACGAGATCCGGCCGCATCCCGTCAGCCGCGAACAGCACGACCTCGTCCGCGAGCGGCCCCTCTTGCTCGGTCGCGGCGGTCGCGCTTCCGCCGGCTGTCGCAATCGCCACCAGAAGTGCTGCCACCAGCGCAGCAACTGCCCATACGGGCACGGCCTTTCGTGTCATCTGTGCTCTCCCTCTCCCGAAGTCACCTGACCGCGCGACTCTAACGCGTGCTGGATCGAAATGTGAACGTCTTCGCCCGCATCGTCACCGAGCCGACATGGGTCGATGACAATGGGGCGCGTGCCCGATCTCGAGACGCTCGGCTGGGACGACTCCTGGAACGCCGTCTTCGAGCGGCACGCCCAAGAAGGGCTCGTGCCCGGGCGGGTCGCGGTGCAACATCGCGGCGAGTACGACGTCCTCACGGCCGACGGCGAGCGCCGGAGTCGGATCACGAGTCGCCTCCGGCGGGAGTCCCGACGGGAGGAACTCCCCATCGTCGGCGACTGGGTCGCGCTCGACCCAGCCGGAGCCATCGCCGCCGTGCTCCCGCGCCGGACGACGATCTCACGTCGGGCGGCGCACGAGCCGGCGTCGGGCGTTTCGCGCGAGCAGGTCATCGCGGCGAACGTCGACGTCGCGTTCGTGGTCCACGCGCTCGGCCAGGAGCTCGACCCCCGCCTCATCGAGCGCTACGTCGCGCTCGCGGTGGAGAGCGGCGTCCGCCCCGTCGTGCTGCTGACGAAGACCGACCTCGAGCCCGAACCGACCTCCGTGGCGGCGGCGATCGCGGACCTCGGCGGGGACATCCCGGTCCTTCCCGTCTCCGCTCGCTCGAACGCCGGCCTCGACTCCGTTCGAGCCGAGCTCCCCGCGGGCTCGACGGGCGCACTCCTCGGCCCGTCCGGCGTGGGCAAGTCGACGCTCGTCAACGCACTCGTCGGAGACGACGAACGGCTCGCGACGGGCGAGATGGGCGTCGACGGCGCCGGGCGGCACACGACGACACGTCGCGAGCTCGTCCAGCTCCCGGGCGGCGGGATGATCGTCGACAACCCGGGGATGCGAGAGGTGCACCTCTGGATCGACGAAGAGTCGCTCGCCGACGCCTTCGACGACATCGCCGACGTCGCGCTCTCCTGCCGGTTCACCGACTGCCGTCACGAGACCGAGCCAGGCTGCGCCGTTCGCGCCGCACTCGATTCCGGCGAGCTCTCGCGCGAGCGCTTCGAGCGCTACCGGGCGCTCGAGCGCGAGCTTGCCGAGCTCGCCGACCGGCTCGAGCGCCGCGAGCGCTCCCGCGCCCGGCGCAGGCCGGACGCGGGAGCATCGTAGGGGCGAGATATATCTCGCCCCTACGGCGTGGCGACGTTCGCCGCGCCCGGCGTCTTCGTCGACGTGAACTCCCAGTCGGACGCCGCGTCGTTCGAGTCCTGCTTGTCCGGGACCCGCGAGAGCGAGCCGTCGACGGTGTTCGAGTCGACGACGGTGTCGGCGAGTGCCGTGCCCTCGACGAGGTCGTACGTCTGCCCGTCGATCGTCGCCGCGGTGATCGCGCCTTCGTAGGAAAGCGCGTCGAGCAACGCCTGCGAGCCCGTGTCGATCAGCGCGACGCCGTCCGGTGCCCCGTTCTGCGCCTCGATGTCGACCTGGAGGTATGCGCCCGCGGCCAGTGACCCGGTGAGCGCGACTCGCGCGTACTCGGTTCCGTCTCCTCCGTTGACGAGCACGAGCGCGATCCCGTCGAGCGTTGCCGCCGAGCTGTCCGCGTTCGCGATCTCGACGAACCCGCCGGTGTCGGCGCCCACCTGGTCGTAGTCGATCTCGTTGATCACGAGCCCGGCGGCCGGAGGCGGAGGCGGCGGGCCTCCACCCGCGACACATCGCAGCTCGATCAGGTTCGCCGAGCTCACGGTGACGTCGACTGTTCCCGCCGCTCCGTCGGCGCGCGTGCACGCGGTGCCGTCGAGCGCAGCGAGCGACGCCGTCCCCGCGGGGCCTTGGGGCCCGGCGGGACCCTGCGGCCCTGCAGCTCCGGCGGGGCCTACCGCGCCTGCAGCGCCCGTGTCACCCTTCGGCCCCGTTGGCCCCGCCGGGCCTGGCGATCCCGCAGGGCCTTGCGCTCCGACCGCACCGGCCGGCCCGGCAGGCCCCTGCTCACCCGCCGGCCCGCGCTCGTTCCACGTCACGACGCGCTCGTTCCGGCGACAGTCGGATGCCTGCCTCACGACGCGCAGAAAGCCCTTGCCCGGCTTCTGGCAGGCCACGATGACGCCGTCCGCCTGCGCTCCCGCACCGGCGAGACCGGTCGTGCCCACGAGCACTACTGCGCTCAGGCCGACGATGACGATTGCTCGTCCGTACACCTCGTCTCCCTTCGTCGATGTCGCCGACCGTCGTATCCGCCACCGCGACTCCCGCCCAGATGGCCGAATCGGACAGGGATGCGCGATACCGCACGGTTGAGCGGAGATGTGGATGGTTCGGCACCGACTCGTCACTACGCGCGCGAGGGATGGCGAGCCTCAGCGAGAATTCCGACGCCGTGTCCGTGGAGCCGATCAGCCCGGAGCTCGCGCTCGTCGACCCCGAGCTCGGCGCGCGCGCCCGCGCGACGCTCCCCGACCCGGTTCCCGCATCACGGGCCTCGCAAGCCCCATCGTCTCGGCCGTCGGCGCCGCGACGCGAGCATCGCCCGTATCCGTTCTGGGCCCGTGTCACCGCTGCGCTCTGGCTCCTAGTCCTCGGGATGCTCATCGGCGGCACCGCAATCCCGCACGCGCAGGACACGCCGCGCCTCGTCCCGCAGTCCGAGGACGCCCGCTTCTGCCGGGCTCCGTCCGAGACGCCTGTCGAGCCGCCCCAGCCCGGTCCCTAGCGCGGGCGAGCCACGGCTACAATCGGGCGTCCCCCGGGGCTATAGCTCAGTTGGGAGAGCGCCTGGATCGCACCCAGGAGGTCGGCGGTTCGAGTCCGCCTAGCTCCATCGCGTCGCAGAAGCAACGAGGCCCGGGACCGGGCCTCGTTGCTCGGCGTGTCTGGCTAGGTGTCGCTCGGCGAGATCCTGACGGGCTTGAACCTGTGCGTACGTGCGCCGCCGTACGCCGTGAACGCGTCGTAGACCTCGTACCGCCACGTGCCCGCGCCCGGGAACACGACGCGCGCGCGGTACACGCCGACGCGGCTCGTCGGCTTTGCCTTGAAGGTCCGGACGATCGGCTCCTTGGCAACAGAGCTCGTCGTGCGAGCGGCGACGACCTTCCGGATCGTGACCGTCGGCTTCAGGCAGCACAGCGGCTGGGTTGCGAGCCCGTGCTGGAGCACCGTGACGTCGACGACCCATGGCTCGCCCGCGGCTACGCCCCTCGGCTGCGAGCTCAGCTTGACGGTCGCCCACCCTCCGGCAAGCGCCGTGCTCGCGCACACCAACGCGACGACTGCGGCGAGAAAGACTGACGTTCGCACTGTCGACCTCCTGGTTCGGATGCTGCAGCTACACCGCAGGGCACGCCACGGTTCCAACGGTCGCGGCAACGAGTAGCCGGGAGGAGTCGCTAGCTGTCGAGCGGGCCGTGCTGCTCGCGGCGACGGCGTGCGACATAACCGAGCCCACCCGCGCCCAGGAGCGTCAGCGACATGGCGCCGAGGACGAGGATCGGCACCGGCACGGAGCTCGACGACGAGGCGTCGACGGGTGGAACGACGCCGGAAGCGGCGGGAACAGGTCCCTGGAGGCCACGTTCGAGCCGGCGGCCGGAGCGATCCTGGAACGCGCGGGCGATGACGTCCGCCGCATCGGTGTAGTCGCGGAGATCGTCCGGTATCGCATCGATCGCGGCCTCGTAGCACGGCAACGCGTAGACGCGGTCGATACGGCTGTCGTCCAGCCAGTCGGCCAGGATCGCCTGGGCACAGGGCGGCGCCGCGGACACGCCACTCGAGGCGACGAGCGCCGCGACGAGCGCCGCCGCGAGCGCGGCGAGGCGGGAGAGACGGAGCTGAGAGGTCACCTGGTCATGGATTCTCGACGGTCCGCGTAAGGATTCCGTGTGGTCGAGCCATGTCCTGCGGGGCCGACTCGAGCCCGATACGCCGCTGCGACCCGGCCCCGCGTCACACGAGCGCCGCGCGCAGGCGAGCAACGTCCTCGTGCCGGGATGCGATGTCGTCGCGCGGCGCCGCGAGGCGCAGGTCGCGGAGCACCTCGAGCGAGTGGAGCAGCACCGGGAGCGGCGGCCCGCTGGCCGTGACCTGCGAGAGCTTGCTCTCGTCGAGCGCGACGGACGGCTGCTCGATGAACCGCGCAACGAGCTGGTCGTGATGCTGCGCCGCGACGCGCCCGTGCTGCTCGCACACACGGAGGAACGCCGCGGCATTTCGCCGGAACCACTCCGTCTCGCCATCCGACGCAAGCGCGTCGAGGAACTGGTCGAGGAAGTCGCGGCGGCGCATGCAGTCGCGCAGGCTCGCCTGGTCCTCCGGGCGCATGAAGAGCATCTTCTCGACGAGGAGCTGGGAGTAGTACGGGTCGTTCCCGCGGCAGAGCCCGAGCAGCAGGTCGATCTCGTTGATGCCCGAGAAGTCGCCGGCGTTGGCGCCGCGATACTCCTGCCGCCCCACGCGGTACGGCTTGTAGTACGGCCGGACGCTGTAGAAGAAGCGGTCGACGTCGAGCTCCGCGAAGAGCACGTCGTTGAAGCGGCCGACGTCGTCGAGCGCGTTGCGGGCGTCATCGAAGAGCGTCTCGGCGACGGCGTGCGAGATGCCGATCGGCGGGATCCGTGACAGCGCGTCCGCGGCACGCTGGTACGCGAAGATCCCGCGCGTGTTGTAGTCGAGGAAGAGGAACTCGTCGGGGAGCGACGTGAAGCTCTTCTGGCGTCCGTGCCGCGCGAGGTTGTGGGTCGCGAGGTGGCTCGTGGCAAAGCGCGGTACGACTCCGACCGACGCGCCGATGTGGAGCCCGAGCGCCGTCGCCTCCTCGTGGGGCGACCGCTGCTCCCGCGCGGGGTTCGTGAGCTCGTGGCGCCGGAGCGACGCCATGTACAGGCCGAGGTCCCCGAGCACGTCGAACGCCTGGTCGAAGCCCTCGTCGGTGTTGCCCTCGTCCGCGAGGGCGCGCACGTACGTCCTGCCCTCCTCGAGGATCTGCGACTTCAGGTCGTCGCCGACACCGTCGACGTTCGAGCGCTCGTCCTGCGCGAAGTACAGGTCTTCGAGGGCGGTGTTCAGCTCGACGAACGTCGAGCGGATCCACGCGTCGAAGGCGTCGACGTTCGTGCTCATCGCCCGCGCGCCAGCCTAACCGGCCCGCTTGCCGACGAGCTGCCAGGTCTCGATTGCCCCTTTGCCCTTCACGTCGACGACCCCGTACGGCGCCGTGTCGAAATCGTCGCGCAAGAGCTCCCACGTCGAGCGGGTGATCTGGATCTCGTCGGGCGTCCCGTGCGACTCCATGCGGCTCGCCATGTTCACCGTGTCGCCCCAGAGGTCGTAGAGGAACCGACGCCGACCGATCACGCCGGCGACCACGGGGCCGGAGCTGATGCCGATCCGCAGCCGCAGGTCGCCCCGGTCGGGGAGGCAAGTCTTCGCGCACTCGAGCATGTCGAGCCCGAGCTGTGCAAGCGCCTGTGCGTGGTCAGGCCGCGCCTGCGGCACGCCCGCGGCAACCATGTAGCAGTCGCCGATCGTCTTGATCTTCTCGACCCCGCACTGGTCGACGAGCTCGTCGAAGCTCGTAAAGAGGCGATCGAGCAGCCCGACGACCTCGCGCGCGTCGAGCCGGCTCGAAAGAGGCGTGAAGTCGACGACGTCGGCGAAGAGGATGCTCGTGTCGTCGAAGTGGTCCGCGATCGGGTTCGGGTCGGTCTGCAGACGTTCCGCCACCTCCTCGGGGAGGACGTTCAAGAGGAGCGCGTCCGCCCGCGCCTGGGCGTCGTCGCGCCCACGCGCGAAGGTCACGAGCAGCATGATCGCCACGAACGACACCGCGACGATGTTGAGGACGTCGAAGGTGCGGACGAAGCTCTCCGGCAGGTCGCCCGCGTCCGGCCGCACCACCTCGGCGAGGAC
>DASUCI010000276.1:0-2671 GCA_035762825.1 Gaiellaceae bacterium | reverse complement strand
GCGCTCCGCCTCGATCCTCTGCTTCCGGCGCACGTGGGTGCTCGGCGTCTCCGGCGGCGCTCGCTGCTCAAGAGCGCCGGGCGCGACGCCGTGGACCTCCTCCGGACGCTCGCCGCCGCTCCCGACACGCCACCGATCCGCGTCGCCGCGATCTTCCCCGAGCCGACGCCGTACCGAGCCCCGCTCCTCGACCGGGTTGCGGCGCTTCCCGAGATCGACCTGACCGTCCTCTACGCCGCCGGCACGGTCGCGGGGCGCACGTGGAGGGTCGTCCCCGAGCACGCAGCGACCTTCCTCCGCGGCGTGCGTGTTCCGGGCGCCGAGCGGGTGCTCCACCACGACTACCCGCTCACTCCGGGAGTCGTGCCCGCGCTGAACGAGGCGCGCCCGGACGTCGTCGTCGTGTCCGGCTGGAGCACGTTCGCGGCACAGGCCGCAATCGCCTGGTGTCGCCTTCGGAACGTCGCGTACGTCCTCGTCGTCGAGAGCCACGACGAGGGGCCGCGGCCGGGCTGGCGTCGCACCGTGAAGAACACGGTCGTGCCTCCGGTCGTCACGAACGCGTCGGGCGTCCTCGTCACGGGCACGCTCGCGCGGAACTCGATGGTCGCACGCGGAGCCCCATCCGACCGCGTGCGGGTGTTCGCGAACACGGTCGACGTCGATGAGTTTTCCGCCGACGCGGCGCGGCTCGCGCCCAGACGGCCGAAGCTGCGGAGCGCGCTCGGCGCGGCTGCCGACGACGTCGTCGTCCTGTCCGTCGCGCGGCTCGCGCCCGAGAAGGGGCTCGACCTGCTCGCACGCTCGCTCGCCGAGGCGGGCGATCCGCGGCTGTTGCTCGTGCTCGCGGGCGACGGGACGGAGCGAGCGCGTCTCGAGCAGCTGACGCGCGAGCTCGGTGTGCGCCTCGTGCTCGCCGGTGACGTGGAGTGGGAGCGGATCGTCGAGCTCTACGTCGCGGCGGACGTCTTCGCACTGCTCTCGGAGCGTGAGCCCTGGGCTGTGGTCGTCAACGAGGCTGCCGCCTGCGGCCTGCCGCTCGTGCTCTCCGACCGCGTGGGCGCCGCCCACGACCTCCTCCGCGACGGGGAGAACGGGACGCTGGTGCCCGCCGGCGACGTCGGCGCCGCTGCCGCGGCGCTCCGCGCGCTCGCGGCAGATCCGGAGCTGCGGAGAACGCAGGGCGAGCGCTCCCGCGAGCTCGCGCGCGACTGGGGCTACGGACCCAGCGTCGAGGGCTTCCTCGAGGCCGTGCGCGAGGCGGCCGCGGATCGCGGCTAGCCTGCTGCGCGTGACCGACGGCGGCGAACGCACGCGGATCCTCGTCCTCAACCAGTACTACTGGCCCGGTGTCGAGGCGACTGCGCACCTCCTGACCGAGCTCTGCGAGGCGCTCGCGGAGGACTACGAGGTCGAGGTCGTGACCGGCGTCCTCCACGGCCACGAGGACGAGCCGCGGCAGATCGAGCACAACGGCGTCGTGATCACGCGCGTCGCGTCTACCTCGTACGAGCGCTCGGAGCTCGGCCGCCGCGCCGTGAACTACTTCTCGTATCTCGGCCTGGCGTTGCGCCACGCGCTCAGCGGCCGCGCGCCGGATCTCGTGGTCTGCATGACCGACCCGCCGATCATCGGCGACCTCGGCGTTCTCGTCGGGAAGCGGGTCGGTGCGCCGGTGCTCGTCATCAGCCAGGACGTCTTTCCGGAGATCGCGACCGAGCTCGACCGGCTGAGGAACCCTGCAGTGATCGGCGTCCTGCGCGGGCTCGTCGGCGCCTACCTGCGCCGCGCCGACCGCATCGTCGCGATCGGCGAGACGATGCGGGAGCGGCTCGAGGCCAAGGGCGCGCCGCCGGAGCGCCTGCGCGTGATCCCGAACTGGGTCGACACGCGCGCGATCACGCCGCAGCCGCGCGACAACGAGTGGGCCGAGCGCCACGGGCTCGTCGGCAGCTTCGTCGTCATGCACTCGGGAAACGTTGGCCACGCGCAAGACCTCGACAGCCTCGTCCGGTCGGCGACGTTCCTCCGCGACCGGGAGGACGTCCGCATCGTCATCGCCGGCTTCGGCGCTCGCCACACGGAGATGGTCGGGCTGGCGGAACGGCTCGAGGTGAACGAGACCCTGCGCTTCCTCCCGTACCAGAAGCGCGAGCGCCTCCCGCTCTCGCTCTCGAGCGCCGACATCCACGTCGTCGGCCTCGCGAAGGGGCTCGCCGGCTACGTCGTGCCGAGCCGGCTCTACGGGATTCTCGCCGCGGGCCGCCCGGTGCTCGTGGCGGCCGACGAATCGAGCGAGACGGCACGGCTCGTCCGCGAGGTGGGCTGCGGGCTCGTCATCCCACCCGGGCGGCCCGATCTCATCGCGCGCACGATTCGCGCGGCTGCGGACGGCGCCTTCGATCTCGCGGAGATGGGGCGGCGCGGCCGCGCATATGTCGAGGAGGAGGCCGATCGCGTCGTCGCAATGGAGCGCTATCGCGCACTCGTGCGGGAGCTGCTCGCCGCGTGATCGCGCGGGCGGCGTTCTGGGGCGCTCTCGGAGCCCTCGCCTGGACGCATGCGGGCTATCCGCTGGCGATGGGAGCGCTCGCGCGCCTGCGTCCGCGTCCCGTCCGAAAGGCCGACCAGACGCCCTCGGTCACCCTCGTCGTCTCGGCGCACGACGAGG
>DASUCI010000275.1:0-8416 GCA_035762825.1 Gaiellaceae bacterium | reverse complement strand
GCGGTTGACTGACATGTCACCGCGCTGAGATACTCGGCGCAAGGCGTGGAACGGGTCTGCATCGTCGGGGCGGGCGTCATCGGGAGCCTCTTCGCGGGTCATCTGGCTCGCGTGTGCGAGGTCTCCGTGCTCACGCGACGCCGTGAACACGCGGAGGCGCTGAATGCGGACGGCCTTCGAGTCACTGGCAAGACCGAGTACCGGGCGCGCGTAACGGCCAGCGACGACCCCGACGAGCTGCCGCCGTTCGACGTCGCCATCATCGCGACGAAGGCCTCCGGGCTCGAAGCCGCCGCGCGGGCGCTCGACGGCCGCTTCCCCGAGGCGACGATCGTGACGGTGCTCAACGGCATCGGCGCCGAAGGGGTCGTCCGCGCGCACGGCGGGTGGCCGATCGTCTCCGGCGTCACCTTCATGAGCGGGACGCGCCATGCGGACACGCACGTCGAGTACATCCTCGACACGGAGACCTGGCTCGGCCCCTTCGAGGACACGCCGTTCGCCGTCGTGCAGGACATCGCCGCGACGCTCGTCGAGGCCGGCCTGAACGCCGAGGCGCTGCCGGACCTCCGTCCCGCGCAGTGGTCGAAGCTGATCTTCAACGCTGCGGTCAACCCGACCGCGGCACTGACCGGCCTCCCGCACGACTTCCACTTCGCGCAGGAGGGTGGCACCGGCGATCTCGGCCACCTCGTCCACGGCCTCGTCGACGAGGGAAAGGCCGTCGCAGCCGCCGCGGGCATCGAGCTCCACGACGACCCGTGGGAGATGAACGTGCTCGCGACGCAGCGAGGCTCTGCGCACTACCCCTCGATGCTCGAGGACGTCGACGCGCAGCGGCAGACCGAGATCGAGCTCATCACCGGCTCGCTCGTCCGCGAGGCCGAGCGTCACGACGTGCCCGTCCCGCTGCACTCACTGCTCTACGGGCTCGTCAGAGGCAAGGAAGAATCGTGGCAGGCACAGGGAACGCAGGCATCCACAGGAGGGCAGAGATGACGAAGGTAGGAAAGGCGGGGCTTGCACTCGCCGCCGTGGCGGTCGTCGCCGTTGCCGTCGTGAGCGGCGGGTCGGCCGCGTCTCAGCAGACCCGCACCGTGACCATCGGCTGGGCCTACGACGGCGTCGGCGCGATGGCGCCGTTCGACGGGCCGGCTCTTGCGACAGCCAAGACACGCATCGCCGAGGTGAACAGGACGAACGCGATCAAGCTCCGGCTCATCACCTGCAACACGCAGGGCAACAAGGGGGCGGTCGCGAAGGCGTGCGCCACGAAGCTCCTGAGCCAGGGCGCGGACATCATCATGACCACCTGCGACGTCGACTTCGCGGCGCCGGTCGTGCAGACCGCGATCAACCGCGGGAAGCTGACCGTCGCGGCGTGCATCGGCACCGACCAGATGGGCCCGAAGCGCTTCGGCGCCAAGGGTCGGCTCGCATTCTCGTTCGGGAACGTCGCCCAGGACGAGGGCTCTGCCATGGCCGAGTACGCGTGGAAGCGCGGCTGGCGGACGGCGTCGCTCGCGACCGATACGGTCATCGTCTACTTCCGCAACGTCGTGCAGGCGTTCGAGAAGCGCTTCACTCAGCTCGGAGGGAAGATCGCGGCGAAGGAGACCTACCAGTCGCTCGGTGGGAACCCGGCGTCGTGGCAGAGCACGGTCACGCGGCTCAACCGCGAGGACGCGGACGTGATCGTGACCTCCACCGCCGCCGCGTTCGGCGCGCAGGTCCCGATCCTGAACGGCCTGCGGACGCTCGGGAACAACACACCGTTCCTCAACTCCTGGGCCGGCGACGGCAACTACTGGTACACGCAGGAGCCGAAGATCTCCAACTACTACTACGTGACCTTCGCCTCGGCGTTCGGCGACGACCCCGTTCGGGCGGTGAATGCGCTCGCGACGAAGAACAAGGCGGCGATCGCGAAGGGCGGTAGCACCGGCGGGTTCATCACCGGCCCGGCAGCGATCGACGGCATCCTCGTCGCGCTGAACCGGACCGGCGGCAACACGAACGGCGCCGCACTCGCGGCACAGATGGAGAAGTTCAAGAACGTCCCGACGCTCTCGGGCCGCGTGAGCTTCTCGAAGCAGCTGCACACCGTGTTCGGGCGGCAGTACCGCGTCATCCGTGTGCAGAACTCGACGCCGAAGGTCCTCGGCACGATCAAGGCCAAGGTCGTTCCGAAGATCTGAGAGGTGTCGGAACCGCAAGCTGACGACACACGGCGGTCCGGAGCCTCGCTCCGGGCCGCCGGCGTCTCGCGCGCGTTCGCGGGCGTCCAGGCGCTTCGCGACGTCACGCTCGAGCTCCAGCGCCACGAGGTCGTCGGGCTGATCGGCCCGAACGGCGCGGGCAAGTCGACGCTCGTCAACGTGCTCACCGGGTTCGACTTCCCGGACGCGGGGGAGGTCGAGCTCGAAGGGCGAGACGTGACGCGCTGGCGGCCGCACAAGCGCGGCCGGGCGGGCCTGTCGCGCACCTTCCAGCACAGCCGCTCGTTCCGCAGTCTCTCGGTGCGCGAGAACGTCGAGGTGGCAGCGCTCGGCGTGGGGGCGGGGACGCGGGAGGCGCGCCGTCGCGCAGACTCGCTCCTCGAATCGCTCCGACTCGTCCCGTACGCGGACGCACCCGCGGGCTCGCTCCCGCACGGCGACGAGCGCCGACTCGGCGTCGCGCGGGCACTCGCGACCGAGCCGCGGTTCGTGCTGATGGACGAGCCGGCCGCAGGGCTGCCGGAGGCCGAGGTGCCCGCGTTCGCCGATGTCATCCGCTCCGTCCGTGACGACCACGACGCGGGCGTGCTCCTGATCGATCACAACATGGCGCTGATCATGGACGTCTGCGACCGGATCCAGGTCCTCGACCAGGGCCGGACGCTGGCGGAAGGCTCGCCGACCGAGATCCGCGGCAACCTCGACGTGGCAGCGGCATACCTCGGCGAGTCGGCGGTGCACCAGTGAGCTCGCTGGAGCTGCGCGACCTCGAGGTCGCCTACGGCGGCGTCCCGGCGGTGCGCGGGCTCTCGCTCACCGTCGCGGCCGGCGAGATCGTCGGGCTCATCGGCCCGAACGGCGCCGGGAAGTCGACCACGCTGCACGCGATCATGGGGCTCGTTCCCGCGAGCGCCGGGGACATCCGTCTCGCCGACAGGTCGCTGCGTGGCCGTCCACCAGAGGCCATCGCCCGGAGCGGCATCGCGCTCGTGCCCGAAGGCCGCCGACTGTTCGCCGAGCTCACAGTCGACGAGAACCTGCGGCTCGGGCTCGCTGCGAGGCCGCGCGGCGCCATGACGGGCGACGAGATCGAAGAGATTGCCCAGCTGTTCCCCATCGTCGAGGAGTTCCGGCAGCGGCCGGCCGGCGCCCTGTCGGGCGGCCAGCAGCAGCAGCTCGCGATCGCGCGCGCGCTCGTCGCGAGGCCGTCGATCCTCCTCCTCGACGAGCCGTCGCTGGGTCTCGCGCCCCAGGTCGTCGATCTGGTCTTCTCGACCTTGCGAACGATCGCGGAGCGCGGGATCGGCGTCCTGCTCGTCGAGCAGCGTGCCCAGCGCACCGTCGCCCTCGCGGCGCGCACGCACGTCCTCGCGAACGGCGAGCTGCGGCTGACTCTGACCCCCGACGACGCGGCGGACACGGATCGCATGGTCGCCGCCTACCTTTCGTGAGCGACTTCCTGCGGGACGCGCTCGACCTGCAGGTGCAGGTCGACGCCATCGGGCTCGGTGCGATCTTCGCGCTCATGGCCGTCGGGATCGGGCTCGTCTTCGGCGTGATGCGGCTCGTCAATTTCGCCTACGGCCAGCTGATCATGGCCGGCGCGTTCGCGCTCGCGTTCGCGTCGGACCGCGACTGGCCGGTAGGCGTCGGCATCGCGCTCTGCTTCGCCGTGGTGCTCGCGCTCTCGCTCGCGATGGAGCGGGTCGTGTTCCGACCGCTACGGACGCAGTCCGCGGCCGTCATGCTCGTCGCGACCTTCGCGGTCGCGTTCCTGCTGCAGTCGATCGCGCTCCTATGGTTCGGGCCGCTGGGGAAGACGGCGACCTCGCTCGTTCAGCTGAATCGCCCCGTCTCGGTCGGAAGCGTCGACATCCGGAAGATCACCGTCGTCGCGATCGTCACCGCGGCCGTGTGCCTCGTACTGCTGGTCGCCCTCCTCAACCGCACGTCGATCGGCCTGCACATGCGCGCTGCAGCGATCGACTCGCAGACCGCGCGTCTCCTGGGCGTCCGGGCGAATCTCGTCAGCACCGTGTCCGTGCTCATCGCCGGCGTGCTCGCGGCGGTCGTCGCCGTGATGCTGACCGTCCAGTTTCCGACGGTCACGCCGACCTTCGCGCTGCAGGAGACGATCCTCGTGCTCGCGGGCGTCGTGGTGGGAGGGATGACCCGGCTGCTCTCCGCCACGCTCGGCGGGTTCCTGATCGGCTACGTGTCGGGGCTCCTCGGCGGCGCCTTGCCGTCGAGTCAGAGCCAGTACCTGCCCTCCTTCGTCTTCGGCCTGGTCATCCTCGTCCTGCTCCTGCGGCCGGACGGCCTGTTCACGCGCGGGCGTGGGCTCGTGGAGCGCGTGTGAGGTCGGGCCGCGCCGCACTCGAGCTGCTCGGGCCGGTGGCGCTCGTCGCCGGCGCGGGGATCCTCGGTGCGTTCGTCTCCCAGACGACCGAGATCTACTTCGTGACGGCGCTCATCTCCGTCGCGACGGTCGTGGCGATCTACGTCTTCGTCGGCAACTCGGGAGTGCTCTCGTTCGGCCACATCAGCTTCTTCGCGGTCGGCGTGTGGGCCGCAGGTGTGCTCTCGGTCCCCGAGCAGGAGAAGCCCGCGACGATGCCGTACCTCTTCGACTTCCTGAGCTCGACGACGGTCGGCAACGTCCCGTCGCTCCTGATCGCCGCTGCGGTCGGCGGCGTCTTCGCCTTCCTCGTCGGCCTTCCACTGATGCGGCTGTCCGGGCTCGCCGCCGGGATCGCCACCTTCGCTGTGCTCGGCATCACGAACAACATCCTCCGCTACTACGAGAAGATCGGTCCAGGACTGAACACGTTCTCGTCCGTGCCCGAGACGACCGACCTCCTGCAGGCGACGGTCGGCGCGCTGCTCGTCGTCGTCGCGGCGTTCGCGTACCAGCGGAGCCGCCTCGGTCGGCAGCTGCGCGCGACGCGCGAGGATCCCGCGGCTGCACGCGCGGTCGGCGTGTCGATCTACCGGCAGCGGCTCGCCTCGTTCGCGCTCTCGGGCTTCCTCGCCGGGTTCGCGGGCGGCCTGTACATCCACTTCATCCCGATCAACGTCGATGCCGTCTACCTCGACCTCACGTTCATCACCCTGGCGATGCTCGTCATCGGCGGCACGACGAGCCTCTGGGGAGCGGTGGTCGGCGCGCTGTTCGTCAGCGCGCTCGACTCCGTGCTCGCCGAGATGGAGGACGGGATGACGCTGCTCGGGAGGACGATCGACCTCCCGTCCGGGTCACGGATCGTCGTCGTGAGCGCGGTCATGGCGCTGGTCCTCATCGTCCGCCCCGGCGGGTTGACGGGCGGGCGCGAGCTCTCGCTTCCGCGTTTGCGCCCGGCGGTGGCGAAGTGAGGGTCTGCATCGTGGGCTGTGGAGCCGTGGGCTCGTTGTTCGCGGCCAACCTCGCCCGACTCGACGACGTCGAGGCCTGGGTCTACGACGTCTCGCAGGCACACGTCGACGCGATCAACGCGAACGGTCTCCGTCTCACGGGAGCGGGTGACGTCGTCGCTCGCCCGCGGGCAACGACGAACGCCGCGGAGCTTCCGCCGTGCGACTTCGGGATCGTCGCGACCAAGGCGATGCATACGGAGGGCGCGATAGCGGCCGCGGCGCACGCGTTCCTCGACGGCGCGGTCGCGACCGTCCAGAACGGCGTCGGCAACGAGGAGGTCGTCGCCGGCCACGTCACCCGGGTCATCCGCGGCACGACCTTCCCCGCGGGGAAGATCCTCGAGCCGGGCGTCGTGCAGTGGGACGTGAAAGGCGATACGACGCTCGGGCCGTTCGAGCCGCGACCGGCTCGCGCGGACGAGATCGAGCAGCTCGCGGACGCCTGCACACGCGGCGGCATGCCCACGGCGGCGGTCGCGGACGCACGGCCTGCCCAGTGGCGCAAGGTCGTCTTCAACGCCGCGACCAATCCGGTCGGGGCGCTCACGGGCCTGACGCACGGGCGCGTGTGCGAGCGGGCCGATCTCCGGGCGATCGTCAGCGCGCTCGTCGACGAGGGCAAGGCCGTCGCGGCGGCGCAGGGGATCGTGCTGGACGCCGATCCCGAGGAGCTCATCGACCACGCCGCGAAGCCGGAGGTCGCGTACGACCACAAGGCGAGCATGCTCCAGGACGTCGAGGCCCGGCGGGCGACGGAGATCGACTTCCTGAACGGCGGGATCGCGCGCTTCGGCCGCGAGCTCGGCGTCCCGACCCCGCTCAACGACGCGATCACTCAGCTCATCAAGGGACTGGAGGCAGCATGGGTAGAACGCTGAGCGCCGAGCTCGAGCGACGGCACGCGAACGTCCGAGCCGCGATGGGAGAGCACGAGCTCGACGCGCTCATCGTCTCCGGGAGCGAGTACTCCGGCTTCGAGGGTGCGGTGACGTACATGTCCGGCTTCCAGATCGTCCATCGCTATGCGTACGTCGTCGTGCCGGCGCACGGTGAGGCGTACGTCGTGTTCCCGTCCGAGGCGCGGTACGTCGGCGAGCACGGGACGGCGGAGCTCGAGCAGGTCTTCCACGACCGCCCCGGAGAGCTGATGGCGGCTCGTGCGCGCGACGCCGGCTGGAAGCGGCTCGGCGTGTTCGGTCTCGACTACGTGATGGCGGTGCGCGACTACCGTGCCCTCGACGGGCTCGAGCTCGTTCCGTTCGACGTGGAGTTCGACCTCGCTCGGGCGGTGAAGAGCGACGCCGAGCTCGGGTCCGTGCGCGACTCGGTGCGGATCAACGAGCGCGGCTTCGAGATCTTCTTCGACGCCTACGCTCCCGGGAAGACGGCCGCCGAGGTCATGGCAGCGGCGGAAGACTGGTTCGTCGCCGAGGGGTGCGGCCGGCTCACGATGAACATGGTCCTGACCGGCACCGACACGTTCGCGCGCCCGGAGTTCAAGATCGCGCGGCACGAGGAGGTGCTCGGCGCGTTCCTCCTCCCGTCGCTCGAGGTCGCAGGGCCGGGCATGCACTGGGTCGAGGTCTCACGCGCGATCGCGTCGCGCGACGCCGTCCTCTCCGCCGACACCGAGCGGATGCTCGAGGCGTATCTGGAGTACGTCGACGCCGCGCGCATCAAGATGCGGCCGGGCGCGAGCTGCCACGACGTCCACCGGGCCGTGTCGGCGGGGTTCAGCGAGCGCGGCTACCACCTCGGCCACGTCACCGGCCACTCGATCGGGATGACGATGATCGAGCACCCGCGCGTGGGCGAGGGGATGGAGACCGTCCTCCGCTCAGGCATGGTGCTCTCGATGCACCCGCACGCGATCACGGCCGACGGGAAGGCCTGCCTCTACATGCAGGACACGTGGCTCGTCACCGGGGACGGTGGGGAACCGCTGTCACGTCTGCCGATGCGGGTGTTCTAGCGGGCGCAGGTGCAGATCGCGCCGCCGAGCTCGCGCCGCTCGTACACGTGGCCGCAGCGAGGGCACTCGGCGCGGACGATGCCGGCGCGCATGAAGAGCGCCTTGATCAGCACGACCCAGAGGACCGCGTAGCCCACGACCAGCTGCGTGTTCATGCTCATACTTTCGGATATCGGCATGGGACTGGATCACTGATGCCACGTACGGGTGATTTGGCGCGTCGGCTCGCCGTCGCGAGAGGGGACGAGCCCGCCGACCTGGTCGTCCAGGGCGGCCGCGTCTTCAGCGTCTTCACGCGCGAGTGGCTCGACGTCGACGTCGCGGTCTGCGACGGGGTCGTCGCCGGGCTCGGCTCCTACGAGGGCGGGGAGGTCCTCGATGCGGACGGGGCCTACGTCGTCCCCGGCTTCATCGACGCGCACATGCACCTGGAGACGTCGAAGCTGCTCCCCTCCGAGTTCGCGCGGCTCGTGCTGCCGCTCGGGACCACCGCCGTCGTCGCCGACCCGCACGAGATCGCAAACGTGCTCGGCACCGACGGCGTCCACTGGCTGGTGGACGTCTGCGTCGACCTCCCGCTCGACGTCTTCTTCACCGCCTCCTCCTGCGTGCCGGCGTCGCAGTTCGAGTCGCCGCGCCGCGCCTTCACGCCCGGCGACCTCGAGAGCCTGCTCCGGCGCAAGCGCGTGATCGGGCTCGCGGAGATGATGAACTTCCCCGGCGTGATCTCAGGCGCCGAGAGCGAGCTGGCGAAGCTCGCCGTCGCCGGCGCCCACCACGTCGACGGTCACGCCCCCGGGGTGCTCGGGCA
>DASUCI010000274.1:0-16168 GCA_035762825.1 Gaiellaceae bacterium | reverse complement strand
ACGTTCCCCCGCCCTTCGGCGATCAGGTCGAGCACGTCGCGGAGCTCGCCCGGTCGGTCGGGGATGAGGAGCCGGATCGCGAGGAAGCGTCCTGCCTCGGTGAGCCCGTGACGGAGCACCGAGATAAGCGTGGTCGCGTCGATGTTCCCGCCTGACAGCACGGCCGCGACCGAGCCCGTCCCCGGCACGCGCCCGGCGAGGAGCGCCGCGAGCCCGACGGCGCCGGCCCCTTCGACGAGCAGCTTCGTCCGCTCGACGCAGAGGACGAGGGCCTCCGTGATCTCCTCGTCGGACACCTGGATGGTGTCGTCGAGAACGTGCTCGAGGATCGAGGACGGAAGCTCGCCTGGATGCTTCACGGCGATGCCGTCGGCGATCGTGTAGCCCGGCTGGCAGACGACACCGATTGCACGCACGCCGGGGCGGCGCTCCTTCAGCGCCAGCGCGATCCCGGCTGCCAGCCCGCCGCCTCCGATCGGGATCAGAACCGTCTCGGCGTCGGGCGCCTGCTCTGCGAGCTCGAGCCCGATGGTCCCCTGCCCGGCGATGACCCGCTCGTCCTCGAACGCGTGGACGAGTGTCGCTCCCGTGGCTTCGACGTGCGCCTGCGCGGCTGCGACGGCGTCCTCGAAGCCCTCGCCCTCCAGCTCCGTCTCGCCTCCGTACGAGCGCGTGGCCTCGATCTTCGCCATCGGCGCATCCTGCGGCATGAAGATCGTCGCCTTGATCCCCGCTTCGCGCGCGGCCCAGGCGACGGCCTGACCGTGGTTGCCGGCGCTCGCGGCGACGACTCCCGCGCGCCGCTCCTCCTCGCCGAGCGTCGCGATCGTGTTGTACGCGCCACGGATCTTGAACGAGCCCGTCCGCTGGAGGTTCTCGGCCTTGAGGAAGACCCGGCGCCCGCTCAGCCGCGAGAAGGTCTCGCTGGGGTAGAGCGGCGTCTCCCGCGCGACGCCGGCGAGCCTCGCTCGGGCTGCCTCGACGTCAGCGATCGTCGGCGCCATCCAGCCGGAACACCTCCTCCATGATCTCGCGCACGGCGCTCAGCGGATCGAGCTCACGGCTCTCCACCTGCGTGAGGACTCGCTGAAGCTCCGGGTCCTCGGCAACCGCGGCGCGCAGATGCGCGTTCGCACGGCTCGACGCGACCGCGAACACCTCCGCGGACAGGTTCTTGCGGCGCCGCTGCTCGAGGCGGCCGTCGCTCTCGAGCGCCGCCCGGTGCTCTTCGATCGCGCGGAGCAGCTCGCGGACGTTCTCGCCGGTGATCGCCTCGGTGAGAAGGATCGCCGGCCGGCTCTCGGGATCGGCGAGCGCGACGATCGAGCGCACCTCGTTCAGCATCGTCTTCGCGGCGGGATGCTCCATCTTGTTGACGGCGATCACGTCCGGGATCTCCATGATCCCCGCCTTCAGCGCCTGCACCGAGTCACCCGAGCCGGGCATCAACACGAGGACGACGGTGTCGGCGATGCCCGTCACCTCGACCTCGCTCTGGCCGGCGCCGACCGTCTCGACGAAGATTACGTCCTTCCCGGCGGCGTCGAGCAGGAGCACCGCCTGCAGGGTCGCCTCGGCGAGCCCGCCGAGGTGGCCGCGCGTCCCCATCGAGCGGATGTACACGCCGGGGTCGAGGAAGTGGTCGGCGAGGCGGATCCGGTCGCCGAGCAGCGCGCCGCGCGAGAACGGGCTCGACGGATCGACCGAGACGACGCCGACGGTCCGCTCGGTCTCCCGCACGAGCCTGACGAGCGCGCCGATGAGGCTCGACTTTCCCACTCCCGGCGGGCCGGTGACGCCGACGATCGCGGCGCGGCCCGTGCTCGGATAGAGCTCTCGCACGAGCGGGTATGCGAGCGGATCGCCGTCCTCGACGAGCGAGATCGCCCGCGCCAGCGCACGCCGGTCGGCTGCACGGACGCCTGCGACGAGCTCGTCGAGCGTCAGCTCCTTCCGTGCCACGGCGGAGACTCTATTCAGCGTCAGGAAGGTCGCCGTGATTCGAGCGCGCGACGCTCCTCGATCTCCTCGAGCAACGTCGCGATCCGCTCGAGCGGGGGCTCGTGCGCCCCGTTCGCGGCCTCGGCCGACAGGGCCGGCTCCGGCCGGCCGTTGCCAAGCGCAGCGACGGCCGACTCCGCGCTCGCCTCCATCGCGTCGTGCTCGGCCGCAGCCGCGATCGGGAGCCACCTCGTCATCACGAGCGCGACGAGCGCCGCGACCAGGAAGACGACGCCGCCCGCCAGCCAGACGGCTCGCGGCCCGTACAGCTCCGTGAGCACTCCCGCCGCGGCCATGGTCAGGCCGAGCACGGCGTAGTTCGAGCTCATGATCGTCGCGAGCGCGCGGCCTCGGTACTGGTCCGGGGCGCCACGCTGGACGAGGAGCCTGTTGCACACCACCGCGGCGCCATTGCCGGCCGCGCCACCGACGACGAAGAGGACGGCGAGCCAGATCGTCGGGCTCAGCGCGGCCGCGCCCCACCCCACGCCCATGAGCACGAGCGCACCGACGTAGTTGCGGCGCAGCCCGACCTTCCCGAGCGCCGGCGCGACCAGGAAGCTCCCGAGCGCCAGCCCGACACCGCTCGCCGCGACGATCAGGCCGTATCCGAGGTCGCCCGTGTCGAGCGTGTCCTTCGCGAACCCGATCTCGGCGACGTTGATGGCCGCCGAGCCGAGGAGCGCGACGTTCCAGACGACGAGAACGGTGCGGAGCGGCCGACCGGTCAGGACGAGCTTCACGCCGTCGGCGACGTCTCGCCAGTGGCCGCGTGTGATCGGGTCCTCGGAACGGAGCTTGGACTCGGCGACACGCGCGACGAGCCCGGCGGAGACGAGGAAGGTCACGGCGTTCACCGCGTACGGCACCGACGGGCTCCAGACGACGAGCATCCCGCCGGCGACGACGGGGCCGATCATCCACGCCAGCGTCTCCGCTGTCGCCAGCAAGGAATTGGCGTTGACGAGCTCCTCGTCGGGCACCAGGTTCGGGATGGCCGCGTTCGCGGCCGGGATGAAGAATCCGGTCGCAACGCCCGCAACTGCGGCCAGCGCGACGATTGCCGCGGGACTCTCGACGAACGGAAGCGCCGCGAACACGCCGAAGCGCACGAGGTCGGAGCCGATCATCAGCCGCCGCCGCGACATCCGGTCGACCAGCGGCCCCAGCAGGAGCCCGATCACGACGATCGGGAGGAACTCGGTGATCAGGAGCGCCGCGACCCAGACGCTCGAGTCGGTCAGGTCGTAGATCGAGACGACGAGAGCGATCGTCGCGATGTAGGTGCCGAAGCTCGAGCCTGCGGTCGCCAGGAACACGTAGCCGAACGACGGAGACCGGCGAAGGAGGCCGAGACGGCTTGTGCTCTCCACCCTTGGTGACGCTAGCACCAGTTCTCGATTCCGACTACGGCTGTTACGGCCGTGTCCCTATTGGCCATGTGCCGCACGATCAGGAGCCGCGCATCGCCTTCGCCATGCGCGTGGCGACGACCCGCGCCAGCGACAACTCGGTCGCGCGCGCGGGCGGTACGACCACGCCGGCGAACAGCAAGCCGACCTGCGCGCGGCCCTCGCGGATCACGACGAGGTCGATGTAGACGGCCGGCGAACCGACCGCAGCACCCGAGATAGCCACCCGATGGACGAAGCTCCCGCCGCCCAGCCTCGGGAAGGCGAGGCGACGGATCGTGACCCGCACGGCCTCTCCCTGTCGCGCGAACTCGTTCCGGAACTCGTCCCGAAGGCAGTTCATCCCGGCCCTGCTCGAGCCGCGCTCCCACGACGTTCGCGCGTGCGCGCTCGTCCGGTAGATCGCGGCGGTCGAACCGACGATCTGGTACTCCCGCGACCAGTACGGCGACTTCGCATGGCCGGTGAGGACGAGATCCGACTCGTCCAGCGCACGGCACGTCAGGTGCGGCTCGAGACCCGAGGTCCGCTCGACGGCGTAGCCGGCGCCGAGGTCGCTCATGCGCGCGAGCATCGACGCGGCGCGCCTCTGGTCGGCGGGACGAAGCCGGTTCTGTGGGTCCAGGTGGTCGGCGCTCGCATCGACGGCGGATGCGAGAGCGCAGGCGGCGACCACCACGAGCAGTGCGCGCATTCCTCTCACAGTACGGATCGCTACGGCTCGTACGCGAGGTTCTGTCGCAGCCACCGCTCGGTCTCGGCGACGTCCATCCCCTTCCGCCCGGCGTAGTCCGCGACCTGGTCGCGGCCGACGCGACCGACGGAGAAATAGCGGGCCTGCGGGTGCCCGAAGTAGAGCCCGCTCACGCTCGCCGCGGGCATCGTCGCGAACGAGTCGGTCAGCTCGATTCCCGCTCGCGAGCCGTCGAGCAGCTCGAGCAGCCGGCCCTTCTCCGAATGGTCCGGACAGGCCGGGTAGCCGTATGCCGGGCGGATGCCGCGGAAGCGCTCGCCGATGCGCTCCTCGTTCGTGAGCGACTCGTCGGGCGCGTACCACGCGTGACGCGCGACCTCGTGCAGCCGCTCCGCGAACGCCTCGGCGAGGCGGTCCGCGAGCGCGCGCACCATGATCGCGCGGTAGTCGTCTCGCTCGGCCGTGAACACGTCCGCGAGCGCCTCGCTGCCGTGGATGGCGACCGCGAACGCACCGACGTGGTCGGTCAGCCCGGTCTCGGCCGGCGCGACGTAGTCCGCGAGCGAGCGGTTCGGTCGCGAGTCCGCGTGGTCGGCCTGCTGCCGGAGCATCGGGAAGCGTGCGCCGTCGACGGTCACGTCGTCGCCCTCGGCGACGGCGGGCCAGAATCCGTACACGCCGCGCGGCTGGAGCGACGACGCGGCCACGATCTCGTCGAGCAGCTCGTCGGCGTTCGCAAGCAGCTCGCGCGCGACCTCGCCCTTCTCCGGGTCGTCGAGGATCGCCGGATAGCGCCCCTTCAGCTCCCAGGCGTGGAAGAAGAACGTCCAGTCGACATACTCGCGAAGGGTCGCCACGTCCTCCTCGACCACGCGAGAGCCGATGAACGGCGCCGCGGCGAGGTCGTCCTCGTGCCAGTCGATCGGCGTCCGGCGCGTCCGCGCCTCGCGCAGGGGGAGCAGCGGCTTGCGACCCCGCTCGGCATGGAGCGCGCGCAGCCGATCCTGGTCAGCGCGATTCTCGGCGTCGAGCCTGGCGCGCCGGTCGCCGTCGAGGAGGTCCGCGACGACACCGACCACGCGCGAGGCGTCGAGCACGTGGACGGTCGGCTGGCCGTACTCGGGCGCGATCCGCACTGCAGTGTGCTGTTTCGAGGTCGTCGCGCCGCCGATGAGAAGCGGCAGCTCGAGCCCGCGCCGCTCCATCTCCTTCGCGACGGACACCATCTCGTCGAGGGACGGCGTGATGAGCCCGGACAGCCCGACGATGTCGCAGTCCTGCTCGAGCGCCGTATCGAGGACGCGATCGGCGGGGACCATCACTCCGAGGTCGATCACGTCGTAGCCGTTGCAGCCGAGGACGACGCCGACGATGTTCTTCCCGATGTCGTGCACGTCGCCCTTGACCGTCGCCATGACGACCCGAGCCGCCGCCGAGCGCTCGGTCTTCTCCGCCTCCATGAACGGCTCCAGATAGGCGACGGCACGCTTCATCGCGCGCGCGCTCTTCACGACCTGCGGCAGGAACATCTTCCCCGAGCCGAAGAGGTCGCCGACGATCTTCATCCCGTCCATGAGCGGCCCCTCGATCACGTCGAGCGGCCGGGTAGACGCCTGTCGCGCCTCTTCCGTGTCCTCCTCGATGAAGTCGACGACGCCGTGCACGAGCGCATGCGCGAGGCGGTCGGCGACCGGCGCCTCCCGCCACGAGAGGTCGAGCTCGCGCTGTGTCGCTCCCCCGGTGACGGTCCCTGCGTATTCGACGAGACGCTCGGTCGCGTCGGGCCGGCGGTCGAAGAGGACGTCCTCGACGCGCTGCAGGAGCTCCGGCTCGATGTCCTCGTAGACCGCGAGCTGGCCCGCGTTGACGATGCCCATGTCGAGCCCGGCGCGGATGGCGTGGTAGAGGAACGACGCGTGCATCGCCTCGCGGACGGCGTCGTTGCCGCGAAACGCGAAGGACAGGTTCGAGATGCCGCCCGAGACGAGCGCGCCCGGGCAGCGCTCTTTCAGCAAAGGGATGGAGTCGATGAACGCCTTCGCGAACGCGGCGTGCTCCTCGATCCCGGTCGCCACGGCAAGCACGTTCGGGTCCATGATCACGTCGTCGGGCGCGAAGCCGGACTCGCCGATCAGGAGGTCGTAGGCGCGCCCGAGGATCTCCACCTTGCGCTCGACCGTGTCCGCCTGACCGAGCTCGTCGAACGCCATGACGACGACCGCCGCGCCGAACGCGCGCACCGTGCGTGCCTGCTCCAGGAACGGCCCTTCGCCCTCCTTGAGGGAGATCGAGTTCACGACTCCCTTGCCCTGGACGCAGCGCAGGCCGGCCTCGAGAGCCGAGAAGCGCGAGCTGTCGACCATGATCGGGAGCCGCGCGGCCTCAGGCTCGGTCGCGAGGAGGTTCAGGAAGGTCGTCATCGCCTCCTCGGCGTCGAGGAGGTCGGCGTCCATGTTCACGTCGAGCAGATTCGCCCCGCCTCGTACCTGTTCGAGTGCGACGTCGACCGCGCCCTGGAAGTCGTTCGCCTCGATCAGCCGCCGGAACCGTGCCGAGCCGGTCACGTTCGTGCGCTCGCCGACCATGACGAAGCCCGTGTCGGGGCCGATGACGAAAGGCTCCAGGCCGGAGAAGCGCGGTCTCGTCGAGCGCTCGGGAACGCGCCGTGGCGGAAGGCCCTCGACCGCGCGGACGATCGCGTGCGTGTGCTCGGGCGTCGTCCCGCAGCACCCGCCGACGAGGTTCACGAGCCCGTCCTCGGCGAACGCGCGCAGGTATCGGCTCGTGTCCGCGGCCTGCTCGTCGTGGAGGCCGAGCGCGTTCGGGAGTCCCGCGTTGGGATGGCACGAGACGTAGGTCGAGGCGACGTTCGCGAGCCCCTCGAGGAACGGCCGCATCTCGGTCGCGCCGAGCGAGCAGTTGACGCCGACGATGAAGGGCTCGGCGTGCTCGACGGAGATCCAGAACGCGTCGGACGTCTGCCCGGAGAGGTTGCGGCCGCTCTTGTCGATCGCGGTGAACGAGAGCCAGAGCGGGAGCTCCGGGGCGACGGCGCGAGCGGCGACGATCGCCGCTTTCGCGTTCAGGGTGTCGAAGATCGTCTCGATGAGTAGGAGGTCGACGCCGCCGTCACGCAACGCCGCGATCTGCTCCTCGTAGGCCGCCTGCACCGCGTCGAACGTGACCGCGCGATACGCCGGGTCCTCGACCTTCGGGGAGAGCGAGAGGGTGACGTTCAGCGGGCCGACGGAGCCGGCGACGAAGCGCGGCCTGTCCGGTGTTCGCGCGGTCCACGCGTCGGCAGCCGCTCGTGCCAGCCGCGCGCCCTCGAGGCTCATCTCCGCCGCGAACCCCTCGAGCGCGTAGTCGGCCTGGCCGATCGAGGTCGCGGTGAACGTGTTCGTCGTCGCGATGTCGGCGCCGGCCTTGAAATAGGCGTCGTGGATCTCCGCGACGACGTGTGGCGCCGTCAGGTTCAGGAGATCGGGATCGCCCTTCACGTCGTGCGAGTGCGCCGCGAACCGCTCGCCGCGGTACTCCTCCTCCGACAGCTCGCGGCGGTGGATGAGGACGCCCCACGACCCGTCGAGCACGAGGATGCGCTCGGCGAGAAGGTCTGCGAGTTGTCGGCGTATGTCCTTCACGAAATCGGCTCCCGCCTAAAGGGTCGGGAGCCGGAAGGCTCTCGGCGCTTTAGGCGATTTGGTAACCCGGTCGCCAAGCTGCCGTTCAAAGCTCTCCGGGATTCTCAGGCTAGCGAATTCGGCTCGGTACGGGCAATTCCTGCGCAGCCTCAGCCGGCGATCACCGCTCTCCGTTCTCTGGCGACATCGACTCGTACTCGGCTCCTATGGGAGGATCCAAGGGTGGACTGGTCGGCCGAATTCTTCACGCTGAGAGATGGCGTTGATTGTCCAATGTGCGAGAACGTCACCAAGGTCGACACGGGTTTTGGCGTCAGTTTTCTGCGAGGCCGCGTCGCCAACGCGTTTCTCCAACGCGCGGCAATCCAACGCGGCTACACCGTTGTGGTGTGGGCGGGTCGCCACGTCTCCGAGCCCACGCAGCTGACCAATGACGAGGCCAGCGCGTACTGGGCCGATGTGCTTGATGCTGGCCGGGCTGTCGAAAGCGTCTTTCGTCCGGTGAAGATGAACTATGAGACGCTGGGCAACACCCTGCCTCATCTTCACACTCACGTCCTGCCCAGGTATGAGCGGGACCCCCGTCCTGGGAAGCCCTTTCCATTCCCCGATGCCGATCAACCGCGGTTCCCTGAAGAGGAATTCCAGCAAGCGGTATCGCGCCTCGAAGACGTAGTCCGCGAGAACGCGAATCGCTCTTAGCCGGTAGCTCGGCCCGAGACGGTGAGCTGGTTCTCGGCGTGGATGATGCGCTGCTCGAGCTGCCAGCGGTCGGCCTGCGACTCGCCGGCCTCCACCTTTTCGAGCTCGGCCTTCGCTGCGTCGAGCTGCGCCCGGGCCCGGTCGTCGTCGATCTCCTTCACGTTGACGGCGTCGTCCACGAGCGCGAGGGCGCGATCGAGCTCCACCTTGAAGAAGCCCGGGCCGGTCGCGAACTCGAGCACTTCTGTCGGGCTGAGATGAACGCGCGTCGAGCCTGCCTTGAGCGTCGCGACGAGCGGTGCGTGCCGGGCGAGGACTCCGATCTCGCCCGCTGCCCCGGGTACCACGACCATCTCCGCCTCGCCGTCGAACGCCGCCCCGTCGGGCGTGACGAGCGAGACGTCGAACTTCGGATGGGATTCGGCCATGCGCTAGGCGGCGACGGCCTCGGCTGCGCGCGCCTTCTCGACCGCGTCCTCGATCGTGCCGACCATGTAGAACGCCGACTCCGGCAGCTCGTCGTGCTGACCGTCGATGATCTCGCGGAAGCTGCGGATCGTGTCCTCGAGCTTCACGTACTTGCCGGGCGTGCCGGTGAACTGCTCCGCCACGAAGTTCGGCTGCGAGAGGAACCGCTCGATTCGTCGCGCGCGCGCGACGACGACCTTGTCCTCGTCGGTGAGTTCGTCCATGCCGAGGATCGCGATGATGTCCTGCAGGTCGGCATAGCGCTGGAGGATCTGCTGCACGAGCGTCGCCACCTCGTAATGCTCGTCGGAGACGATGCCCGGCTGCAGCGCGCGCGACGTCGACTTGAGCGGATCGACGGCGGGATAGATCCCCTTCTCCACGATCGAGCGCTCGAGCACCGTGGTCGAGTCGAGGTGGGCGAACGTGTTCGCCGGCGCCGGATCGGTGAGATCGTCTGCCGGCACGTAGATCGCCTGCACCGACGTCACTGACCCGGTCCGCGTCGAGGTGATCCGCTCCTGGAGCTGGCCCATCTCGGTCGCGAGCGTCGGCTGATAGCCGACGGCGCTCGGCATCCGGCCGAGCAGCGCGGAGACCTCGGAGCCGGCCTGGACGAAGCGGAAGATGTTGTCGATGAAGAAGAGGACGTCCTGACCACCCTCGTCGCGGAAGTACTCCGCCATCGTCAGACCGGAGAGGGCGACGCGCAGACGCGCCCCCGGCGGCTCGTTCATCTGCCCGTAGACGAGCGCGACCTTGTCCAGCACGCCGGACTCGGTCATCTCGAGCAGGAGGTCGTTCCCCTCGCGCGTACGCTCGCCCACTCCCGCGAAGACGGACACGCCGCCGTGCTGCTGCGCGACGTTGTGGATCAGCTCCTGGATGAGGACCGTCTTGCCGACGCCGGCGCCGCCGAAGAGGCCGATCTTGCCGCCTTTGACGTACGGCGCGATGAGGTCGATGACCTTGATGCCCGTCTCGAACGTCTCGATCGTCGGCGACAGGTCGCGGAAACTGGGCGGGTCTCTGTGGATCGACCACCGCTCCGTGTCGGCAGCGATGGCGTCGAGCTCGTCGATCGGCTCGCCGATCACGTTCCAGAGCCGGCCGAGCGTCGGCGCGCCGACCGGCACGGAGATCGGGCCCTCGGTGTCGACGCACACGGCGCCCCGCGCAAGACCGTCCGTGGAGTCCATCGCGACGGCGCGCACCCGGTCGTCGCCCAGGTGCTGCTGCACCTCCGCGACCAGCGTGCGACTCGTGTCGCCGGCTCCGATCTCGATCTCGAGTGCCGTGTAGATCTCGGGCAGCTGCTCGGGGAAGACGGCGTCGATCACGACGCCCTTGATCTCGATGATTCGACCCGTGTTCGTGCGCTTCAGACCGTTCTCGGACATGGTTCTCCTAGGCGAGGGACTGGGCGGTGGGTCTCCACGCGCCGAGCGTCGAGTCTATCGGAGGGTCGGCCTCTGAAGCCGCGGTTACTGCGCGCTGTGACGCTGCAGGATCATGACCTCGATCCCCTTGCCGGCGAGGCCGGCGAGCGCCTCGTTGACCTTGTCCCAGCTGTCGAAGCTGATGGCGTTCGTCTGGGTGACGAGCCCTTCGAATCCCGGGATCCGGGCTTGATCCGCAGTCGCCTGGACGTCCACCGACAGCTGCCGAAGCCACTTCACCAGATCGTCCGCCTCCGGCTGGTAGTCCGACGGCGCCCCCGTCTCCTCGAGCTCGTCGGCGGCCTTCGAGATCGTGAGAGCCGCCTCGTCCATCCGCGTGAACAGCTCTTCGAGCGACTGCGCCCGGGTGATGCGGCCGAGCACGAAGTCGGTGCGGTTCCGGTTGAGCACGACTGCGTCCGAGAATTCCTCGGCGGACGGTTCCCCACTGCCGCCGCATGCCGACGCAACCAGGCCCAAGGCGAGGAGCAGTACGAGCAGAAGGCGTGGAGCTGTCACGGGACGGGCGCTCTCAGAACGACAGACGGTTTCAGATGACAGAGCCGCGCGGCGGAAGCGTGCGACCGGCCCTGACCACGCGGAGGATCGCCTGCTCCTGCTCGAGAACGCTGCGCGGCGGGTTGAGCGCCGGCTGCCCTTCGAAGCGGGCGAGCGAGCCCTGCGGCTCGACCGACGCGAGCTGCGTGCCGAGACCCAGCGCGGCGAGCGCGAGCGCAGCGGCTACCCCCACCTGCAACCGCACCGTCGTGAGCGGCCGCCGGCGGCGCACGACGACCGGACGCTGCATGACCGCGCGCGGCGCGTTCCGGATCCTCTCCGTCACGTCGCGAACGTCCGCGGCGTACGCGGCGCACCGGGGACAGCGCTCGAGGTGCGTGCCGAGCATGCGCTGCTCGAGCTGCGAGAGCTCGCCGTCGAGCTCGAGCGAGACCTGCTCGCGCACTCGGCTGCAGACTGTCTGTGGATACGCGACGCTCATGTGACTCTTTGAGACGTCACGAAGCGATGCGAGTTAGCGCTCACTCTGCGGGCTGTGCAGCTTCGAGCGAATCGGCGACGCGCTTGGCCTCGTAGGCCGCCTTGCGGACTCTGGCCTGCTCCTCGAGGTCGAACGGGCTGAGCTCCTCGGCGAAGTGGCACGCCACGGGGTGCGCTCCACCGGCACGTGGAACGAGCGCCGGCTCTTCTTGCGCACAGATCTCCTGTGCCTTCCAACATCGCGTCCGGAAGCGACAGCCGGAAGGAGGATTCGCCGGGCTCGGCACGTCACCCTCGAGCACGATCCGCGAGCGCTTGCCGCGCTGCGCCGGCGTCTCGATCGGCACGGCCGAGAGGAGCGCCTGCGTATACGGGTGCATCGGTGCGCCGTAGATCTGGTGGCGCGTGCCGATCTCGACGACCTTGCCGAGATACATCACGGCGACCCGATCGGACACGTGCCGGACGACCGAGAGATCGTGCGCGATGAACAGGTACGTGAGGCCGAACTGGTTCTGCAGCTCCTCGAGGAGGTTCACGACCTGTGCCTGGATCGAGACGTCGAGCGCGGAGACGGGCTCGTCGAGCACGATCACCCGCGGGTTCAGGGCGAGCGCGCGCGCGACGCCGATGCGCTGGCGCTGACCGCCCGAGAACTCGTGCGGGAAGCGGTTCGCGTGCTCGGGCGAGAGGCCGACCGTCCGCAGGAGCTCCTCGACGCGGCGGTTGCCCTCGCTGCGCGAGAAGAGCCCGTGGATGCGAAGCGGCTCGGAGACGATGTCACGCACGGTCATGCGCGGATTCAGCGAGGCGTACGGGTCCTGGAAGACGATCTGGATGTCGCGGCGGATCGCGCGCATCTGCTTGCGCTTCAACCTCGTGATGTCGCGGCCGTCGTAGACGATCGAGCCCGAGGTCGGCTCGATCAGCTTCATGATCGTCCGGCCGAGCGTGGTCTTCCCGCAACCGGACTCGCCGACGACGCCGAGCGTCTCCCCCGGCTTCACGCTGATCGTCACGCCGTCGACGGCGCGCACCTGGCCGACCGTCCGCTTGAGGATGCCCGCCTTGATCGGGAAGTGCTTGACGAGGTCCTCGACGCGGAGCAGCTCGTCCCCGTTGGACGACGCCGCGGGCGCCGCGCTCTCGGGCGTCGCGGTCTCCGTCTCGCTCATCAGTCGCCTCCGGCCGCGATCGGCGCGCGCACGTTCGCGAGCTCCTCGGCGAAGTGGCAGGCCGACCGGTGGTCGCCGCGCCCTTCGGCCGTACGCAGCTCGGGTATCTCCGTCCGACAGATGGCCCGTCCCTGCGAGTGGACGCAGCGGGGATGGAACGCACAGCCGGGAGGGCGGTTCAGCAGGCTCGGCGGCTGCCCGGGAATCGGCTCCAGGCGAGCGAGATCGGAGTCGACTCGAGCCAGGCTCTTCATGAGGCCGATCGTGTACGGGTGACGCGGGGACTCGAAGATCGTGAAGACGTCACCGATCTCGACGACGCGCCCCGCATACATCACGACCACACGGTCGGCGAGCTCGGCAATGAGCCCGAGGTCGTGGGTGATGAGGACGATCGCCGCGTGCGTGTGCTGCTGGGCCGCCTTGATCACTTCGACGATCTGCGCCTGGATCGTCACGTCGAGCGCGGTCGTCGGCTCGTCGGCGATGAGGACGCTGGGATTGTTCGCCATCGCCATGGCGATCATCGCGCGCTGACGCATGCCTCCCGAGAACTCGTGGGGGTACTGATCGACGCGGCGCTCGGCGAACGGGACACCGACGCTGTTGAGCAGCTCGATCGCGCGTGCGCGCGCCGCTTTCTCCTTCATGCCGGGGTTGTGCGTGAGGACGGCCTCGGAGATCTGGTCGCCGATCGTGAACACCGGGTTCAGCGACGTCATCGGATCCTGGAAGATCATCGCCACCTCGCCGCCGCGGAGGTCGCGGAGCGCTTTCTTCGGCATCTTCAGGAGGTCCTGTCCCTTGTACAGCGCCTCGCCGGCGGCGATGCGACCCGGAGGCATCGGCGTCAGCCCGAGCACGGTCAGCATGGACACGCTCTTCCCCGAGCCGGACTCTCCGACGATTCCCAGCACCTCGCCGGGATTCAGGTCGTAGCTGACCCCGGTCACCGCGTGGACGATGCCGTCCTCGGTCGCGAACTCGACCGTCAGATCGCGGATCTCGAGGATCGGCTCTGCCACGAGCGCCAGTCTAGGCCTCTAAGAGCGAACTCGGCGCTGTGTGGGGTCGAGCGCGTCGCGCAGACCGTCGCCCACGAAGTTGATCGCGAGCGCGATGATCGTGATGATGAGCCCCGGGAACACGACGAGCCACCACAGCGTGAAGCCCTCGCTCTGGCCGTCGACGATGAGCTTCCCGAGCGCCGCCGTGGGCGGCTGGATGCCGTAGCCGATGAACGAGAGCGCCGCCTCGGTGAGGATCGCCGCGGCGACGATGAGCGTGGTGAAGACGACGATCGGCCCGACGCAGTTCGGGAGGATGTGCCGCGCGATGATTCGCATGTCGCTCGCGCCCGCCGCCTTCGCGGCCTCGACGAACTCCTTCTCGCGCAACGACAGGAAGAGCCCGCGTACGATCCGCGCCAGCCCCACCCAGAACAGGAACGCCAGGATGAGGCCGATCTTCATCGGTTGCGGGATCGTGACCGAGATCGGGCCGAGCGTGACCTCCGAGTCGTTCGAGCCGAGATAGACCGCAGCCGTGAGCAGGACGGCGAGGCCCGGGAGCGTCAGGAGCAGGTCCGTGAAACGCATGAGCAGGTTGTCGGTGACGCCACCGTAGTACCCCGAGATCGCGCCGATCGTCGTCCCGATGAAGGTCGAGAGGAGGGCGACGAAGACCGCCACCCAGAGCGACGTCCGGATTCCGTAGATGATGCGGCTCAGGTAGTCGCGACCAAGCTGGTCCGTGCCGAAGATGTGCCAGTCGTCGAGCCGCGGCGACAGCGCGAGGCCGGTCTCGGGGTCGACGGTCTCGAGGTTGATCTCGTCGTAGCCGTACGGCGCGAGCTGCTTGGCGAAGATCGCGACCAGCGCGAAGAGGATGAGAACGATGAGGCCGGCGACCGCCGCCTTGTGGCGGAGGAACCGCATCCGCACGTACTGCCACTGGCTGCGCGCCTTGACCTCGACGCCGGACTCGTACGCGAGATCGGTCTCCTGGAGGAGCGCGGCGGAGCCTGGATCGGCGCCGGGGATGGCGCCGCCGGCGGACGTCGTGGACTGCATCATCCCGTGACGAGGCGCCCCGGGGTCAGTCATAGCGAACCCGCGGGTCGAGATAGCCGTACGCGATGTCGGCTATGAGGTTGAAGATGATCACCATGGTCGCGGTCACCATCAACCAGGCCATGACCGGATAGGGATCGTTCTGCCCGAGCGCGGTCAGGAAGTACAGCCCCATTCCGTCGAGTGAAAACACGATCTCCGTGACGATCGCCCCGCCGAGCAGTGCCCCGAAGTTCAGGGCGACCAGCGTGACGATGGGAATGAGCGCATTGCGGAAGGCGTGCTTCATCGTCACCTTCTGCTCGGTCAGCCCCTTCGCCCGCGCGGTGCGCACGTAGTCCGAGTTCACGACCTCGAGCATGGACGCACGCATGTAGCGCGAATACACGGCGACACTCGCCACCATCAGGACGAGCACCGGCAGCACGAGGTGGTGCGCGCGGTCGATCCAGAACGAGACTCCCGTTCCGGGGTCGACATCGCTGAGATTGGCTATCGGGAATATCCGGTGCCCGGTCCATTCATAGATGTAGACCACGCTCACCTGGAGCATCAGCGCCAGCCAGAAGAGCGGCATCGCGAGCCCCAGGAAGCTGAACGTCGTGGCGGTGTAGTCGAAGACCGAGTACTGCCGTAAGGCCGAGTAGACGCCGATCGCCACCGCGACCAGGATCGCGAGGAGCTCGGCGACGATGACGAGCTGGAGCGTGTTCTTCATCACGCGCCAGAGGTCGGGCATGATCTTCCTCTCGCCGAGGAGGGTCGTGCCGAACTGGTTCGTGGTCGCGTCCTTCAGCCAGTACCAGTAGCGGACGAAGATGTTCTCGTCGAGATGCTTGCTCTCGGTGAGGTTCTGGACCGTCTCCTCCGAGACGTTCGGCGTGATGCGGAGCGGTGCGAGCGGGTCGCCGGTCGTGGCGACGAACGTGAAGGTGAGAAAGCTCGCGACGAAGAGGACGACGATGCTGTAGAGCAGTCTCCGGATCACGTACTGGAGCATCTCGGTCCTCTCCTTCCGCTCTGCGGTTTTGTGAGTCCCGTTCCCGCCGCGAGGCGGGAGCGGGACTCGACGATTCAGGCAGTCAAAACTGCCCTGCCCTGGAGTATGCGCCTACTGAACCGTCCAGCCGGTCACGTTCCAGGGGCTTCCCTCACTCGTGGTCGGTGCAGTGAGGCCCTTCATCTTCTTGTTGCTGATCGCGAAGACCGGCCGCACGAACATCGGGATCGAGGGGATCTCGTTCACGATCATCGCCTCGGCCTGGTTGAGGAGCTTGGTGCGCTGCGCCTCGTCCAGGTTGACGGCGGTCTTGTTCAGCAGACCCGTGACCTTGCGGTTGCAGTAGTTCATGTAGTTCTGCTCACCGCCACAGGCGTAGAGATCCTTGCTCGTGATCTTCGACGACGGGGTCTGCACCCACGTGAACATGATGATGTCCCAGTCGCTCGACGGCAGCGTCGTGCCGAAGAGGAGACCGGCCGGCTGGAAGCGCGGCACCAGCTCGATGCCGACGGACTTCAGCTGCCGCTGGATGATCTCGAACGTGAGGGCGCGAAGCTGG
>DASUCI010000273.1:0-5106 GCA_035762825.1 Gaiellaceae bacterium | reverse complement strand
CTCCAGCCCGCGCGACACCATCTCTCCCGCCCGCTCGCTCTCGCCGTCGCGCAGGGAGGCCTGGGCCGAGTCGAGAATCTGGGCGATCGCGGCGAGATGCTGGACGGGCCCGTCGTGGAGCAGCTCCGCGAGACGCCGGCGCTCCTCCTGCTCCGCGAGGATCCTCTCCGCCAGCAGCGCCCGCTCGGCGTCGGCGGCGGTCAATCGATCATCGCCTCGCGAAGGGCGATGGCGACGGCCTGCGTGCGGGTGTCCGCCTCGAGCTTCGCGAGGATGTGCCGCACGTGGCTCTTCACGGTCTCCTGGCTGATGAAGAGCTTGTCGGCGACGTCCACGTTGGACATCCCGTCCGCGAGCAGCTGGAGAATCTCGCGCTCGCGCGGCGTCAGGATCTCGGCCTGCCCCTGCCCGGAGACGAACTCCGCCATCAAGCCGGGGTCGACGAACGTCTCGCCCGCGGCGACCTTCTCGATCGCGCGCAAGAGCGTCTCGTGCGGTGTCTCCTTGAGGATGTAGCCGCGCGCGCCCGACTCGAGCCCCCGCTGGAGAAGCGAGCGCTCGCCGTAGGCCGTGAAGATCAAGACGCCGGTGTCGGGAGCGCGCTGTAGCACCTGCTCGGTGGCCTCGAGCCCGTCCATGTCGGGCATGCGCAGATCCATGATCACGACGTCGGGCTTCCGACGCTCGACCAGCGCGACCGCCGACGCGCCGTCGGCCGCCTCGCCGATGACGCGGATCAGCGGCGAGCGGGACAGGGCGAGGCGGAGGCCCTCGCGCACGACCTCGTGATCGTCCGCGATGAGGCAAGTGATCTCATCGGCCACTGGGCGATTCTACGGCGCGAGTCGGCGCGTTCCTGCAGGCCGCTCTCAGACGGCCAGCTGGAGCTGACGCTGGGCCGACTCCCGTCGAGGCCGCCTCGTGGGGCTCGGCGTCGAGCGGGTCGCGCGTCGCACGGGCTCGAGCATCGGCTTCGTCGTGGCAGCACTGAGATGCGCGCGGCCGGCGAAGAGCGCCTCGTAATGCGCGACCTGCTCTGGCCAGTCGCGGGCCAGCGCCTCGAGGAAATGCTCTCGCACACCCGGCCGGAGGTGCACGACACTCGCCCAGATCCCGCGGGCGCCGGCTGCTCGTGCTGCGCTGGCGACAGCCTCGAGCTGCGCCGGATCGTCGGAGAGCCCCGGCAGGATCGGGGCCATGCCCACACCCACGTCGACGCCGGCGGCAGCGAGTCTGCGAATCGCCTCGAGCCTGCTCGTCGGCGGCGCGGTCCCGGGCTCCGTCGTCCGCCAGACGCGGTCGTCGAGCGTGGGGAGGGAGATGAAGACCTGGGCGCCGGCCCGCGCCGACGCCTGCTGGAGCAGGTCGACGTCGCGCACGACGAGCGGACCGCGCGTCACGATCGAGAAAGGCGTCCACGAGGCGTCGAGCTCCTCGAGACAGGCGCGCGTGAGCCGGAACCTCCCCTCGGCGGGCTGGTACGGATCGGTCGCGGTGCCGAGCGCGACCTCGTCGCGCTGCCACGCCGACCGTGAGAGCTCGCGGCGAAGCACCTCGGCGATGTTCGGCTTGATCCGGATCGATCGTCCATAGCGGTCGTCGGACGGGCGCTCGGCACGCTGCTCGAAGTGCCGCACGTAACAGAACGTGCAGCGGTGCACGCAGCCCATGTAGGGGTTGAGGGACCAGCGGAACGGCATGCCCCGCACCTGCGTCAGCGCCGACTTGCACGGCTCGATCCGGTACTCGACCCGCATCGCCTCAGGATAGAACATGTGTTCGCACGAGGGCAAGGATAGAGTCGCTCGATGGAGGAGCTCGTCGGCGGGATCCGGCGCGTCACGATGCCGCTGCCGACGCGGCCCGGCCACGTGCACGCATACCTGCTCCCCGGCGGGGACGGCTGGACGCTCGTCGACACCGGGATCGGCCTTCCCGATGCGAAGGAGACGTGGGCGGCGGAGCTCGAGCAGCTCGAGGGACACGTCGTCACGGTGTTCATCACGCACTTCCATCCCGACCACATCGGGGCGGCGGCGGATCTGCACGAGCTGACGGGTGCGCCCGTCGTCCAGGGCGCGCTCGACTACGCGCAGTGCGAGCTCGTGTGGGGGAACCCCTTGTGGTCGGAGCGGCTCGTGGAGTGGTTTCGGCAGCAGGGGGCACCGGACGACGTCACGGCCGAGCTCGTCGGTCAGAGCTCGGTCTACCGGCCGTTCGTCCGCTACCAGCGCGACCCGATCCTGGTCGAGGCCGGTGAGCGCGTGGACGGCTGGGAGCTCATCGCCGCGCCGGGTCACGCAGATGGCCAGCTGTGCCTCCTGCGCGGCGGCGTGCTGATCGCTGCCGACCATCTGCTCGGGCGCATCACTCCGACCGTGGGGCTCTGGCCGGCGAGCCGCCCCGACCCGCTGGGCGACTACCTCGGCGCGCTCGACCGCACGATCGAGCTCGATCCCGAGATCGCGCTGCCGGGGCACGGCGACCCGATCGGCGATCCGGCGGGGCGCGCACGGGAGCTCAAGGAGCATCACCGCGTGCGCCTCGAGGAGGCTGTCGAGGCGCTCGACGGCGAGCCCAAGACCGGGTACGTGCTGTCGTTCGCACTCTTCGGAGCGGACCTCCCACCGGCGGGACGCAGGTTCGCGGTCGCGGAGACGCTCTCCCACCTCGAGCGGCTCGTTCGCGAGGGCGCCGCGGCGCGCGACGAGGCCGACGGGCTCGTTACCTATACTGCCGCCTGATCATCGTGGGCGACGAAATCCCGCCGAGTACCGGCGCCCCTGACGGGGCGTAGTGAGTACCAGTCTCAGAATCGTCATCGTGTTCCTGCTCGTTCTGGGGAACGCGATCTTCGTCGCGGCCGAGTACGCGCTCGTCACGGGTCGGCGATCACGCCTGGAGGAGCGTGCCGAGCGCGGCGGGCGCGGCGCGAAGACCGCGCTTCGCCTCATGGACGACCCCGTGCGGTTCATCTCGACGGTCCAGGTCGGGATCACGATCTTCGCGATCCTGCTCGGCGCCATTGGCGAGCCGCTGCTCTCCGGGCTCATGGACCCGCCGCTCTCGAACACCGTCGCGTTCCTGATCTCGTTCGCGATCCTCACCTACCTGTCGGTCGTCCTCGGCGAGCTCGTCCCCAAGGCCGTCGCGCTCCAGAAGGCGGAGCCGCTCGCGATCGCACTCGCGATTCCGTTGGACTGGCTCGCGCGCATCACGTATCCGCTCGTCTGGGTCCTCGAGCGCTCGTCGAATGCGGTTCTTCGCCTCCTGCGCGTGAAGCCGGCGCCGGCCGGGATGATCGCGTACACGCGCGAGGACATCCGCCACTCGGTCGCCGCCGCAGAGGACGTCGGCGAGCTCGAGGAGGCCGAAGAGGAGATGCTCTACAAAGTCTTCGACTTCGCGTCGAAGGAGGTCTCCGCCGTCATGGTCCCGCGCCCGGAGGTCGTGGGCATCTCGGCCGAGATGCCCCCCGACGAGGCGCTTCGCGCCGTCGTCGACTCGCCGTACACGCGCTACCCGGTGTATCGCGGGTCGCTCGACGACATCGTCGGCGTGCTCCACGTGCGCGATCTCTTCGGTGCGATGCACGACGTGGGACTCGCCGCGGTCGAGCTCAAGTCGATCGTCCGGCCGGCGTACGTCGTCCCCGAAACGAAGGATCTCGCCGCACTGCTCGCCGACTTCCGCCGCGAGAAACAGCACATGGCGGTCGTCATCGACGAGTACGGCGACATGGAAGGCATCGTCACGCTCGAGGACATCCTCGAGGAGATCGTCGGCGACATCGAGGATGAGTTCGACCTTCCCGACACCTCGGTTGAGCGGATCGACGAGACGCACATCCGCATCGACGGCACGTACACCATCGACGACTTCAACGAGGAGTTCGGAACCGAGCTCGAGCAGGAGGACTTCAACACGATGGCGGGCCTCGTGTTCGGTGCGATCGGACGGGCGCCCGAGGTCGGAGACGAGCTGCGGACGGATGGGCTATGCCTCACGGTCGTCGAGGTCGACGGTTCGAGGATCCTGAAGATCGAGGTCGAGTTCGGCGCGAACGATGCGCCCACCGACGAGCCGGCCGACGCCTAGCCTCCCCGCGTGACGTCCACCAGCGCTTCGGCGTTTCGTCACCGGGACTTCGCCGTCTACCTCGTCGCCTCCGTGACGGAGTCCTTCGCGTTGTCGATGGCGCTCGTCGCCATCGGCTGGCAGGTATACGACGTTCGCGAGAACCCGCTCGACCTCGGCCTGATCGGCCTCGCCGAGTTCCTCCCGCTGCTCCTACTTGCACTCCCGGCGGGCCAGCTCGCGGACAAGCTGCCTCGGCGCAGGCTCCTGGCGCTGATGGTGATCCTCGACATCGTCTTCCTCGCCGGCCTGCTCGGGGTGACGATCGCGGGTGCGGATCGCGTCTGGCCGTTTTTCGTCCTCGCCTTCCTCTTCGGCGTGTCGAGCGCGCTGGGCGCGCCTGCGGGCCGGGCCCTCATCCCGTCGCTCGTGCCCCAGGAGATCCTCGTGAGCGCGCTCGCACAGCGCTCGGTCGTGTTGCAAATCTCCGTCGTCGTAGCTCCGGCGGTGGGTGGCCTCCTGTTCGCTCTCTCGGCGGAGCTCGTCTACGCCGTCGCGATCGGGCTCGCGTTCATCGCGCTCGGGTGCTTCCTCGCCCTCCACGGAGGGCGCCAGCCGGCGGCCGAAGGAGTGAAGGGGCTGGGCGAGGTGCTGGCCGGGGTACGGCTGATCCGCAGGACGAACGTCCTGCTCGGGGCGGTCTCACTCGATCTCTTCGCGGTTCTCCTCGGCGGCGCCGTCGCGCTTCTCCCGATCTTCGCGAAGGACATCCTCGAGGTTGGGCCGACGGGTCTCGGCCTCCTTCGTACGGCTCCGGCGTTCGGGGCGTTCCTCGCGGCGCTCGTGATCGCCCGGTATCCGGTCCGCCGGCGCGCAGGGCCGACGCTCTTCGTCGTCGTGGTCGGGTTCGGCGCGTGCATGGTCGCGTTCGGTCTCTCTCGGACGATGTGGCTGTCCCTGCTCGCGCTCGCGCTCGGAGGCGCGTTCGACATGGTCAGCGTCGTGCTTCGCTCGACGATCCTCCCGCTC
>DASUCI010000272.1:0-2263 GCA_035762825.1 Gaiellaceae bacterium | reverse complement strand
CGTGTGCGAGCCGGCCACGGTCGTCGTCCGGCCGCGCCTCACGGAGCTCGACGGTCTCTTCTCCGACGCGGGCCGCGCTGCAGGCGACGGGCGCCGGATCCTGCTTCGCCGGCAGGCCGGATTCGACTTCCACTCCGTCCGCCAGTACGAGCAGGGCGAGTCTCTGCGCCGCGTGCACTGGCCCTCCAGTGCGCGTCGCGGCCAGCTGATGGTCAAGGAGCTCGAGGACACCGCGCACGACGGCGTCGTCGTGATCCTCGACTGCGATCCCCGGTGCTCCGTCGGCAGGGCGCCTGACTCGAGCTTCGACGCAGCCGTGCGCGTTGCGGGCTCGTTGGTGCAGGCACACGCGACACATGGGCGTCTCGCGACGCTCGTCTCGACGGGGCGGTCGCGCGCAGTCGTGCCGGTGCGATCCGCTGCGGGCGACCTCGACGGCGCGATCGGGCACCTTGCGGCGGCCGAGCCGGATGCGCTGGACGGGCTCGCGCGATTCCTCGGCGGCGATCACGCGTGGCTTACGAGCGGGGAGCTCGGAGTCGTCACCGCGACGACCGATCCCGCCTGCTTCGCGCAGATCCTCACCCTCGCCACGCGACGGCTCGTCTCCGTCGTCTGGATCGACGCCGCGAGCTTCGCGGGGCGGCCGACCCGTGCCGAGCCGGGCCTCCTCCGGCTGGCGGCGCACGGTATCCCGACCGCCACCGTGCGGTGCGACGACGATCTCGGCGCCGTGCTCTCGGCCCGGGCGCTGCAGGCGGTGGCGCGTGCGTAGGACGCTTCTCGCCTCGGTTCTGCCCGCGATTGCGATCGCAGCGACTTGGCTGAGCCTCGAGCGAGCTCCGTACGTGCGAGACGGTGTCCTCGTCGCGGCCCTCGCACTGCTGCCCGCGCTCGTCCCGCCCGGCGCACGTCGGCTCCTCGCGTGTCTCGGCGCGACGGTGGCTGCCGCGTGGTTCACGTTCGGTGCTCAGCCCTGGGAGCTGCTGCCGTTTCGTGACGAGCGTGTCCTCGGACCGGCTCTGCAGGACGCCGCGAACGGTGTCGTCGACTTCTATGCCGTCTTCCTGCCGTTCGAGCCGTCTCGGAGCCCGGAGATGCACTCTCTCGTCCTCTGCGCGATCTTCGGGTTCGTCCTCGCTACCGCACTGCTGGTTGCAGGGCGGCGGCCGCTCGCGGCCGCAGCAGTCACGGTCGCCGCGATCGGCTGGCCCGCCACCTTGCTCGGGGGACGCGCGATTGCCGTCGGCGCGCTCGCACTCGCCGCCGCCCTCGCGATCCCGCTGCTCCTGCGTGCGGCGTCGGGGCGCGCGGTGCTCGTCGGCGGTCTCGTCGCGGCGCTCGTCGTGGTCGGAGCAGCGGGAACCTCGTCGGCGACGACGCTCGGAACCGATGCGGCCCTCGACTGGGAGACGTGGGACATCCGCGGGCAGCAGTCGCAGGCGAGCTCCGTTCGCGTCGTCTGGGACTCGAACTACGAGGGGATCACGTTCCCGGCGAGGAAGACCGTCGTGCTCCGGATCGAGGGGCCGACGAGCTCGAACTACTGGCGGACGACGACGCTCGACCAGTTCGCCGACGATCGCTGGATCGAGAACCTGTTCTGGCTGGAGCAGGTCGATCACGAAACCCGCTTGCTCCAGTTGCCGCAGCTCGTCCCGCAGCGCGCTCAGAGCCCCGATCGCTGGCTCGACCAGCGCGTGGAGGTCGAGGCGCTCGTCGACGACCACCTCGCGGCCGCGGGCACGCCCATCGCGCTCGATGCGCGCAGGCTCGGCACCGTGTTCCTGCTCTCGGGCGGCGTTCTGCGCGCCGACAGGCCTGTCGCCGAGGGCAGGAGCTACCGCATCTGGAGCTACGCCCCGGATCCCGCTCCTCGTGCGCTTGCGCAGGCTCCCACCCGGTTCCCGCCTGCAACGGCGAGATTCCGGGAGGTCGACGGCCGGCTCTTCCCGGCGTTCGGGACCGAGGGTCGGGAGAGCCTCGTGCGGGACCTCTTCGCCGATCCGTCGTATGCGGGCTTCGCCCGGCATCGCAGGATGTACGACGTCGCCCGGCGCATTGCAGGGCAGGCCGAGACGCCCTACGGAGCGGTCCTCGCGCTCGAGTCGTGGTTCCGCCAGACGGGAGGATTCACGTACGACGAGTCCCCGCCGCGCGTCGACGGCCCGCCGCTCCTCGCGTTCGTCACGCGCACGAGGGCCGGGTACTGCCAGCACTTCGCGGGCGCGATGGCCGGAATGCTGCGAATGCTCGGCATCCC
>DASUCI010000271.1:0-5228 GCA_035762825.1 Gaiellaceae bacterium | reverse complement strand
CCTGACGAGACGCGGCAGACGACCGTCGACTTCGACGAGTTCATCGCGGCAGGCAGCGAGGCTTTCATCGATCCCGACCAGGAAGAGCTGACCACGGTCTTCCAGGACGCCGGCTTCAAGGGCTCGGGCGTCGACACGCGCTTCTTCGGAGAGACGCATACGCCCGGATCCTCGCCGCATGTCGTCAGTTCGTTCATCGAGCTCGACTCCGAGGACGGGGCGACGAGCGCACTCGACTGGCTCGAAACGGACGCGAGGAAGCCCTGCCCGATGAGTTGTGCCGTGCAGCGAAGCACCTTCGGCGTGGATGACATTCCCGATGCACGCGGTGTCCGGAGGATCGCAACGGCCGAAGACATCGAGAGGCTTGGGACGACAGACGAGCAGCCCGTCGAGGAATACTGGATCGGGTTCCCCAACGGCGCATTCGTGTACACCGTGAATCTGTTCGGGCGGCCCGGGTCTGTGTCCGAGGAGCAGGCTGTGGAGATCGCAAGTGCCTACTACGAGCGGCTCACGGGCAACTAGCGGCGTAGCTCGAGCTCCGAGTTGGGTGGGCGGGACTTGTCGAGCAGGGTCAGGCGCGTCCCCCGAACGTAGGAACCCGTTTCCAGTGTTTGGCGCGCTGAGACTGTTGGGCATGACAACGCCAGGAGACTTGAAAGGTGCGTCCTATCTCGGCACGCGCGTTCATCATCCGCTTCCCCAACGGTGACTTCGAGTACGACTTGAGCCGAAGCGCGATCCCTGCGATCGGGGCAACCATTCGTCGTCAGGGAGTGCTGTGGTCGGTCGTTCGGGTCAAAGGAGACGTCGTCCATGAGATCCACGTCGAGAAGACCGCCGAACGTGGTGCGCGGACTCCCCCGCGAGACGACGCTTCGCCCTAGTCGCGGACGGTACAGTGGCGAAATCACTGCGCCGATCCTCCTGCTCCGCTTCCCCGACGGGGATGTCGAATACCGATCGCGGCTGGACGATCTTGCTGTGGGAACGCGCATACGAGCACGCGGCGCAACGTGGCGAGTTGGCGCACTCGACGGAGCGACCGTGATGCTCCAGTCCGCCGAGACGGAAAGCCCTGACGGAGGAACCGCGGGCCCCCTGGTGCTCCCGGATCCACTCGGGGACAAGCCGCTGACGCTCGAAGTTCTCGCCGAAGTCTGACCCGGAATAGCTCCACTCCTTTTCGGGGATGGAGCTCTACTCGCTGCGATCGTCCGGGTCGCGGGTCTCCTCCTCGAGGCATGCCCAGCTGTCGAGGTACCGCAGGGCCTTCTTGTTGAGCTTCCGTGCAAAGGGCACGGTTTCGACCCACGCGATCTCCTCGCCGCCGCCCACACGCGCATTGAGGAAGCTGGCCATGGCCATCGCGTCATCGACCTCGGTGAACGCCCAGGTCGCTTGCTCGCGAGGTGCGATTCCAGAGTCGAGTACGACGACGGAAATGCTGGCCACCACCAAAGACGTTAGGACGTCACCACCCGTTTGGGTATCCCTCGCGCGAGTGGTCGCGCGGGGGTGCGGCCTCATGGAGAGCGACCTTGGCGGGACTCCCTCGAACGAGGGAAATCCCAACGGGGTACTCGAACGAGGGATTCCCAGAGACGTGCCGCGCGTAGACGCTCTGCCTGGGCAAGAACGACCACGGAGGGGATGGGGATGAAACGGACACGAGGGCCTGCTGCCGGTCGAGACCCGCGCAAGCAGACGACTCAGGCACAGAAGGATTGCCGCGACCACGATGCGATGTCGTCGTCGATGCGGCAGCTGATCATGAGCTTCGGGGACGCCGACTCGGGGCGCGCGTGGGACCCCACCGTGTACTCGCGTCGGGTCGATCCGGCGCGCTGAGCTCAGCGGTACGCGCCCGCCGGCGCCGGTCGCCTCCACCACCAGCGGAGTGCGAGCGGATGGTCGCCCGTCGCGTGGAATGCGAGCAGGTCGACTGCGAATACGAGCGGGAGCCACTCGAAGATCTCCCACAGCAGATCGACGCCCACCGTGCCGAGTATGCGCTTCGGTTGCTACCTTTGCGAGTGGAAGAGGGGGCTCTGGGTGGACGACCGAAATCCGCTGTGGCTACGGGCGCTGGGGGCGTCGATTCGGCTGCGCTCGGCGGTGCGTTACCACTGGAAGCGCATCCTCGTCGGTGCCGCGATCGGCTGGGTGTTCGCGGTCGTGGGCGGGGCGTTCGCACTCGCCTCGCTCGAGTTCCACCACCTCATCTCGCCGGCCACGTCTGACGAGGTCGGGATCGTGCTCGTCCTGTACGGCGTGGGCATCGGTGCGCTGAACGCGTACGCGCTCAGGCCGGCCAGGCAGCGGTGAAGCTCGACCGCGACCGCCTGCAAGAGCAGATCCACGCGCTCTACCGCGCCGAGCACGAGGAGATGGGAGAGCGCGGGACGCTCGAGCGGCTCGAGCGCGCACGCGAATGGGATCTCGCGCCGACCCTCGCCGCCGGCGGGGTCGTCGTCTTCCCGCACGCGGGAGTGCTCGACTGCGGTCACCAGGTCGCCGCCGCAGTGCACGGCTGCCTCGACAGCGGCGCCGACCGAGTCGTGGTCATCAGTGTCCTGCACGCGTTCACCGACGAGATGCAGGATGCCCGCCAGCGCGTCTCCGCCGGTGAGGATCCGTCGGGCTGGCCGTTCTGGGGCATTCAGGGGCCTGGGATCGACGGGCGCGACGAGTGGCGAGCCGACCACGCACTTATCAGCTTCCGCCACTTCTGGGAGGCCGAGACGAGGAGACGCGGCATCGCCGGCCCGGAGGTCGTCGAGCGCTACCCGTACCTGGCGGGCGGCCATCCCGAGCGGCTGCCCGGCATCGAGGAGCTCGCGTCGCTCGCCGAGGATGCGGTGATCGTCTCCACGGCCGACCCGTTCCACCACGGGATCGGCTACGGCGATCCACCCGAGCGCGCGCTCGACCCGCACGAGGGTGGGCTCGAGCTCGCCCGCGCGACGATCGAGGAGGGCATCGAGCTCCTCGAACGCGGCGACTACGCCGCCTACGACGCTCACTGCCTCGAGGCGAAGAGCGACGCGCGCGACGCGGGCGTCGTCTTCCGCTACCTACGGGGCGAGCTCCGGGGCGAGATCATCGACGTGGCCTACACCGATGCTGCAGCGCTCTACGAGTCGCCCGACCCGACCTGGGTCGCGGCCCCGCTCGTGGAGTGGACGCGAGTCTAGGACGCGACGAGCCAGAGCTCGCGCTGCGGCGTCGAGAGCCACTCGATGCCGTCGGCGGTGACGACCACGTCCTCCTCGAGGCCGATGTAGCCGCGGCCGGGCACCGGCGTCCCGTACTCGAGCGTGAACACGTTCCCCTCCTCCACGACGCCGAGTGGGGCCGCGCCGTACCGATCCCACTTCGGCGCAAGAACGGTGCCGCCGTCGTGCGCCGAGCGTCCGAGCTGGTGGCCGAGGGCGTACATCGGCTCCAGGTAGCCGGCTGCGACAAGGCTCTCGCGCGCTGCGGCGTCGACCTCCCAACCGACGACACCGGGCTTGAGGATTGCGGCGCCGGCGTCCATCGACGCCCAGAGCGCGTCCCACGCGCGAACGACGTCTTCGGGCGGTGCAGTCTCTCCCTCGTCGAGGAAGTACCAGACCCGCTGCAGGTCGCTGCAGTAGTCCGCGCTCGAGACGCCGAAGTCCATGTGGAGCAGCTCACCGCGCTTCGTCGTGAGCTCGCCGGGCGGCGAGTGACCGACGTCCTTCTCCGGCCCCGCGTTGACAGCAGGGCAGTGGTCGCTGCTCCACGCATACCCGAGCCCGTTTCGCTCGACCTCCGCCTGCATGAGCGCCGCGATCTCGAGCTCGCTGAGGCCGGGGCGGAGGTTGCGGGCGACGAGCGCGAAGATCTCCTCGGTCTGCCCGATCGCGCCGCGGATCCGCTCGACCTCGACCGGCGACTTGCGGCCGCGGAGCGCGTTGACGATCGCCTCCGAGGACGTGAACCGCTCGGCGTACGGCGTGCCTGCGAACGTGTCCTGGAGCAGGCGCCAGAGGCCGTGCGTCAGGCCGTCGGCGGCGGCGTCGCTGTCGGAGTAGTTGAGCGCGATCGTGTGCGGCGCGAGCCGCTCGACGGTCTCGACGAGCGCGGGCCTGACGCTCTCGTCGTAGCCGATGACCTCGTACGCTCCGATCTCCTCGACGCTCGGTGCGTCGAAGCGACCGACGATCGCCGTTCGCTCGCCGGTGGCCGAGATCAGGAACGCGCCCGTCCACGCGCTGTACGTTCCCGCGATCAGCTCGAGGCACGGATCGTTCGTGAGCAGCGTCTCGCGGACGAGCGTGAGCCAGAGGTCGACGTCCTGCTCGCGCAGGATCTCGGCGGCCTGGTCGAGCTTCTCGCGGACAAGGTCGGCATGGGCGACAGCCACGCCGCGGACGCTACCTGCAGTCGCCCGTCTCGCCTTCGCAGCACCCGACCTTCAGCTTGCAGCGCGGGCACTGGAACGTCCCGTGCCGCCACTCCATGTGCGCGCCGCAGCGCAGGCAGATCTCGACCACCTGGCGGAGTTCATGCGCGGGCTCGCCGGCCACGCGTCAACCTTAGGCCGCGAGGAGGACGGCTACGATGAGCCGTCCCGGCGCCGTGGCCGAGTGGTTAGGCAGAGGCCTGCAAAGCCTCGCACACCAGTTCGATTCTGGTCGGCGCCTCTTCGGCGATGGCCTCGCGCCGGCGCGGTCATCGCATGTACCCGACGCATCTCTGCGAGGGACAGCCTGACCTACACTCCGACCGAGATGGCGTCGGCCAAGTTCGTCCTGCCCACAGTGATTGCGGCGATCCTCGGATTCATGGTGGGCTGGTCGATCGAATTCAGCCGGCTCATGGCCGAGCATCGTCCCGATGGCTGCGACGGACCGTGTGTGTTCCTGGCGAGCGAGCACCACGACGATGCTCTGTGGGCAGGTGTCGTTGGAGCGCTCGTGCTCGGACTCTCTGTGTTCGGATTCGTCATGCTCGTTCTGGCTCGGCGGCGAACCGCCCAGAGCCCCTCTCAGGACGCGAGTTAGCGCAGGCCTGAACGTGTCAAGGTGAGCCCGCCACCTGCAGGTGGTGACGGCGTGGAACGCGGCCAGACAGATGGCCGACGATGTGTAACTGTCCCCCATGGTCGCCACGTCCTCGTGGGCAGGCCACGAGGAGTGGGGGCGGCCGGAATGGAGGCCGCATGATCGCCCGCTTGGCGCGCTACACGTTCTCGG
>DASUCI010000270.1:0-6949 GCA_035762825.1 Gaiellaceae bacterium | reverse complement strand
GTCGAGGCCTGCACCTCGCTCCGCGACGAGCACGGCTTCAACTTCCTCGCCGACATCGCGGTCGCCGACTACCTCGGCTGGGGCGAGCAGGAGGTCGCCGGCTACATCGGAACGGCAGGGGGACGCGATCTCCACGTGCCCGGCTCGCAGGGTCTCGCGCGCGTCCCCGACCCGAAGCCGAAGCGCTTCTCCGTCTCGTACCACCTACTGCGGGTCTCCGACGATCCCGTGCGGCTCCGCGTCCAGGTGTGGCTCGACGACGGCGAGGCGATCGACAGCGTGCTTCCGGTGTGGCCCGCCGCCGACTGGTTCGAGCGCGAGGCCTGGGACATGCTGGGCATTCGCTTCGAGGGCCACACGAACCTCGTCCGGATCCTCATGCCCGAGGACTGGGAGGGGCACCCGCTGCGGAAGGACTACCCACTCGGCGGCGAGCCCGTCCGCTTCTCGGACGAGGACTGATGAGCGTCCTTCCGTCCACGCGCATCTACGAGGGAACGCGCATCCCGCACCCGGTCCCGACGATCCTCGAGGTCGATCCGGAGAAGCATCGGCTCGAGGACGTCCTGCGCGTGAACTTCGGGCCGAACCACCCGTCGACGCACGGCGTGCTCCGGCTCGTGGTCGACCTCGACGGCGAAACCGTCGCCGGGATCCGTGCCGTCATCGGATACCTGCACACCGGCTTCGAGAAGAACATGGAGCACAAGTCGTGGTGGAAGTCGGTGACGTACGCACCGCGCATCGACTACGTCTCCTTCCACGCGAACGAGCTGCTCTACGTCCTGGCGATCGAGAAGCTGCTCGGCATCGAGGTCCCGCGCCGCGCGGTCTGGGCGCGCATGGCGATGGCGGAGCTGAACCGGATCCACTCACACCTCGTGTGGCTCGGGACGTCGGCGCTCGAGCTGGGGGCGATCTCGCTCTTCTGGTACTGCTTCGACGACCGCGACCAGATCCTCGACCTCTTCGAGATGGCCGGCGGGACGCGGATGCACACCCGGTACGTCCAGGTCGGAGGCCTCGCCGAGGACCTGCCGCCCGCCTTCACCGCCGAGACCCGCAAGTTCTGCGAGTCGATGCCGAAGTCGGTGGACGAGTACGAGGCGATCCTGGACCGCAACGCGATCTGGCTCGAGCGGACGAAGGGCGTCGGGCTCCTGTCGGCCGACGATGCGCTCGCGCTCGCGCAGTCGGGGCCGATGCTGCGCTCGACCGGGGTCGACTGGGACCTGCGGCGCGACCTCCCGTATCTCGCGTACGACGAGGTCGAGTTCGACGTGCCCGTCTACGCGAACGGGGACGTGTACGACCGGTACAAGGTCCACATGGACGAGATGCGCGAGTCGGTGCGCATCGTCGCCCAGTGTCTCGACCGGCTCGACGAGACGGACGGCGAGCCCTGGATCGCGGACGACCGCAAGGTCGTGCTCCCTCCGCGCCACGAGCTCCACACGTCGATGGAGTCGCTCATCCACCACTTCAAGATCGTCACCGAGGGCTTCACGGTGCCGGAGGGTGAGGTCTACCTCGCCATCGAGTCTCCTCGCGGCGAGGCGGGCTGCTACCTCGTCTCGGACGGTGGCGCGCGACCCTGGCGCGTGAAGTTCCGCGCGCCGAGCTTCGCCGCGCTGCAGGCGACGGCGACGATCGTGCAAGGGCTTCTGATCGCAGATCTCATCGCTGCGGCCGGCTCGCTCGACCCGGTCATGGGAGACGCCGATCGATGAACGAGGCTCAGGTCCAGAAGCTCCGCAAGCAGTACCCGGACCCGCTCTCGGCGGTCATGCCCGCGCTGCGCATCGCACAGGAGCAGAACGGCGGCTGGCTCTCGCCCGACGCCATTCGCGAGGTCGCCGACGCGCTCGAGCTCACGCCCGCGTACTGCGTCTCCATCGCGTCGTTCTACGACCAGTACCGCCTCGAGCCGGTCGGGCGACGTGTGATCGAGGTGTGCACGAACGTCTCCTGTGCGCTCGCCGGCGCGCAGCAGGTCCTCGAGGCCTTCGAGCGCGAGCTCGGCGTCGCCGCCGGATCGACGCGCGAGGACGGCGAGTACACGCTCGGGACGATCGAATGCCTCGGCGGCTGCGGCTGGGCGACGGTCGTCGCGATCGACAACCGCCACCGGCTGCGCGTCACGGCGGGAGACGTGCCGGGGATCGTCGAGGAGCTACGCGGTGCCTGAGTACCCGCAGATCGTGTTCGCGGGGACCGACGGCGGTGCCGTGCTCGACATCGACCGGTACCGATCAGCAGGCGGCTTCTCGGCTCTGGCCAAGACCCGCGCGATGGCGCCCGACGACGTGATCGCCGAGCTGGAGGCGTCGGGGCTGCGCGGACGCGGCGGCGCGTTCTTCCCGACCGGGCGCAAGTGGGCGTTCGTCCCGAAGCCCGAGGCGCTTCCGAAGCCGCACTACCTCGTCGTCAACGCGGACGAGTCCGAGCCGGGGTCGTTCAAGGACCGCGAGATCATGCTGCGCGTCCCGTTCCGCTTCCTCGAGGGCTGCCTCATCGCCGCGCATGGAATCCAGTCGCAGCACGTGTTCGTCTACATCCGCGGCGAGTACGAGCGCGAGTTCGAGATCCTGCGCGACTCCCTCGAGGCGATGCGCAAGGCGGATCTGCTCGGCGGAGTCACCGTGGTCGTCCACCGCGGCGCCGGCGCGTACATCTGCGGTGAGGAGACCGCGCTGCTCGAGTCGCTCGAGGGCAAGCGCGGGCAGCCGCGCACCAAGCCTCCGTTCCCGGCGATCGCCGGCCTGTACGCCGCGCCGACCGCGGTGAACAACGTCGAGTCGATCACGACGGTCACGTCGGTCTTCGAGCTGGGCGCAGCCGAGTACGCGAAGCTGGGCGTCGAGAACTCGACCGGCACGCGCGTCTTCTCGCTCTCGGGCGACGTCGTGAACCCCGGCAACTACGAGCTGCCGCACGGGATCTCGCTGCGCGAGCTCGTCTACGACATCGGAGGCGGGATCGCCAACGGGCGCGAGTTGAAGGCGATCATCCCCGGCGGGTCGTCCACGTCGGTGCTCACCGCCGACGACGTCGACGTGAAGATGGACTTCACGTCGCTCGTCGAGGCGGGCTCCTCGATCGGCTCGGCAGGCGTCATCGTCATCGACGACCGCTGCTGCATGGTGCAGCTCGGCATCCGCGTGTCGCAGTTCTACGAGCACGAGTCGTGCGGCAAGTGCACGCCGTGCCGCGTGGGCACGAAGTGGGTTACGCAGATCCTCGAGAAGATCGAGGACGGGCGCGCGACGCAGGCGGACCTCGACCTGCTGCTCTCGGTGTGCGACCGGATCCTGGGCAAGTGCCTGTGCCCGCTCGGGGACTCCGACGCGATCGCGGTCCTCAGCTACGTCGACCGGTTCCGCGAGGAGTTCCAGGCCCATATCGACCTCGGGCGCTGCCCGTTCGACGGTGAGTCGTCGCTCGAGGGGATTCTCGCGCCGTCCGCGATGCACGCAAGTCACGATCACGAGGCGGCGCATGTCTGAACTCGTCTCGGTCACCGTCGACGACCGCCAGGTCGAGGTGCCGAAGGGCACGGGCCTCGTGGAGGCAGCGCAGGCCGCGGGGATCGAGATTCCGGTGTTCTGCTACGAGCCGCGACTCGGCCCGCCTGTCGGCGCGTGCCGCATGTGCCTCGTCGAGATCGAGGGCATCCCGAAGCTGCAGGCCGGATGCACGCTGACCGTCGCGCCCGACATGGTGATCAGGACGAGTGCGACCTCGCAAAAGGCGGCGGAGGGCCAGCAGGCGACCCTCGAGTTCATCCTCGTCAACCACCCGCTCGACTGTCCCGTCTGCGACAAGGGCGGCGAGTGCCCGCTGCAGGATCTGACCTTCCGCCACGGGCCTGGCAACACGCGGATGTCGTTCTCGAAGCTCACGTTCGACAAGCCGATCCCGGTCTCGCCGCTCATCGCGCTCGACCGCGAACGCTGCATCCTCTGCTACCGCTGCACGCGGTTTTCCGAGGACGTCAGCGAGGACGGCCAGCTCATCGCGCGCAACCGCGGCGCCCACACGGAGATCGCAACCTTCGAAGACGAGCCGTACCGCTCGCCGTTCTCGGGCAACGTCGTCGAGCTGTGCCCGGTCGGGGCGCTGACCTCGACGCTCTACCGCTTCGACGCACGGCCGTGGGACATCCAGAACGTCCCGACGGTGTGCACCGCGTGCCCGGTCGGCTGCAACACGTCCGCGACGATCCGCGAGGGCAAGGTGAAGCGGATCCTCTCCCGCAACCACCCGGAGATCGACGGCGGTTGGCTCTGCGACAAGGGCCGCTTCGCATACCCCCACCTGCGCGCGGACGATCGCATCACGAGCCCGCTGCGGCGCGGAAGGAAGGGCCTCGAGGAGATCTCCTGGGACGACGCGCTCGACGAGGCGGAGGCGATGCTGCGCGAGTCGCGAGGCTCGATCGTGACGGCGTTCTCCGGCTACGAGACGAACGAGCTGGCATACGCGCTCGGCCGCCTGCTCCGAGGCGGTCTCGACGCTCACTCGGCGGTCCTCCCCGAGTCGACCTCCGACGCGCTCGGGGCGTTCCACCTGCCTCTGAGCGGCATCGCCGACGCCGAGGTCGTCGTCGTGATCGGGGACGACCCGGTGGTCGAGCGCGCGCCGATCGTGGACCTCTGGATCAAGGAAGCACGGCGGCGTGGCGCCGACGTCGTGGTGTACTCGCCGACCGGCTCGGAGAAGACCGCACCGGGCTCCGGCGCGGAGACCTGTCGTCAGCTCGCGTCGGGCCGCGGCCGAGTCGCAACCAAGCTGCGCGAGGCCGAGCGTGCGGTGCTCGTCTGGTCGGGCGCGGGCGGAGGAGGCGGCGCGCGGATCGCGGAGGTCGCACACGCGCTGGGCTTCGCCGACAAGCCGGGATGCGGCGCGTTCCACCTGCCGTCCGCGTGCAACCCACGGGGTGTCGCCCTCGCCTGGGCGTGTGCCGCGGACGCCGACGAGGCGAATCCCGAGCCGATCGAGCTCCTCGTCGTCTCGGGCGACGAAGCCGCATCGAACGCGGACGTCCGTGCGCTCGCCGAGCTGGCGAACCGCGTGGTCGTCCTCACGATGTTCCACGAGCTCGCCGGCGGCTGGGCCGACCTGATCCTGCCGTCGACCGCTGCGCTCGAACGCGACGGCACCTCGATGAATCTCGAGGGTCGCGTCCAGCGCCTGCGCCGCACGGTCCCACCGCCGTGCCCCGACGAGCTGGCGTGGATCTCGAAGCTCGCGGCTCGCTTCGACGTCGACATCGCGCCGCACGCGGCCGGCGTCTTCGCCGAGCTCGCCGAGCACCTCTTCCGCGACCTCACGCTGGACGCGCTGGGCGCGCACGCGCCGCTTCCCGCAAGGCGCGCCTACGTTGCCCCCGAGGCCGGTACGACGCCCGCTCCCGTCGAGGACGAGACTCCGGGACTGAGGCTCCAGCGCTACCGACCGCTCTTCTCGGGGCCTGCCGTCGAGCGCGTCCCCGAGCTCGGGTTCCAGCGCCCGGAGCGCGAGGTCGAGCTCTCCCGTGCGGACGCGGAAACGAGAGGGATCGCCAGCGGCGACGCCGTGCTCGTGCGCTCGAACGGCACCTCCGTCGAGCTCCGCGCGCGTGTCAACCGCAGGCTGATCCAAGGGGTGGCACGCGTGGCCGACGAGCACGCGGGCGAGCTCCATCCGTCGGTCGAGGTGGTGAGGGCCTAGTGCAGGTCGAGTGGTACGTGAGCTTGATCCAGGCCTTCATCGTCATCAACCTCGTGATGGCGACGTTCGCGTACCTCACGCTCGCCGAGCGCAAGGTGATGGCGCGGATGCAGCTGCGGTACGGACCGAACCGCGCGGGCTTCCGCGGATTGCTGCAGCCGATCGCCGACCTGCTCAAGCTCCTGAACAAGGAGAGCTTCCAGCCGACCGAGGCCATCAACTGGGCGTTCATCGTCGGCCCGTTCCTCGCCGCGTTCACGGCACTGACGACGTTCTCCGTCATCCCGTTCGGGCCGGGCTGGGAGGTCGGCGGCGTCTACATCCCCGGCCAGGTCGCTGACCTCGACATCGCGCTGATCCTGATCTTCGCCGTCGGCTCCCTCGGCGTGTACGGGTTCATCCTCGGGGGTTGGTCATCCGACTCGAAGTACGCGCTCCTCGGCTCGATGCGCACGTGCGCGCAGCTCGTCTCCTACGAGGTCTCGCTCGCGCTGTCCGTCCTCGGCGTCGTGATCATGGCCGGAACGCTCTCGCTGACCGAGATCGTGGCGGCGCAGGACGACACCTGGTGGTACGCGGCGCCGCAGTTCGTGGGGCTGATCGTGTTCCTGCTCGCGGGGACGGCCGAGACTGCCCGTGCGCCGTTCGACCTGCCCGAAGCCGAGCAGGAGCTCGTCGCCGGCTACCACACCGAGTACGGGGGGATGCGCTTCGGGCTCTACTCGATGTCCGAGTACATCAACCTGATCACGCTGTCGGCCCTGTGCGTGACGCTCTTCCTGGGCGGCTGGCACGGGCCCGGCTTCGACGGCGCGTCGTGGACGGGCCCGCTGTGGTTCATCGGGAAGCTCGTCCTCCTCCTCTTCATCTTCATCTGGATGCGAACGACGCTTCCGCGCCTGCGCTACGACCAGCTGATGCGCTTCGGCTGGAAGGTGCTCCTGCCCGTCGCGACGATCAACGCGGTCGTGACGGCGATCCTGGTGGTGGCACTCTGATGACGCAGCCTTTCAGCACGCTCAAGGGATTCGGCGTGACCTTCCGGCAGATCTTCCGGAGGCCGATCACGCAGCAATACCCTGAGTACAAGCGCCCGGTCTACCCGCGCTTCCGCGGCCGGCATCGCCTCTGGAAGCACGAGAACGGGCTCGAGAAGTGCGTCGGCTGCTCCCTGTGCGCCGCCGCGTGCCCGGCCGACTGCATCCGCGTCGTGGCCGAGGAGAACACGGCGGACAAC
>DASUCI010000269.1:0-4707 GCA_035762825.1 Gaiellaceae bacterium | reverse complement strand
CAGGGCGTGCGTGACTTCGCGTGCGGCACGCAGACGTACGACGGCCACACGGGCACCGACTCGGACCTCCGAAGCTTTCGCGAGATGGACATCGGAGTCCCGGTCTTCGCCGCGCTCGATGGCCGTGTCATCTCGGTGCAGGACGGCCAGTTCGACCGCAACTTCGGCCCGACCGTGTCCCAGTTCGACAATCACGTCGTCCTCGAGCACGGGCCTGGCCGGTTCACCATCTACGGACACCTGCGCAAGGGGATCGAGCTGAGCCGCAACGACCGGGTCGTCGCCGGGCAGCAGATCGGCTGGACGGCCTCGAGCGGCAACTCGAGCTGGCCGCGCACCTGCACTTCACGTCGCAGGTCGCGAGCCAGGTGCACGAGCCGTTCTCGGGCGCGTGCAACGACGGTCCGAGTGGGTACTCGGAGCAGGTCGCGATCCCGACCGAGGCCTACCTGCGGGATCTCGCGCTCAGCACGAAGCCGATGTCGGGGCAGCGCGATCTGCCGTACGACCGGGCCGTACGCACGGGGACGTTCGTGCGCGGGACGCGCCTGTTCTACGCGCGCGTCGAGCTCGCGGCCGCGTTCGCTCCCGATCCGGGGATCCTGCGGCTGCGGGTGTACGGGCCGAGCGGGAATTCGGTCGGCGGGGTGACGACGGCCGTACGGACGGCGCATGGACGCGGGTTCTGGTGGTTCCCGGTCGGGGTTCGGCTCAACCGAATCGCGCGGTGGCGCCTCGTCGTCGATCTGGGCGGGAAGGTCCTCGCCGACGTGCCGTTCGATGTCGTCGCGACGAAGCTCCAGGTTCGGAACCGGGCGCCGAGACCGGTGTCCGTCGAGCTCGTGCCGTCGACGCCGTCGGTGTCGCGTCCCGTGCAGTGCCTCGTTCGGACGTCGCTCGTCACGGAGGACCCGGACTTCGAGATCGTGCGCTACCGCTACCGCTGGACGGTCGACCGCAAGCTCGTGCGCGCGGTGCAGAGCGCCGCCCTGTCCGACGTGCTGCGGAAGGGGCTTGCGGGCGCGGGGAAGCGCGTGCGCTGCTCGGTCACGCCGAGCGACGGCCGGCTCTCCGGACCGACCGCGACGACGCCGTAGCACCTCACAATCCGTGTTTGGCCACGGGCCGTATGTGAGAAGGAGAGGAGGGCGGATGCTCAGGAGACTCATACCGGTCGCTGCTCTGGCCACGGCGCTGGTGGCGGTTCCAACGACGTCGGCAAAGGACGGCGACGTCCTCGTCAGAGGCGCCTGTACCGGGGCGACCACGAGCAAGCTCAAGCTCAGCGAGGAAGACGGCCGGATCGAGGTCGAGTTCGAGGTCGACCAGAACCGCAACGGTGTGCGCTGGACGGTGACGCTCAGGCGGCCGGCGGCGCTGCTCGTGCGCACGACCCGGGTGACGCGAGGGCCGAGCGGCTCGTTCGAGCTGCGCCGGGTTGTCGGAAACCGCGCCGGCCCGGACCGGATCATCGCGCGCGCGACGCGCTCGTCGGGCGAGGTCTGCCGCGCCGCGGCGACGTTCGGCTAGCCCGCGAGCGAGAGCGTCACCAGCAGCGGCAGCACGATCCAGACGCCCAGCGTCAAGGTGATCGCCACGATCGCGAAGCGGCGTGAGTGATCCTTCGGTGGGCTGCCGCAGTGGGCGACGCTACGCCAGACCTCCGCGAGCGGCTGCGTCAGCGAAAGGCGGATGCGTCGGCTCGCCAGCGCCGCACCACGCAGGACGAACCACGAGATGACGAGACCGACCGCGGCGGCGATCGCACCGACGAGGAGCGCGATCCACCACTCGCGCACCGTCCCGCTCGCGAGGCGCCAGATCGAGAGCCCGGCAGGAATCAGGACGGCGCCGATGACGAACGTCGGCACGCCGATCTCCCGCCCCTTCGTGATCTCGACGAGCGCCTGCGCGTCGAAGCGGGCGGGGCGGAGCAGCTCGAGCTGCGTGGAGCCGCTTTCCGACTGCATCTCGCGCAGCCAGTAGAGGTTGCGGAGCTGCATCGCGACGTTCTTGCAGTGCGCGACGACCACGTAGCGAGCGACGAGCTCGACGAGGTAGCGAACCGGCGTCCGGAACGGTCCGAGGTCCTCGTCCACGTGCGCTCCGTGGTGACCGTGGCGCCGCAGGCTCTCGAGCGCGACGAGCACACGCCGGTGATCCGCGTCGAAGCGCTCGGGCCGGGCGACCGGCGCCGGACGCGCGAGCTCGCGCAGCATCTCGCGGTCACGCGGCCCGCGGACGTCGATCTCGTCGAGGAAGGCCGCGATCGCTTCGTCGTCTCCGCCGAGCAGCTGGAGGCGCTCGAGCGGGCTGTCGTATTGCTCCTCGAGCTCCTCCCGTGTCGCGGACGGGTCCTGCACGCGGCGATCGTATCGCCGTCGCCGCCGGGATTCGCCGTGGCAGGATGAGCGCGCCGTGGAGACGATGCGCGCCATCCGCAAGCGGGAGTCCGCGCCGGGGCTCACGCTGGACGAGGTTCCGGTACCGACACCCGATCCGGACGAGGTGCTCGTCCGGATCGAGGCAGCTTCCATCTGCGGCACCGACCTGCACATCGGGCGCTGGGACCAGTGGTCCTCCGAGCGCGTGCGACCGCCGCTGACGCTGGGTCACGAGCTCTGCGGGACGATCGTCGCGACCGGCGACGCAGTCCGTGACCTCGCCGAGGGTGACTTCGTCTCCGCCGAGAGCCACGTCACCTGCGGTGTGTGCTTCCACTGCCGCACCGGGAAGGCGCACATGTGCGAGCAGACGCAGATCCTCGGCGTCGACCGCGACGGAGGCTTCGCCGACTACGCCGCGATTCCCGCGTCGGTGGTGTGGCGCAACGATCGCGCCAAGCTTCCGCCGGAGATCGCGTGCCTGCAGGAGCCGTTCGGCAACGCGGTGTTCGCGACGTCGACGCAGGACCTGGCCGGCCGCGCCGTCGCCGTGCTCGGATGCGGGCCGGTCGGGCTCTTCACGATCGCGATCGCGAAGGCGTTCGGCGCGGGGAGGCTCCTCGCGTCCGACCACGTCCCGTTCCGGATGGAGCTTGCGCGCACGCTCGGCGCCGACGCGGTCGTCGACGTGGACGAGGTCGAGGACGTGCCGGGCTGGTTCGCCGGGCAGAACGATGGCATCGGCGTCGGCGTCGTCTTCGAGATGTCCGGGGCGCTGCGCGCGATCGAGGATGCGTTCGGGATCGTGCGGCACGGAGGCAACGTCGTTCTCTTCGGCATCCCGGCGCGTCCGGCGACGATCGACATCGCCGAGTCGCTCATCTTCAAGAACCTGACCGTGACCGCCGTCAACGGCCGGGAGATCTGGGAGACCTGGTACACGACGCGCTGGCTCCTCGAGCACGGTGTCGTCGATCTCCGCCCCCTGATCACCGCCGAGCTCCCGCTCGAGCGCTACGAGGAGGCCTTCGCGCTCCTCGAGTCGGGCGAGGCCTGCAAGATCGTCCTGCGACCGAACGGAGCGACCCCATGACCGATCAGGACATGACCCGGGACCTGACCCGGGACCTGACCCCTCGGTGTCCCTTGCGGACATGACGACGCTCGACCAGCAGCTCGGCGCGGAGCTCGACGCGCTCCGCGACGCCCGGACGTACAAGCGCTTCCTCACGCTGCAGTCGCCGCAGGGTGCGGTCGTGCAGATGGAAGGACGCGGCGACGTGATCGTCCTCTCGTCGAACAACTACCTCGGGCTCGCCGGGCACCCGGAGGTCGTCCGCGCGGGCATCGAGGGGCTCGAGCGCTACGGCGCCGGCACGGCCTCGGTCCGCTTCATCTGCGGGACCTTCGAGCCGCATCTCGCGCTCGAGCGCGCGCTTGCGGACCTCTCCGGCACCGAAGCGGCGCTCACGTACGTCTCGTGCTGGAACGCGAACGAGGCGTGCATCCCGAGCCTCACCGACGAGACCACGGTCATCCTCACGGACGAGCTCAACCATGCGAGCCTCATCGACGCGATCCGGCTCTCGCGGCCCGCGTCCAAGGTGATCTACCCGCACTCGGACATGGATGCGCTGCGCGAGGGTCTCGAGGCCGCGCCGCGCGGCTCGCGCAAGCTCGTCGTCACGGACGGCGTGTTCTCCATGGAGGGAGATCTCGCCAAGCTGCCCGAGATCGTCGAGCTGGCCCGCGAGCACGACGCCGTCGTCGTCGTGGACGACTCGCACGGGGTCGGCGTCCTCGGGGAGACGGGTCGCGGCACCGTGGAGCACTTCGGCCTCCTCGGCGAGGTCGACGTCATCACCGGGACGCTCGGCAAGGCGCTGGGCGGCGCAGCCGGCGGGTACGTCGCCGCGTCGGAGGAGGTCTGCGACGTCCTCGCGCAGCGCTCGCGGCCGCAGCTCTTCTCGAACGCGCTCCCACCGACGGTCGCCTGCAGCGCGCTGCGGTCGATCGAGCTGATGCTCGAGCAGCCGGAGCTTCTGCGGCACTTGCGGGCGAACACCCGCGCCTTCCGAGAGCTGCTCACCGAGGCCGGCTACGCCCCACTCGACGGTGAGGCGGCGATCGTGCCGATCATCGTGGGCGAGACCGCCGAGGCGATGGCCCTGTCGGCGCGGCTGCTCGACGAGGGCGTCTTCGTGACGGGATTCGGGTTCCCGGTCGTCCCGGAGGGAACGGCCCGCGTCCGCGTGCAGATGTCCGCGGCGCTCGAGCAGGAGCACCTCGAGCGTGCGATCGACGCCTTCCGCCGCGTGCGTCC
>DASUCI010000268.1:0-6194 GCA_035762825.1 Gaiellaceae bacterium | reverse complement strand
GCTCGTCCGTCGCTACGGCAAGTCGACGCCCGAGCTCACCGAGCGGCTGCGCTTCGAGCTCAAGACGGTCACGGAGATGGGCTTCGCCGACTACTTCCTGATCGTCTGGGACTTCATCCACTTCGCGAAGCAGAACGGCATTAGCGTGGGGCCGGGGCGGGGCTCCGCGGCCGGGTCGCTCGCTGCGTACTGCCTCGAGATCACCGACGTGGATCCGATGCGCTACGGCCTCCTCTTCGAGCGCTTCCTGAACCCGGCGCGCAAGGACCTTCCGGACATGGACATCGACTTCTCGGTCGCGGGGCGCGATCGCGTCATCAACTACGTCGCCGAGAAGTACGGGCGCGACCGGGTCGCGCAGATCATCACCTTCTCGACGATGGCCGCGCGAGCCGCCATTCGCGACGCGGGCCGCGTCCTGGACATCCCCTACGGCGTCGTCGACCGCATCGCGAAGCTCGTCCCGGAAGGCCCGGGCCAAACGCTCGAGGCGGGGCTTAAGCCCGGCGCCGAGCTTCGGCAGGCGGTCGACTCCGACCCGGTCGCGAAGGAGATCATCGACCTCGCGCGGCCACTCGAGGGGCTGACACGCGCCGACTCGATCCACGCCGCCGGTGTCGTGATCGGCGCGCAGCCGCTCATCGAGGTGGTGCCGCTGCAGCAGAAGGGCTCGGAGCAGGAGGTCGTCACGCAGGTCGGCATGAACGACGTCGTCGAGCTCGGACTGCTCAAGATGGACTTCCTCGGTCTCCGGAACCTCGATGTCATCGACAAGGCGGTCGAGCTCGTCGGCGGCATCGACATCGGAGCGCTCCCGCTCGACGACGCGAAGACGTACGAGATGCTCGCGCGCGGGGACTCGACCGGCGTGTTCCAGTTCGAGTCGTCGGGCATGCGCGAGGCGCTCCGCTCGGTGAAGCCGACCGAGTTCGAGGACCTCATCGCCCTCGTCGCGCTCTACCGGCCAGGCCCGATGGGCTACATCCCGATGTACGCCGCGCGCAAGAACGGCCGCGACCAGGTCTCGTACGCGGACGCGCGCCTCGAGGCGATCACGGGCTCCACGTACGCGATCTGCATCTACCAGGAGCAGTACATGCAGATCGCCAAGGAGCTGGCCGGGTTCTCCCCGGCCGAGGCCGAGACGCTCCGCAAGGCGATCGGAAAGAAGATCCATGCGCTGATGGCGTCCCTCAAGGACCAGTTCCTCTCGGGCTGCGCCCAGAACCAGGTCGCGCCCGCCGTTGCGCAGCAGCTGTGGAAGGACATGGAGTCCTCCCAGGACTACTCCTTCAACAAGGCGCACGCCGCCTGCTACGCGCTCATCGCGTATCGCACGGCCTGGCTCAAGGCGAACCATCCGAAGGAGTACATGGCCGCGCTCATCTCGTCGGTGATGAACACGAAGGACCGCGTGCCGTTCTACGTCAACGCCTGCCGCGAGATGGGCATCGACGTGCTGCCGCCCGACGTGAACTCCTCGCAGCAGGACTTCGCAGTCGTCGGCGGCGTCATCCACTTCGGGCTGAACGCCGTCAAGAATGTGGGCGAGGCCGCCGCGGAGGCGATCGTGCGCGTGCGCACCGAGGGAGGGCCGTTCGAGTCGATCTGGGAGCTCACCGAGCGCGTCGACCCGCAGGTGCTGAACAAGCGCGCGCTCGAGTCGCTCGTGAAGTGCGGAGCGCTCGACTCGACCGCTGCGACACGGCTCGGGATGCTGACCGCGCTCGACGCCGCGCTCGGCCACGGCCAGCGCATCTCCGCGGACCGCCTTGCAGGCCAGGCGTCGATCTTCGACGGAGCCTTCGGCGAAGACGAGCCCGTCGACGTGCAGCATCCACCGCTCTCGACGACCGAGTTCGACGAGCGGGAGCTCCTCCGCCTCGAGAAGGAGACGCTCGGCCTCTACGTCTCCGAGCACCCGCTCGAGCGGGTCCGTGTCGAGCTGCGGCGGAAGACGGACTGCGCGCTCACGGACCTCGAGCGGCGTCGCGACGGCGAGTTCGTCACCGTCGGCGGCATCGTGTCCGGGCTCAAGCAGGTGACGACGAAACGCGGCGAGCCGATGGTCTTCGTGACGCTCGACGACCCGACCGGAAGCGCCGAGGTCGTCGTCTTCAACTCGACCTACGCGGCCGCGCGGGAGCTTCTCGAGGCCGACCGCATCCTCGTCGTGAAGGGACGGATCGATCACAAGCAGGCGGGGGAGACCAAGCTCGTCGCGAGCGAGGTCAGCGCGTTCGAGTCGGCGTTGATCCGGCGCGAGGTCCGCCTGCGCATCGACGCGCGCCAGGCGCCCGCGGGAATCGTCCGCGAGCTCGCGCTCCTCGTCGCCGATTATCCGGGCGACGCGCCGGTCTACCTCGCCCTCGAGACGTCGCTCGGCGAGCGCACGCTCGCGCTCGGCCCCGAGTACCGGGTCAAGCCGGAGGCCGACTTCTTCGCCGAGGTGCGCGCACTCCTCGGCGAAGCCTGCATCGCCTGACCGGCGCAAGACCGCGCGGAGATCCCTGAGGGCGCCTGCTTCGGGGGCGCGTCGCAGCGACTGGGGAGCGTTCTGGCTCGTCGCTAGATACCTCGTTCGAGGGACCTAACTCCCCCATCCGAGGGGGGAAAGGACACCCGTTCGTGTCATCTACTGAGACCCGCGCAGCTCTGCGACCACTCAAGGACGGAAAGGAGTGAATTGCGCATGTTCAAGTGGCAGGTCCGCTGGACCCGGCTGCTGATCGCTCTCTCGAGCATCGCAGCCTTCGTCGTCGCGTCGGGTGCCGGCTGGCGCTGGAGCTAATCCCCGTCCCGCCGCATCCGACACCGCTCACCGTGTCCGAGAACGAATCGCTGCCCGGCTATCCGCCCCGGCTTCGGCTCCTGATCGCGATCGCACTCGCGCTCGCGCTCCCGGTCGTCGTCGGGGCGGTGGTGAGCATCGTCCTCGACCCTCCGGGCCTCGCGGTGGGGCTCGCGATCGCGCTCTTCCTCGGGCTCGCGCTCCTCGCGGAGCTGAAGCCCGTCCCGCTCGAGGAGGACGACCTCAGCACCGTCTCGCTCGCATTCGTCTTCATCCTCGCCGGCGTGATCCTGTTCGGCTGGGAAGCCGGAGTGATCATCGCCGCGGTCAGCGCGCTCGCTGCTCAGCTCGCCGAGCACAAGCCGCTCGTCCGTACCAGCTTCAACACGTCGGTCTACGCGCTGTCGGCGTTCGCCGCTGCGCTCCCGCTCTTGCTCCTCGGGTCGGCCGTCGAGAGCGACCCGGTGGCGATCACGCTCGCCGCGCTCATCGGCGGTGCGGCGTTCGTCGCGGTCAACTTCGCGTTCATCTCGCTCGCGATCTCCTTCCACCAGGGCATGCCCATCCTCCCGCTGCTGAGGGAGGAGGTTCGCCTGGTCGGGCCTGCTTTCTCGATCCAGGCGTTCCTCGCAGCGCTCGCTGCCGCGCTCTGGACGACGGATGCACGTCTGCTGGTGCTCATGGCCGGCCCGCTCTTCACCGTGACGCTGTACCAGCGCTCGTCCCTCGCGACGCGCCGCGCCACTCGGGACGCACACACCGACAGCCTCACGCGCATCGGCAACAACCGCGCATACGAGCTCGGTCTGGCGAACGCTCTCGATGCGGCTGCCGGCGACGACACGGAGGTCACGCTCTGCCTCGTCGACGTCGACGACTTCAAGCAGATCAACGACGCCTACGGACATCCACTCGGAGACCGGGTCCTGGTCGAGGTCGCCGGGCTGCTCGAGACCGGGGTGGACTGCCTCGGCACGTTCAGGTTCGGGGGTGACGAGTTCGCCGTCGTGCTCTCCTGCACGAAGGAGGAAGCGCGCGCTCACGTCGACGTGCTCCAACGAGGCATCTCGAGCGCGCAGTTCTCTCACGGCGCCGTGGTGACAGTGAGCGTGGGGACGGCCAGCTTCCCCGAGGACGCCCGCGACCAGGAGACGCTCGAGTGCTCGGCCGACGCCGCGCTGTACTGGGCGAAGCAGCACGGGAAGAACCGCTCGTGCGCGTATGGTCCGTCGATCGCCGCGTCCTCGGGCACCGAGGAGGTCGAGCGCCGAATCGCGCACCACGCGAGGCTCCGGGCCGCCGAGAATCTCGTCCGCGTCGTCGACGTGAAGGACGAGTACACGGGGGCGCACTCCGAACGCGTGGCCGTGCTGGTGGAGGCGATCGCCCGGCGCCTGGGCTGCGACGACGAGCAGGTCGACCAGCTCAAGGTCGCGGGCAGGCTCCACGACCTGGGCAAGATCGCCATCCCCGACAGCGTCCTGCAGAAGCCCGGCGGCTTGACTCCGGCCGAGGCGCACCAGCTCTCACACCATCCCGCACTCGGCGCATCGCTTCTCGACGGCATGGACATCCGGCCCGTCGACGTGTGGATACGGCACCACCACGAGCACTGGGACGGCTCCGGCTACCCGCACGGTCTGGCGGGAGAGGACATCCCCTTCGGGTCGCGCGTCATCCTCGTTGCGGACGCGTACGACGCCATCACCACCGAGCGGAGCTACCGCGCGGCTGCCTCCCCGGCGGCCGCGGTTGCGGAGATTCGAGCGCACGCCGGAACGCAGTTCGACCCTTCGGTCGTCGCCGCCCTCGAGGAGCATCTCGAGGCGACGGGCGTCATCGAGGTCGCCGCGCTCACCACCGCCTCGGCCGTCGAGCTCCGAGTCGCCTGACGGCATGTCGCTCCTCTTCCCAGTCCTGCTCGCCGTGGGCGTCGGCCTCGTGCTCGGAGGCCGGCTCGGCGCGCTCGCCGAGCTTCGGCTGCGTGCGCCGTGGCTCTTCCTGGCCGCGATCGCGCTCCAGCTCGTCGCGTTCCCAACCGTGTTCCTTCCCTGGAGCACCGACGAGAAGCTGGCCTCGGTGCTCTGGGTCGTGTCCTACGGCCTGCTCGTGGTCGGGGCGGTGCTCAACCGGGAGATCGCGGGAGTACCGGTCGTCGCCCTCGGGATGAGTCTGAACCTCGTCGTGATCCTCGCGAACCGCGGCACGATGCCCGTGACGCACGAGGCGATGCGGGACGCAGGGCGTATCGACCCGGTCCACGCCAACTCGACGGCGATGACCGAGCCGAACCTTCCGTGGCTCGTCGATCGCTGGGCAGCTCCCGACTGGATCCCCCTGGCGAACGTGTTCTCGGTCGGCGACGTCGTCATCGCCGTCGGCGCGTTCGTGCTCGTGCTGTCCGCGATGGACGTGCGTGTCCCCTGGCCGACAGCGCAAGACCGGGGCCGGGACGAAGCAGCAATCTCGAACAACCCCGAGGCGGGTCGGTAGCGGCGATCCGCCCGCGAAGCGGGCGGCTTCAGGGAACGACGCGGCTGGCGACTCCGCTCTGCTGGTCGCCAGCCTGCGGACTAGCTGTGCGCGTCGTGTGCGAGCCGAGCACTGACGGACGAGAGGATCTTGAGTGCGATCGACGGCATCGTCTCGACGACGGTCCGGAAACTGCGGTCAGTGACCACGAGGACATCGACGGCCGAGGTGGCCGTGACCGTCGCCGTGCGCGGGCTGTCCGTCAGGAGCGCGATCTCGCCGAACCAGTCGCCCGCGCCGAGCTCGGCCACCTTCTCCCCCTTCTTCGTCACGCTCGCAGTCCCCGAGATGAGGACGAAGAACTCGCGTCCTGGGCGGCCCTCGCGCGTGATCACCGTTCCCTGACGCAGGTCGAGCTCGTCCGCACTGCTCGCCAGCGCGCGGAGCTCGCTCTTCGAGCAGCCGGAGAAGAGCGGGGCACGCTTGAGGAGCTCGATCTTCGCGTCGCGGCGCAGCGCCACGGCGCCATCCTGACTCCTGACGTGTGAGCGCGCAACCTGGACGGTGTCACGACACGCGTCTATGCTTGACGCCGCACACAACTGCGGCACTTCTGAGGAAGGGGTTACTGGGGATGAAGGCTCGCCGAACAGGCTTTACAGCGGTCGCCGCCGCGTTGACTCTCGCGGCTCTCGTAGCGGTGATAGGCGCGGCGCAGGCCGCGCCGCCGGGAAAGATCTACACCGCCACCGTGCACGTGTCGGCACCGGCTCAGATTGATACCGGGGCAGGCACAGCAACGCTGACGCTGACCCTGAAGAATGAGAGCAAGAACACGCTCGGCTCGGCGCAGTTCAAGCCGCGCACTGGCGTCACCGTTGACCCGTTCACCGACGGTCGTCCCACCACCGATCCGGATTGGACTGCCAAT
>DASUCI010000267.1:0-4029 GCA_035762825.1 Gaiellaceae bacterium | reverse complement strand
TGACCCATCACCGTCTTCGCGTTGACGGCCTTGTCCGTCGAGACGAGGACGAAGCGCTTCGCGCCGAACTCGACTGCGATGTCGGCGACCGTCCGCGTGACGAGCGTGTTGTTGCGCACCGCTTCGAGGGGGTTCGCCTCCATGAGCGGGACGTGCTTGTACGCCGCCGCGTGGAACACGACGGCCGGGCGGTACTTCTCGAAGACCTGGCGCATCTTCCTCGCGTTGCCGGCGTCTGCGAGGACGGCGGCGGTCGCATGGAACTCGCGCTCGTCGACGAGCTCGCGCTCGATCTCGAAGAGGCCTGGCTCGCCGTTGTCGACAAGTACGAGCCGCGTCGGCCGCATGCGCGCGATCTGACGGCAGAGCTCGGCGCCGATCGAGCCACCTGCCCCCGTGACGAGCACGACCTCTCCCGCGAGGTAGCCGGCGATCGAGGGGAGATCCACGTCGACCGGCTCGCGGCCGAGGAGGTCCTCGACCTCGACCGGGCGAATCTGACCGGTCAGGTTGAGGTCGCCGGTGATCAGCTCGTTCAGCGCCGGCAGCGTCTTGACCGGGACGTCGGCCGCGCGAGCGACCTGGACGATCCGCTCGCGCACGTCACCCGCCGCGGACGGGATCGCGATGAGGAGCTCGTCGGGCCTGCGTTCGCGGAGGAGCTCGGGGAGCTCCGCGCTCGTCCCGAGCACGCGAACGCCGTGGAGGCGGAGGTTCTTCTTCCGCGGATCGTCGTCGACGAGGCCGATTGGCGTGTAGCCGACCGCAGGGTTGCGGAGCATCTCGCGCAGGATCAGCTGGGCTGCGTCGCCTGCGCCGACGATGAGCACCTCCTTGCCGCGCGCCACGATCGAGCGGGCGGACGGCCGCTCGATGAGCGTGCGAGCGAGCAGCCTCACGCCCATCACGAACGCGAGCAGGAGGAGCAGGTCGACGATCCAGATCCCGCGGGGGACCGACGCCGGGTGGAAGTCGAGCAACGTGAAGACGAGGAAGGCGGCGATGACCGCCGCGGTGACTCCCCGGAGGACGCCCCACATGTCCTGGGTCGAGACGTACCGCCACCAGCGGTTGTAGAAGCCGAAGGCGACGAAGACGGGAAGCATGATCCCGACCACGAGCACGACGACGTCCCACTCGAGGTAGCGGTCGTAGTAGACCGGGCGCGAGTCGCCCTCGAACCGCACGTACCACGACGCCATCCAGGCGAGCGCGATCAGCGCCGCGTCGACGGCGACCTGCCAGAGGCGGTGGCGGTTGACGGGAGAGCGCATGGCTATGCGGGGACGCCGACGGCCGTCCGAACGGCCTCGACGACGCGCTCCTGCTGCTCGAGCTCGATCCCCGCCCACAGCGGAAGCGCGAGGTTCTCGGCGGCAGCGCGCTCCGTTTCGGGGAGCGAGCCCTCGGCGACACCGAGGTAGCTCAGAGCCGGCTGGAGATGGAGAGGGGTCGTGTAGTAGGCGCCGCTGGCGATGCCCTCCTCGGTCAGCGCAGCCGCGATCTCCGACCGGCGCGACGTTCGAACGGCGTAGACGTGGTAGACGTGGCCCGGCTCGTCGACCGGAAGCTCGACGACCTCGCCGAGGCCGAGCTCGGCGTAGCGCGCGGCCGCCTCGCGCCGCTGCTCGTTCCAACCGGTGAGATGTGGGAGGAACACACGGAGCATCGCGGCCTGAACGGCGTCGAGTCGGGAGTTCGTTCCCACGAGCTCGAACGTCTTCTTGTCGTGCGACCCGTGGAAGCGGAGCATGCGCACCCGCTTGGCCACCTCGTCGTCGAGACACGTCACGAGGCCGCCGTCGCCCAGCGCGAAGAGGTTCTTCGACGGGAAGAAGCTGAAGGTCGAGCATGCGCCGCTGCGCGCGACACCCTCGGCGCCGAACGCCTGAGCGGCGTCCTCGACGATCGGTAACCCGAGCTCCGAGAGCTCGGCGAGCGGCGCGACACGACCGAAGAGGTGCACAGGCACCGCCGCTTTCGTGCGCGGAGTCACGCGAGCTGCGACATCCTCGGGATCGAGGTTCAGCGTCTGCGGGTCGACGTCCGCGAAGACGGGGGTCGCGCCGGCTCGGACGATCGCCTCGGCCGTCGCGTAGAACGTGAATGCCGGACAGATCACCTCGTCTCCACGTCCGATGCCGAGCGCCTCGAGCGCGAGGACGAGCGCGTCCGTGCCGTTCGCCACGCCGATCGCGTGCGGGACGCCCAGAAAGGCCGCGGCTTCGTGCTCGAAGGCCTCCACCTCGGGTCCGAAGATGAATCGTCCCGAGTCGAGGACGACCGCGAACCGCGCCTTGAGCTCCTCGACGAGAGGCGCGTACTGCGCCTTCGAGTTCATGAGAGGGATCGGCTGAGTCACGCGGGCGAGTCTAGCTCCGGCGAGGTTGCGTTCTGGTTCGTCAGGCGCCCGAGGAATCCTCGGCCAGACGGGACCTGCGCCGCCTGAGATACCGCCAGCCGAGCCACGCCGCGCCACCGAGGATCGCGACCGCGACCACGTACTCGACGTACCGGAACGCATGGTGGAAGTCCTCCCACGCCTCGCCCGCCGCGAACCCGGCACCGGCGAAGAGGAAGCACCAGATGGCCGACCCGAGCAGCGTGAGGAACGTGTATCGCACGAAGCGGGCCTCGAACACCCCGGCCGGAACGGAGACGAACGAGCGGACGACCGGCGTGAGCCTGCCCAGGAACACGGCCCAGTCCTCGTATCGCTCGAACCACCGCTCTGCCTTCTCCAGCTTCGCCGGGCTCAGATGGAGCCAGCGACCGTGGCGTTCGAGGTACGGGCGGCCGCCGTAGAAGCCGATCGCCCAGCCCATCATCGAGCCGAGCGTGTAGCCGATCGTCCCGGCGAGCGCGATGGCGAAGTAGGCCGGCCACCCCTCCTCGACCGTGCGCCCGAAGAGCGTCACCTGCTGGTTCGCGAAGGCGCCGGCCGCGAGCGCCCCGCCGTAGACCATCACGAGCTCGCTCGCCGCCGGCAGCACGGCGTCGACGAACATGAGCCAGAAGACCGCGTAGAGGCCGTAGTCCCCGACGATCGACGTGATCGCGTCGGAGAGCTCGCTCAGGACCGAGGCGAGAAGCACGGGCGGGACTGTACTCGCGCTGCCCGTCGGGCTAGCGAGCGACGCGGCGCACGGTCACGAACTGCGTCAGCGACACGCTGCCGAGCTCGTTCGTCGCCGCCACGCGCGCGACGTAGCGTCCCGCTCCGACCGGCCTGCGGTTGCCACCGCGACCGTCCCACGTGACGGTCTGCTCGCCGGCGGCGAGCGACGCGTTCGACACGGTGCGCACGACGACGCCCTCGGCGGTCTCGATCGTGACCTTCACGCGAGCGGCGCGCCCCTGCGTCCAGCGAATGTCCGCTCTGCCTCCGGTTGGCCTGACGACGACGCGAGCGGGTGCGACGCGGAGCGCCGCCAGCGTCGAGTTGACCCAGAACCTGCGGGTCGTCGTCGAGCTGAGCCCCTGGTCGTCGAGCGCCGTCACCGTCAGGGTCCAGCGGCCCTCGGCGGGCGGCAGCGGGGTCGTCGGCTGCGGGGGAGGAGTGCCCTCGGGCGGAGGCGGAGGCACAGGTACAGGCGGGAAGGCCACCTCGTACGTCCCGGCCTCGCGATCGAGGACCTCCTGCCACGCGATCGTCCCGTCCGGTGCCGTGAGCGTCGCCGTGGTCGTCGACGGACGGACGACCTTGAACGAGAGCTCCTGCGTCTCGGCGACGCCGTCGCCGTTCGGCGACACGACCTGCTCGAGCGGCGGCGGCGCGTAGACGCCGTAGTACTGGAGCATGAGTGCCGTCGAGACCGCACGCTCGCGACCGTCGGACGGCGAGTTGAGGACGGTTCCCTCGAATGCGAGCGTCGAGGAGCCACCGCCGTCGAGGCCCATCCCGCGTACGGCGCCGTAGCGCACGAGCGCCTGGGCGAGCTCGAAGTTCGTCATGCCGACGGAGAGCCCCGGCTGCCGGCCGTCCGTCGTCAGCAGGACGATCCCGCCGTCCGCGCGCTGGCCGACCGC
>DASUCI010000266.1:0-4351 GCA_035762825.1 Gaiellaceae bacterium | reverse complement strand
GGCATCCACGCGGACGACCTGCTCGACGCGGTCGACGAAGCCCGCCGGAAGAGGCGCGGCATGTGGAGCTCGTGCCGGGTCGAGTGGGAGCCCGACCGGGCGGTCGTCACTCGTCCGAGGTAGTCGTCCCTCGGACGAGGGACGTTCGTCGCGGGCATCCCAGACCTTCGGCGCGGCGACTCTGGACCTCAAGCGGGCGCTGCCAGAGGCCGATGACGCTGAACTGTTACCTGTAGTCGAAGACGACGAGAGGGAGGCGGCAGTGACTGCGGCCCAGTTCGAATTGATCGACGAGACGGAGGCAGAGGCGATCCTGCGGTGGCGCTTCGAAGAGCTCGTCCGCTCCGGGTACGACATCGGGTCGGCGCTGGTTCTCGCCTCTCATGTGGAGGTTGACCTCCACGACGCATCCTCGCTCACGCAGCGCGGCTGCCCCCCTGAGACGGCACTGCGGATTCTCCTCTAGCGAGTGGTCGGTACGACAGGCCGGAGCCCCGATGCGGCGGGGGTTCCGGCCATTCGTTCGTCCGTCCGACCTACAGCCAGCCGCGCCAGCGGAAGAAGCCGAGCGTCGCCGCCGCGATCCCGAGCAGCCCGACGACGATCGCCCAGAATGCCTCGTGCGAGCCCTCGCCGGGGAAGAGGACGTTCATCCCGAAGAGGCCGGTGACGAGCGTCAGCGGGAGGATCGTCACGCTGATCACCGTCAGAAGGCGGAGGACGTCGTTCTGGCGGTGGGCGAGCACCGATTCGTTGGTCGACTCGAGCCCGTCGACGACCTCCTTGTAGTTGTCCAGGAGGTCCCAGATCCGCTCGGCGGCGTCGACGATGTCGTCGAAGTAGTCCTCGAGGTCCTCGGGGAGAAAGCCCTCGACGCGACGCTCGAGCACGCGGAGCGTCGAGCGCTCGGGCTTGATGATCTTGCGGTACGAGATGATCTCCTGCTTCACGTTGGAGATGTCGCGGACGACCTCCTGCGAGCGGCCCTCGAACATCTCGTCCTCGATCCCGTCGAGCTTGTGGGCGATCTTGTCGAGGATCGGGAAGCAGTAGTCGAAGAGGTCGTCGAGGATGTCGTACAGCAGGCGCCCGGAGCCGCGCGCGAAGAGCTGCTCGCGATATGCCTCGTCGTCCTCGCAGCGCGCGAACAGGCGCGTCACCGGCCGCAGCTCGTGGTTCGGGATGGTGACGACGTAGTCGTGACCGACGAAGACGTCCAGCTCGGCGGCGTTCAACCGCTGGACCTGACTGTCGTAGAACGGGAAGTGGAGGACGGCGAAGAGGTAGCCCTCGTCCTCGTAGTCGTCGATCTTCGGCCGCTGCCTCTTCGAGACGATGTCCTCGACGTCGAGGGGATGCCAGCCGAAGCGCTCGGCGAGGCCCTGTGCCGTCTCGACGTCCGGCGAGACGACGTTGACCCAGGTCAGCCCGCTAGCGGAGAGCTCGTGAACGATCGGCGCCGGCGAGATGACCGGCGTGCCGCCACGGGCGCGCGAACGACGGATGCGAGGGAGGCTCGGCATGGGTACTCAGTGGGTCGTCCTTCGTCAGCGCCATTGTTCTCGATTGTAGCTTCGGTGCCTGCCTCGGTCACGCTGACGCCGGTGCGGGAAGCGGCGTGCGACGGCTGGCACTCGGCAGCGATCCCTCGATGACGAGTGCGAGGACGGCGCCGACCGCGCACAGCGCCGAGGCGGCGATCCAGACGCCGGTCGACGAAAGCGCGAGACCCGCCCCGCCGAGCGCGGGGCCGAGCGCGAACCCGACCTGCCAGGAGAGCGCGTTCAGCGCCATGTAGCGCCCGAGCAGGTGCGGCCGGGCGAGGTCGGCGACGAGCGGGGCGGCGACGGCTCCGTGCAGGCACATGCCGATCGCGAAGGCCACCATCACGAACGCGAGCAGCAGGAACGCGGTCTGCGTCGCGGCCGCGCCCGCGATCGGCACGAGCAGCCACGCGCCGGCCCAGAAGGCGCCGAAGAGGGCGAGCGCAGGCATTCTCCGCCGCCCTCGAGCGAGTCTCGCGATCGGCAGCTGCGCGAGGATGATCACGACCGTGTTCACGAGGAAGAGGATCCCGATGCTCTTCTCCGAGAGCCCGGCCTCGTTCTTCGCGTAGACGGGGAGGACGTCGAAGCCCGAGTACCCGGCGAAGATGAACAGCGCGTTCAGCGAGGCGACGGCGACGAACGGCCGGTGGCGCAGAACCTCCCGGTACGAGCCGGGCGCGCGTGACTCGCGTGACTGTGCCGGCTCCGGGACGAGCGCGAGCATCACCACCCCGTAGACGAAGAACGACGCGGCGTCGACGAGGAACAGCGCGGTGAAGGTCTCCGGCGAGTCGGCGACCGCGATGAGGCCGCCGGTGAGCGCACCGAGGCCGAAGCCGAGATTCATCACGACGCGCTGCATCGCGAAGGCAGACGGTCGCTGCTCGGGTGGTGTCAACCCGGCGATGAGCGTCGACTGTGACGGCCAGAAGCCGCCGACGCCGATCCCGCTCACCCCAGCGACGAGGAACGCCTGCCACGGCTCGTGCACGAGGGCGTACGCCGCGTAGCCGACCGTGAGGACGGCGAGGGACACGCCGAGCATGTTCCTGCCGCCCAAGCGGTCGATCTGGGAGCCGAAGATCGGGCCCGCGACGATGCTGGCGACCGCGTGTGTGGCGAGAACGAGGCCGACCACCGCGTACCCCATCCCGCGAACGTTGTGGAGGTAGATGAAGAGAAACGGCATCACGAAGCCGTTCCCGTACGAGTTCACGAGCCCGCCGGCCTGCAGTGTCAGAACCGAGCGCGGCAGCGGCGGGAAGTACGTCGAGAGGAGTCCGCGCACCGTGGGACACTAGCCAGCGATGCGCGAGGGCTTTCTCCTCGACCCGGAGGTCGCGTACTTCAACCACGGAGGCTTCGGCGCGTGCACGGTCGAGGTGTTCGAGGAGTACCAGCGGCTTCAGCGCGAGCTCGAGCGCGGGCCCACGACGTTCTTCGCGCGCCGCTACGAGCGGGCGATCGACGAGGCGCGAGCAGCGCTCGCGTCATTCGTCGGCGCGCGAGCCGACGACCTGGTCTTCGCGCCGAATGCGACCTCGGCGCTGAACGCGGTGGTCCGCTCGCTGCGGATCCGCCCGAACGAGGAGATCCTCACGACGAAGCACGAGTACGGGGCGATCTTGCGGACACTCGGCTTCATCCGAGCGAACGTCGTCCTCGTCGAGCCGGAGGAGCTGATCGCGAGCATCGGGATCCGCACGCGCGCGGTCGTGGTCTCGCACATCACGTCGCCCACTGCACTTGTGCTGCCTGTCGAGGAGATCTGTGCTGCCGCGCGTCGGGCCGGTGTGTTCACGATCGTCGACGGTGCGCACGCGCCAGGGCAGATCCCGCTCGACATCGAGGCGATGTGGCCCGACGTGTACGCGGGCAACTGCCACAAGTGGCTGTGTGCGCCCAAGGGCTCCGGGTTCCTCTGGGCGCGGCCCGAGCACCAGGAGTGGATCGAGCCCCTCGTGATCAGCTGGGGCTACCACGAGGATGCCGACTTCGGCGAGCGGCACGGCTGGCAGGGGACGCGCGACCCGGCCGCCTATCTCGCCGTGCCGAAGGCGATCGAGGTGCACGGCTCGCTTGACGCGGTCGCGGCGCGGGAGCTCGCCGACGAGGCGGAGCGGCGCCTTTCGCAGCTGGGATTGAGACCGCTGCGCGGAACGCGTGCGCCTTTCATGCGGGCCTTCACGGTGCGCACGAGCGATCCGGACGAGCTCTGGCGCACGCTCTACGACGAGCACCGGGTCGAGATCCCGGTCTACGAGTGGGAGGAGACGGCGTTGCTGCGCGTCTCGATCGGGCCGTACAACGACGAGGCCGACCTCGAGCGCCTCGTCGACGCCATGCGCGCGGCCCTCTAGCACCCCCGATTCGTACGGCGCTCGGCTGAACCCGCAACACTCTGCCGGATGATCCAGGGGGCCATTCACACGCTCCTCGACGGACACGATCTCTCTCGCGACGACGCGCGCGCGGTGATGGGCGAGATCATGAGCGGCGAGGCGACAGCGGCTCAGATCGGCGGCTTCCTCGTCGCCGTGCGGGCGAAGGGTGAGACCGCAGACGAGATCGCCGGCTGCGCTGAGGCGATGCGCGCTCATGTGCTCCCGGTGCATCCTTCGCGCGACGACGTCGTCGACGTCGTGGGGACCGGGGGTGACGGTGCGCGGACCTTCAACATCTCCACGACGGCCGCGATCGTCGCGGCGGCTGCCGGAGCAGGAGTCGCCAAGCACGGAAACCGCGCAGTCAGCTCCGCCTCGGGCTCCGCGGACGTGCTGGAGGCACTGGGGTTCGTCCTCGAG
>DASUCI010000265.1:0-6814 GCA_035762825.1 Gaiellaceae bacterium | reverse complement strand
GACGAGCGCTCCGAGCACCGCAGCCGAGTCGACGACCGGCTCCGTGTTGGGCATCGCGAGGATTGCGCAGTAGCCACCGGCGGCGGCGGCCTCCGTTCCGGACCGAAGCGTCTCCTCGTCCTCGCGTCCCGGCGTGCGCAGATGGACGTGCGGATCGACGAATGCCGGCGCGATCACCAGATCGCCCGGCGCGCCGGGCTCGAGCCCCGAGATGACTCCGTCGCTGACCGTGATCTTCAGCGGCTCGTCGATCCCCTGCGTGGGTGCCAGCACGCGCCCCTCGAGCACGAACGAGTCACTCCGGCCGTTTCGCCCGACGAGCATCAGGCCACCGCTCGTGCCTGCTCGCGCTCCGGGACGGGCGCGACGGTCAGGACGTCGTAGAGCACGGCCATGCGGACGACGAGGCCGGCACGCACCTGATCCGTCACGAGCGCGGCCGGTGAGTCCGCAACGCGCGGGTCGATCTCGACGCCGCGGTTCATCGGCCCGGGATGCATGACGACCTGCCCCTCGCGGACGCGCTCCGGCGTGATCCCGTAGAGCGCGGTGTACTCCCGCAGCGACGGGACGAAGGCCTCGCCCATGCGCTCCTGCTGCATGCGCAGGACGTACACGACATCCGCCGCCCCGACTGCGCTGATGTCGTGCGACACCTCGCAGCCCAGCGCCTCGATGCCTCGGGGAACGAGCGTCGGCGGGCCGACGAGTGTCGCGTGCGCGCCGACGAGCCCCAGCGCCTGCACGAGCGAGCGCGCGACGCGGGAGTGCAGGACGTCGCCGACGATCGCGACGTGCAACCCTTCGAGCCGCCCGAGCGCCTGGCGCATGGTGTGGAGATCGAGGAGCGCCTGTGTGGGATGTTGGTGCTTCCCGTCCCCGGCGTTCACGACGTGGGCGTCGGTGAGCCGGGCGACGAGCTGCGGCGCGCCGATCGACGGATGCCTGACGACGATGACGTCGGGCTCGTACGCGGCGAGTGTCAGTGCCGTGTCCTTCAGCGACTCGCCCTTGTCGACGGACGAGCCGGCCGAGCGGAGCGACATCGTGTCGGCGGACAGGCGCTTCGCGGCGAGCTCGAAGCTCGCGAGCGTGCGCGTCGACGACTCGTAGAACAGGTTCACGACCGTGCGGCCGCGGAGCGTCGGCAGCTTCTTGACCTCGCGCTCGAGCGACGCCGCGAGCGACCGAGCGGTGTCGAGGATGCGCTCCACGTCCTGCCGGTCGAGGTCGGCGATCGAGAGAAGATGCCGCTTCGGGGCGCCGGGCGGCCGCAGCTCGCTCATGCATCGTCCTCGCGCTCGTCCACGAGGAAGACCCCGTCCCGCTCGTCGAGCTCCACGAGCTCGACCTGGATCCGCTCGTCGCGCCCGGTCGGCAGGTTCTTGCCGACGAAGTCCGGCCTGATCGGCAGCTCGCGGTGCCCCCGGTCGACGAGCACGGCGAGCTGCACACAGGCAGGACGACCGAACTCGAAGAGCGCGTCGATCGCGGCACGGATCGTGCGACCCGTGTAGAGGACGTCGTCCACGAGGACGACCGTCATCCCCTCGATCGGGAACGCGATGCTCGTCGCGCGGACGACGGGCTGCCGCCCCGGCGGTCGTCCACCATCGCGAACGTGGACGTCGTCACGGTGGAAGGTGATGTCGAGCGCGCCGACGGGCAGCGCCACGCCGCTTCGCTCCTCGACCAGCCTCCGCAGCCGGGAGGCGAGCGGCGCTCCCCGCGACTGGATTCCGACGAGCGCCAGCTCGTCGAGCCCGGGCGTGGCCTCGCCCTCGTTTCGCTCGATGATCTCGTGCGCGATGCGCGAGAGCGCCTTCTCGATCGCCTCGCCGTCGAGGAGGAGCCTCGCGGTGGCGTCTTCGGGGAGGTGCGTCGACATCTCGCTCCTTTCCGGCCTCGCTGGACCGGTTTAAAGGTCTCGGGGAGGATAGACGAAGGCGTCGGCGGCCTCTGCCGCGACTGGCAGAGTTCCGCAACATGCCGCGCCGTCTCGGCCGTCACGGTCCCGTGCTCGCCCTCGGCGCCCTCGTCCTCGTCTCCACCGTCGTGCGTGTGGTCGGGTCGCGTGCGGTCGACGCGCCGTGGATCGCGCCGGACGAGCATCTCTACGGTCTCGTCGGCCGGTCGCTCGTGCACGGAGACGGCCTCACGATCTTCGGCGACGCCGTGCCGTACTACAGCTTCCTCTACCCGCTGTTCGTCGGGCTCGCCCAGGTCGGCACCTCGACCGCCACCGGGCTGACGGTGGCACAGGTCGCGCAGGCCCTCGTCATGTCCGCGACCGCGATTCCCGTGTTCTTCTGGGCCCGTCCGCTCGCAGGCGCCCGACTCGCGCTCTTCGCGGCGACGCTGACCGTCCTCATTCCGGGCCTCGCCTACAGCGCGCTCCTGATGAGCGAGGCGCTCTACTACCCGGTCGCGGTCGTCGCGGTCTGGGCGCTCGCCGCCTGCCTCCGCGATCCCACGCTCGGCCGCCAGCTCCTCTTCATCGCGGCACTCGGCGCCGCGCTCGCGACGCGCCTGCAGGCGGTGGGCCTCGTCGCGGCTCTCGTCGTGGCCCTCGCGATCCTCGCCGTCGCCGAGCGCTCGTTCTCGCCGTTCCGCCGTCTCCTCGTCTCTCTGGTGACGCTCGGAGCGGCGGGAGCCGCCTGGCTCGTCTGGAGGCTCGCATCGGGCAGCGGGGAAGCACTCGGCGCCTACGCAACGCTCGCAGAGGCGGAGGAGTACTCGATCGCCGACCTCGCCTCGTCGATCGCGTGGCAGACGGGCGCCGTGGTGATCCTGACTGTCGGGGTGCCGCTCGTCGCGCTCGGAGTGCTCGCCTGGGAGACAGCGCGGGGACGAGAGGACGACGCGGGCGTGCGCGCGCTCGTGGCCGCCGCGTTCGCCTACTTCGCGGTTACGGTCGTCGAGGTCGGCTTCTTCGCCTCCCGCTTCATCGAGCACATCACCGAGCGTCAGCTTCTCTCGGTCGTCCCACCGGTGTTCGTGGCCTTCGCCGTCTGGCTCCGGCGCGGGATGCCGCGGCCACAACCTGTTACGTCGGTCATCGCGATCGCGGTGGCGGCGTCCGCGCTCCTCCTCCCCGTCGAACGGATCACGACTCGGGCCGCCGCCGCCGACGCGCTGTCGACGGTCCCGCTCGAGTATCTGCGCCGTGAGGTCTCGGAGGTCGCGTTCGAGACCGTGTACGCGCTCGCCGCAGCGGCCGTGCTGCTCTTCGCCGTGCTCGCTCCACGGCGGGCGAGGCCGATAGTCGCCGGCGTCGTCGCCGTGGGACTGGTCGCCGGATCGCTCGTCGCCTCGTACGAGATGCGCGAGCGCTCGCAGTACGACCGCTTCACGCTCTTCGGCGGCACGGCCCCGAGCTGGCTGGACGCGAGCGGCGCGAGCGGTGTCGCGTATCTGGAGACCGGCGACCGGATCTGGCCTTCCGTGTGGCACCACATGTTCTGGAACCGCTCGATCACGAGCGTGGTGCGCCTGCAGACCGCGGAGTCGCCGGGCGTCGTGCCACAGCGCGTCGTGCGCCTGCGCGCGGACGGCATGCTCGTGGACGGGAACGGCGAATCGGTCGACGCCGTGCAGCTGGTCGCGCCCTCGAACGTGCTCGTCGCCGGTGAGCAGGTCACAGCGATGGCGCCGAGCACGGAGCCCGGGATGACTCTCTGGAATGTCGAGTCTCCGCTCCGAGTCCTGCAGCGGGTGCGAGGCCTGCAGCCGAACGGCGACCTGTACGGCGGCTCGTCGGCGCGCATCGAGGTGTTCGGATGCGGACCGGGCGAGCTTCAGCTGACGCTCCTCGGCAAGCAGGGCGCACCCACCTGGATCTGGCTGGACGGCAGGCTCCTGGCCAGGCGCGCGATCCCGCCCGAGACCGTGTGGAGACCCTCCGTACCGGCGCCCGCCGAGGCGGACGGCTCGGGAAGGTGCGTCTACGAGCTCGAGTCCGACGGGCTCGTCGGCTCGACGCGCATCGAGTTCGTCCGCTCGGCCTGACGCGTCCGCGCGCCGGACCGGACGAGCTGGGGCTCTCCGCGCTCCGGGAACGGGATCGTCACGAGGTCGAAGTCTCGCGGCACGACCGTCGCGGGAAAGAGCTGCGTCGCCTCCTCCACGACCTGGTGCCCGAAGTACCGCGTCGACACGTGCGTGAGCGCGAGCAGCTTGGCGCCCGCCTCGCGCGCGACCAGCGCGGCTTCACCGGCGGTCGAGTGTCGCGTCTCGCGTGCACGGTCGCGCTCGTCTGCGAGGAACGTCGCCTCGTGGACGAGGAGGTCGGCGCCCGACGCCGCCTCGACGACCGATGCGGCCGGCGCCGTGTCCCCCGCCAGCACGACCGTCCGACCGGCACGCGCGTCGCCGAGGACGTCCTCCGGCCTGACCACCCGCCCGTCCGGAAGGGACACCCCCTCACCGCGCTGCAGCAGGCCGCGCTCCCGACCGTCGGGAACTCCCAGCCGGTTCGCCTCCTCGACGTCGAACCGCCCCGGCCTCTCGTTCTCCACGAGCCGGTATCCGAGCGCGGCGACGTGGTGGTCGACCGCGAAGCAGTCGACGACGTAGCCGTCCCGCTCGAGCCGCGCTCCCGACTCGAGCTCGACGAGCTCGACGGGGTACGTGAGTCGCCCGAAGATCCTCCGAAGCGTGGCGAAGAGCTCCTCCAGCCCGCGCGGCCCGTGGATCGTCAGTGGGACCTCGCGGCTGCGCAGGGCGAACGTCTTCAGCATGCCCGGAAGCCCGAGGTAGTGGTCGGCGTGGTAATGCGTCAGGAAGATCTCCTCGAGATCGACGAGCCCCAGATCGCTGCGCAGCAGCTGCCGCTGCGTCCCCTCGGCGCAGTCGACGAGCAACCGGTCGCCGCCGCGTCGCACGAGCGTCGCGCTGAGCGCGCGCTTCGCCGTCGGCATGGAGCCAGACGTCCCGAGGAAGACGACGTCCAGCTCCACGGCGCCCGATTCTAGGTACGAAATGCTCAAAGACGAGCTCGTGCCAGCCGATACAGCTTGGATGCGGCGAGTGCGGCAATACCGCTCGTCTGGCTTCGGTCGGTCTCTGACGCTGCTCAGAGCCCTCCTGCTCGCGTGTGCGGTCATCCTCGCGATAGGGGCAGTCGCGCTCTCGTACACGCTGTCGGGCGACCTCCGCGCTGCAGCGCTGGACGACACCGCGCTCGACGTCGGGGCGTATGCCGACGCCGTCGTCGCTCCGGCGCTCGTGCGCGGCGGCGAGATCGCGGCGAGCCGCGCCGCGCGGCGCAGGCTGGCCCGTTCGGTCCGGCTTCCCACCGACGTGCGCGGTCTGAACGTCTACGCGCGCGACGGACGTCTCGTATTCTCGACAACGCGACCGAACCGCGTGGGTCGCCGCCGCTCGAGCCCCGATCTGCGCGAGACCGTCGAGTCGGGATCGCCCTCGGCGGCCCTCGTCGACGTGCCGGGCGACAGCCCGTCGATCGTGAAGGTCTGGGCGCCGCTCCACTCCGCGTCGGGACGCGTCGTCGGCGTGACCGAGGTCACCCTCGACGACTCCGAGGTCGAGCAGATCGTCGACGACACGCGCATGACGGTCTGGTTCGCCGTCGGTCTCGTGTTCGGGATCCTGTGGCTCGTCCTCGCGATCTTCGTGCGCGGGGCGTCAGCGCGCATGCACATGCAGCACGAAGATCTCGAGGCGCGCTCCCACGACCTGGTCGAGTCCTCGAAGACGCTCGAGGCGACACTCCTCGAGACCATCGAGACACTGAACGCCGCCGTCGAGGCACGGGACCCGTACACCGCCGGCCACTCGCAGCGGGTGCGTCGCGTCTCGCTCGCGATCGGACGCGAGCTCCGCCTCTCCGCGAGGCAGCTCGGCGCGCTGGGCACCGCTGCGCTCTTCCACGACATCGGGAAGATCGGCATGCCCGACGCCATCCTCACGAAGCCGGGAAGGCTCGACAGAGCCGAAGCGGCGGTCATGCGCGAGCACGTCACACGAGGCGCCGAGATCGTCGCGCGCATCTCGTCGCTCTGCGACTCCGTGCCGGCGATCCGCCACCACCACGAGCGCTGGGACGGCCTCGGCTACCCGGATCGGCTGAGCGGAAGCGACATCCCGGTCGAGGCAGCGATCATCGCGATCGCGGACGCCTGGGACGCCATGACGACCGATCGCCCGTACGCCGTCGCGCTCGACGTCGACGAGGCCATGCTCCAGATCCACGCGGGACGCGGCAAGCAGTTCAACCCCGCCGTCGTCGACGCGTTCCTGTCCGTCGCCCAGCGGAGACCAGCCGAGGTCATGCCGGCGGACGCCCCGCCGTCGTCCGCGGTCGCGGTCTGACTACGCCGCCGGGAAGGCGAGATCCGTATAGACCATCTCGCCCCTGAACTTCCGCGCCGCGGGGTCCCAGGGGAAGAAGATGGCGTTCCGCCACTCGAGTCGCTCTCCCGTCGGCTCGTGCTCGAGCCAGCGAGCCTCGTGCGTCGCGGTGACCCGTGCCTCCTCGCACACGCCCTGCGGCCCGATCACGATGTACTCGAGATCGAAGTGGATGTCGGGGAACGCCGTCAAGAGCTCCGTGTAGAACCGTGCCGCCCCTTCGTGGCCCTCCCAGCGTGCGCCGGTGCCCATGACCGCGTAGACGCAATCCTCGGTCAGCGTCGAGATCAGCCCCGGCAGGTCGCGGTTGTCCTCGGCGATCGAGTGCGTCTTCCAGAGCTCGCGGATCTCCGCGTACTCGGCGACGTCGACGGGCCGCCGAAGCAGCTCGAGGATCCGGTCCGAGGCCATGCGGCGGTTTCTATCAGCCGCTCACGCCCGG
>DASUCI010000264.1:0-8264 GCA_035762825.1 Gaiellaceae bacterium | reverse complement strand
GAGCGGCTCCTCGGCGGCGACGAGATCGCTGTCGGTCTCACCGCCGGGGAGCCTCAGCGCGTCGACGCTGCGCGTCGAATAGGGAGGCGCCTCGGTCGGCTCCACGCGGCAAGCGTACTTTCAGCCCCGCCTCGCCCTGCGCTCGGCCTCGGCGCGGATGCTCTCGAGCGACGCCGCAACGGTCGCCTCCCACGTGCGCGCAACGGCCGCCCCCCACAGTCGCCCGACCATCCAAAGGTCGGTGCCGAGCTCACCCGAGTAGAGAAGCTCGGTCTCGTCGTCGGCCTCCGTGAGCACGAAGGTCTCCATGACGTGCGGCACGGGGCCGCGCACGAGGCGAAAGTGGATCCGCTCCGGAGGCTCGAACCGGACCGTCTCGACGGTCGTCGCGGTGAGCCCGTAGGCGCGCGTGTGATGCGCCGCGAGCACGAGGTCGTCGCCGCGCTCGAGCACCTCGACCTTCTCGCGCAGGGCACGAGGCGCCCTCCCGTGATACGGCGTCGAGACGACCGCGAACACGACGTCGCGCGGAGCCGCGATCCGTACGGCGATCGGTCCGAGCGGTCGGTAGCGGCGTCCCACGCCGAGATCCACCGGCAACGAGCCGCGGACGACGAGCGCCCAGGTGAGAGCTCCGACACCTGCAGCACCGGCGAGCGCCCGGATCCTCATGATTCGTTCTTCATGCGGGCCATCCGCCTCCTCGTCGCCGCCGGTGCCGGGTACCTCCTCGGGACCGTACCCTCGGCCGACATCGTGTCGCGCGTGACGACGGGAGGGCGCGTGAACCTCCGCGCGACCGGGAGCCGTAACCCCGGAGCCGTCAACGCGGGGCGGGTGCTCGGCTCGCGCGCGGGCCGTGCGGTGATGGTCGCCGACGTCGGGAAGGCGTACGCCGGGTGTGCCTGCGGCCGTGCCGTCGCGGGCGATCTCGGCGCGCACGTCGCGGGCGTGGCCGCAGTCGTCGGTCACTGCTATCCGTTCTCGAACGGCTTCGACGGAGGTAAGGGCCTCGCGACGAGCTTTGGCCAATGCCTGTACACCTTCCCCGTTGCGGCACCTCTCGACCTCGTTCTCGCGATCGGCGTGGCCAGGATCCCGAGACTTCCGCGGGCAGGCCTCGTCTCGACTGCCGTGGCCTCGGCAGGCTGGCTCGTCATGAGCTTCGTCTGGTGGCGCCGACGTCTGCCGAATTCGTGGGGCGCGAGGCCGAGCGCCGCACTGTTCGTCGCGAACTGTGCGACGGTCGGCGTCGTTGCGTCACGCTTCGTGCTCGCACATCGCCGCGGCCACCCCGACGAGCTGGAGCTGCACTGACGCTCGTCGCACTCTGCACCGACTCGAGCTCGCTGCTCTCGCCGGCCGCGGCCGCAGAGCTCGGCGTCCAGATCGTGCCGATCCCGGTGACACTCGACCACGAACCGTTCGACGGGACCACCGATGCGTTCTACGCGCGCATGCGCGAGGGAGCCGTCGCGACGACGACACTGCCGAGCCCCGGCGCCTTCGTCGAGGTGTACGAACGAGCCCAGGAGGCAGGCGCGACGAGCGTCCTCTCCCTTCACCTCGACCGCAGGATCTCAGGCGTGCCCGAGTCGGCCGCGCTCGCCGCGCGCGAGACCACGATCCCCGTCCGCGTCGTCTCCCTGCCCACCGTCAGCTACGGCGTCGGGCTGTGCGTACGTGCCGCGTGCGCGGCACTCCGCGGCGGGGCGACGGCCACCACGGCGGCGGTCGAGGCCGAACGGATCGCAACGACGCTCGACAACGTCTTCGTTGCGCGCTCGGCGCCAGGCGGGCGCGTATCGGCAGACGACGAATGGACGACCCTGCGCTTCGCGGCCGGAGAGGCCGCGACGCTCTCGACCCATGCAACGGTCGAAGAGGCGAGGGCCATCATGGGCCGGCGGATCCTCCGCGGGCGGCCAGGCCTCGTGGCGGTCGGACATGCCGGCGCGGAGCTCGAAGCGGCCGCCGACGGGCTTGCCCACGACCTCGTCGATGCCGTCGTCGCGGTCGAGCGCTACCGCGTCACACCGAGCATCGGGGCCCATACGGGCCCCGATAGCTTCGGTGCGTTCTGGTGGCCGGCCGCGCGCTAAAGGATCTAGGTCGCGTTCGCGCAGATCGCGAAGACCGTCAGCGACCAGGTGCCGTTCGTCGCGACGGCCTCACGGCCGACCGCCCGGTAGATGTTGTCGTTGTCCGGATACGAGGCCTGGACGGCGACGCTGACCGGCGGCGCCACCCCTACTCCCGTGCCGTTCAGGCGTGCACCACCGCCGACGAGCCGCTTCCCGCTGGGACAGGCCATCTGCCCGCTCTTCGGACTCGCCGAGTTCGTCGCCGACGTGACCTCGACACGCTCCACGCCGCTCACGCCAGGCGGCCCCACTGGACCCGCAGGCCCGGCCGGACCGGCGGGGCCCGCCGGAAGCGAGCCTGCTCTGAAGTCCGCACGGACGAGCGAGCCGTTCGCGACTTTGATCGAGGTAATGGCGTTCCTGGCGACCTTCGGGTTCGTCACCGCCCCGGACTTGAGCTGCGGCGGTCCGATGCTGTTTCTCGGTACCTGGAGCACGGTCGCGTAGCTCGTGCCGCCGAGGGCGACTGCGAGCGCGACGCACGAGATGACTAACGCCGGCGACGGGCGCCGTACGGAGATCTTCATCGAGTACCTCCCGTTGTCGTATCGTCGGGGAGCGACCGTAGCGACGGGATGTGACGGCGCTGTTAGAGCCGCGTGCTACTCGACAGTGACGGTCTTTGCGAGGTTGCGCGGCTGATCCACGTTCAGGCCCCGCAGGCGCGCGATGCGGTACGCGAGCAGTTGCAGGGGGAGGATCGCGAGGACGACCTGGAGGAACGCCGGCGTCTTCGGGACGTAGATCACGTCGTCGGCGTGATGCTGGATGTCCTCGTTCCCGTCGGTCGCGATGGCGATGACGTGGGCGCCGCGGGCGCGGACCTCCTGGATGTTGGAGACGATCTTGTCGTAGACGTGGATGTTCGTCGCGACGACGACCACGGGCGTCTGCTCGTCCAGGAGCGCGATCGGCCCGTGCTTCATCTCGCCGGCCGAGTACGCCTCCGTCGGAATGTAGGAGATCTCCTTCAGCTTCAGCGCCCCCTCGAGCGCTACCGGGAGGCCGATGTGGCGGCCGAGGTAGAGGAAGAAGTGCGCGTCGTGGTAGCGCTGCGCGATCTCCTCGATCGGATGGTCGCCGTCGAGGAACTGCTGGATCTTGTTCGGGAGCTTGTAGACGAAGTCGAGGATGAACTCGATCTCGCCTGGCGGCAGGGTCTCGCGGATCTGCGCCAGCTTCAGCGCCACGAGGTAGAGGAGCGCCACCTGCGCGGTGAAGCACTTCGACGAAGCTACCGAGACTTCGAGGCCGGCGCGTGTGTAGAGGACAGAGTCGACTTCGCGCGTGACCTGCGAGCCCATCATGTTGGTGATCGCGACCGTGCGCGCGCCGTTCTCCCGGGCGAGTTTGAGCGCCTCGATCGTGTCGCGCGTCTCACCCGACTGTGTGATCCCGATGACGACGTCGTGCTCGTTGATCACAGGGTTTCGGTAGATCCACTCGCTCGCGATGTCGAACTCGACGGGGACGCGTGCCCACTCCTCGATCACGTACCGGCCGACGACGCATGCGTGGTATGCCGTGCCGGAGCCGAGAAGGACGATGCGGCGAAGCTCCTTGACGTCCTTGCCTGACATGTTGAGTCCCTCGAGCACGAGGGTCCCGTGACGCACGCGGTCGCCGATCGTCTCGGCCACGGCCTCGGGCTGCTCGTAGATCTCCTTGAGCATGAAGGTCTCGAACCCGCCCTTCTCTGCGCCCTCGTCGTCCCAGTCGAGCTCGGCCGGCTCGTGCTCCACCGGAGTGCCGTCCGCGCGCTGGAAAGTCGCCCCCTCGGGCCGCAGGGCGACGATCTCGCCGTCCGCCGGGAACTGCACCGTGTGTGTCTCGCGCAGGAACGCGGCCGCGTTCGACGCGAGAAACATCTCGCCCGAGCCGACTCCGACGACCAGGGGCACGCCTTGCTGGCGCGCGCCGACGAGGAGGCCCGGATGGTCGTGGTGGATCGCGACAAACGCGAAGTGCCCCTCGAGCTCGGCGAAGGCGAGACGCACCGCCTCGACGAGGTCCCCCTCGTAGTGGCGCTCGATGAGATGCGTCACCGTCTCGGCGTCGGTCTCGGAGCTGAAGGTGTGACCGTCGTCGGCCAGGCTGTCGATGAGCTCGCGGTAGTTCTCGACGATCCCGTTGAGAACGATCGAGACCTTCGAGGCGTCGCAGCCGGCGAGCGGGTGAGCGTTCTGCTCCGTCACGCCGCCGTGGGTCGCCCAGCGCGTGTGCCCGAGGCCCGTGGTCGCGACCGAGCCGTTCGACCCGGCGCGCTGCTTCAGGTTCGCGAGCGGGCCGACCGCGCGAACGTACTCCAGGCCGCCGGCCTCGAGGAGCGCGATCCCGGCCGAGTCGTAGCCGCGATACTCGAGCCGCTCCAGCCCGTGGAGCAGCAGCGGCTTGCACTCACGCGATCCGACGTATCCGATTATCCCGCACATGGCTTTGGCTCAGTAAACGCGAAAGAGCCCGGCGGCGCCCTCCGTCGGGCTCAGCCGAGCTCTCTTTCCACGAGCGCGGCGATGCTAGCACACAACTTCTCTGCATCTTCGGCATTTTCCGCCTCGGCCAGGACGCGCACGACGGGCTCGGTGCCGGACGGTCGAACGAGCACGCGGCCGCGCACGCCGAGCTCGGCATTGAGCCGATCTGACTCGTCGAGGATTGCCTGCGTGAGCTCGCGGCTGGCGACAGTGACGTTGCGGAAAGCCTGTGGGAAGCGCGGCATCGTGGCGGCGTCCTGCAGCGTGCGCCCGGCGAGCGAGCGGCACAGGAGCAGTGCAGCCGCGAGGCCGTCGCCGGTCGCGTGGTTCCCGAGCCAGATGACATGCCCGGACTGCTCCCCCCCGAGGAGCCCTCCCTCCCGACGCAGTGCTTCGGCGACGTACCGGTCGCCGACCGGAGTCGTGACGACTCGGACGCCGTTCTCCTCCATGAGCGCCTGGAAGCCGAGGTTCGTCATGACCGTGACTGCGACGACCTCGACGCCCAGGGCGAGCGCGAGGACCGCGAGGATCTGGTCGCCGTCGACAACCTCGCCGCGCTCGTCGACCGCGAGCATGCGATCGCCGTCGCCGTCGAAGGCGACGCCGAGATCGAGACCCTCGCTGGTGACAAGGTGTTGCAAGGCCCGAAGGTCGGTGGCGCCACAGCCGACGTTGATGTTGGAGCCGTCTGGCTCCGCGCCGATGAGGTGCACGTCCGCGCCGAGCAGCTCGAAAGCGCGAGGCGCCAACGCCGAGAACGCGCCGTTCGCACAGTCGACGCCGACTCGTAGACGCGAGAGATCCGAACCGCACGCGCCGATGACGTGATCGACGTACGTGGCGACGACGCCGGCGACCTCTTCGATAGAGCCGCCTCCCACCATGTCGGCCTCGAGCAGGGCCTCGATCTCCTCCTCCTGCTCGTCCACGAGCTTCTCGCCCCCGCGAAGGATCTTGACGCCGTTGTACTCGGGCGGATTGTGCGAGGCCGAGACGACGACGCCGAGGTCGTCGGCCAGGAATGCGACCGCAGGCGTCGGCAGCACTCCACCGAGTACGGCGGTTCCGCCCCCGGCCGCGATCCCGCTCGCCACCGCCTGCTCGAGCTGCGGGCCGGAGCGCCGCGTGTCGCGGCCGACGAGCACGCGCCCACCACCGGCCCACAGGGTCGCAGCCTTCCCGACCCGCTCGACGAGATCCGGCGTCAGGTCGCCGCCGACGATCCCACGGACCCCATCTGTGCCGAAATAGCGCCGGGTCATAGGACGACGGGCGAGGCAAGCCTCGCCCCTACACCAATTCTCGAAGCTATCGCTTCGAGAATTGGGGAGCCTTGCGGGCCTTGTGCAGGCCGGCCTTCTTGCGCTCCACGATGCGGGCATCGCGCGTCAGGAAGCCCTGGCGCTTGAGCGGCACGCGCATCTCCGGATCGGCCTCGACGAGGGCACGGGCGATGCCGTGCCGGATCGCGCCGGCCTGACCCGAGGGGCCGCCACCGGCAACGCGGACGCGGAGGTCGTACGTGGTCGCGGCTTCCGCCACCTCGAGCGGCGCGAGCACCATCTTGCGGTGCACGGCGCGAGGGAAGTACTCGTCGAGCGTCCTGCCGTTGATCCACGTCTTGCCGTCGCCCGGGCGCAGGATCACGCGCGCGACCGACGTCTTCCGCTTCCCGGTGCCGAGGTACTGCGCGATCTCGCTCATGAGAGCTCCAGCTCCTTCGGTGCCTGGGCCGCGTGGGGGTGGTCGGGGCCGGCGTAGACCTTCAGCTTCGTCAGTTGGGCCGCCGCGAGCTTGTTCTTCGGGAGCATCCCCTTGACCGCCTTCCGTATGACCTCGGTCGGCCGGCGCTCGAGCTGCTCACGCAGCGTGCGCTGCTTGATTCCACCGGGATAGCCGGAGTGGCGGTAGTAGATCTTCGTGTCGAGCTTCGAGCCCGTGACCGCGATCTTCTCGGCGTTCACGACGATGACGAAGTCGCCCGTGTCGACGTGCGGCGTGTAGGCCGGCTTGCCCTTACCGCGGAGCATGTCGGCGATGCGGGTCGCCAGGCGCCCGAGGGTCTGCCCCTCGGCGTCGACGAGGAACCACTCGCGCTGGATCTCTCCGGGCTTGGCCGTGTACGTCTTCATCACAGAAAGAGGGCGGACTCGACGCCCGCCGGCGGCCGATTGTAGCAACGAACGACTAGCTATTCGGGTGGGCGGGTCAGGACCGCTGCGCCGTTGACTTCGTACGGATCGGGACGAAGATTCGGCTGCGGCGTGGGGACGCCGCCTGCGGTGGTGCAACCAAGGGGGTTTTGGGGAGATGGGTACAGGTCGAACAGTTCAGCGTCGCCGACGCTGGCATGTGCTCCAAGTTTCGTTCGTCGTCTTCACGATCTTTGCGGCCGGGCTCGTCTCGGCCGGTGTCGTCTCTGGAGCCGGGCCGCTCGCGATGCTCTCGACCGGCACCGACACATCGGCGGCTGAGTCGACAACCACCGAGACGACGACGACGACCGACGAGTCGACGACCACGGAGTCGACGGAAACGACGACTACCGAAACCGAGTCAAGCGAATCCACGACGACGGAGACCTCGCCCGTCCCCTCTGGGCCCCCGACCATCGCCAGCGACAAGGCGGATTACGCACCTGGCGAGACGGTCGTCCTCACCGGCGAGAACTGGTACCCGGGCGAAGTCGTCCATATTCGCGTCAACGACGACCAAGGAGAGACCTGGCGTCGGGACGTCGACGTCGTTGCAGGCCCCGATGGGGTGATCACCGATTCCTTCGCGCTTCCGACGACCTTCATCGCCGTCTACACGGTGACGGCAACCGGCCCGCTGTCGGGGACGGCGACGACGACCTTCACCGACGGCAATGTCAGGGTCCGCTCGAACGCGTCCGGCACGACCTTCACGTTGACGTGGACGACGTATGGCACCACGAACTGCTCCGGACCGTCGACCGACAGTGACACCGAGACGAACGTCGGGTTCTCGGGAGGAGCGAGATTCACCAAAGGCGCCGGCAATACGGAGTCGATCAAGCTCGAAGCAGCTGCAACGGCCACCGCGCCCGCCGGCAGTTCGTTCACTCATTGGAGCGCGGACAACGGAACCGACCCGTTTACGGTCCTCACGCCCTCGCGGATCATCTGCGTCCCTGGCTTCAGCGGTAGCGGGACGCGAGAGTACGTCGCCAACTACGCCGCAAACACCGCCCCGACGGCCAATAACGTGTCCGACTCGACCAACGAGGACACGCCCAAGGCGATCACGCTCTCTGGCTCGGATGCGCAGCAGTGCGAGCTCACGTTCTCGATTGTGTCCGGCCCGACGAACGGCACCCTCGGATCGATCTCCGACAACGCCTGCACATCTGGGTCGCCTAACACGGATACCGCGGGCGTCATCTACATGCCGAACGCGAACTTCAATGGCTCCGACTCGTTCACCTACCAGGTGAACGACGGTCTCGCCAACAGCGCCACGGCAACCGTTTCCCTCACGATCAACCCGGTCAACGACGCCCCCGGCTTCACCAAGGGCGCCGACCAGACGGTCGACGAGGACGCGGGCGCGCAGAGCGTCGCGGGCTGGGCAACGGCGATCTCGGCCGGGCCCGCCAATGAGTCGGGCCAGACGCTGACCT
>DASUCI010000263.1:0-25989 GCA_035762825.1 Gaiellaceae bacterium | reverse complement strand
AGCGGGAGCCCGAAGCGCGGGAAGACGGTCTCGACGTCGAGGAAGAACGTGAGCTCGACGATCCTGCCGTCCTCGATCTCCACGACCTGCAGCGCCCAGGGCTCGTATCCGCCGCCGTCCGGCTTCGGCCGGTACTGGCCGAACGCCGGCGCGCCGTTCGCCGCCGGCGCCGCGACGACGCGCGAGTCGCGACAGGTGATCCCGGGGCCGAACCACCACGTGAGGATGTCGCCACGACCCGCGAGCCAGAGGTCGAACGGAGGCATCGACTGGGTCGCGTCCTCGTGGATCAGGGCGGTCAACGCGCTCATGTCGTACGCCTCGAACGCCGCGACGTAGCGCTCGAGGAGCTCGGCGTCGGCCGAATCGACGGACGGCGCGGTGGTCGACGGCGTCGCGTCGCTGGCCTCGAGGGTGGCGCGGGCGCGCTGCAGCGCGCTGTTCACGGAGGCGACGCTCGTCTCGAGGAGCTCCGCGACCTCCGCGGCCTTCCAGCGGAGAACCTCGCAGAGGATGAGCACGGCGCGCTGCCGAGGCGGAAGCTGCTGGAGCGCGGCGACGAACGCGAGCCGGACGGATTCACGCGATGCGACGACCTCGGCCGGATCGCCGTCCGGGACTATTCGCCCGTCCGGCATCGGCTCGATCCAGAGCTGGTCGGGCGTGCGGAGGTTCTCGACGATCGGCTCGCCGGCCGGGCCGAGATCCATCGGTCGCGCCCGCCGTTTCCGGCTCTCGAGCATGTCGAAACAGACGTTCGTCGCAATGCGATAGAGCCACGAACGGAGGGCCGAGCGGCCCTCGAAGCTGTCGTAGGCGCGCCAGGCCCGGATGAACGTCTCCTGCACCGCGTCCTCGGCGTCGACGGAGCCGAGCATGCGGTAGCAGTACGCGGTCAGCTCGACGCGGTACTGCTCGAGCTGCTCCTCGAGCGGCGGCGCGAGGGTGGTCGGCTGCGGCATCCGACCATGGTACGGAACCGGGCTTAGCGGCCGACGAGAGGCAACACGCGGTCGCACACGAGCTCCACGCCGGCGAGCGGCGTCCGGCCCTGCGGAGTCCCGAGCTCGACCCGATCCGCACCTGCCTCCCACAGCTCGAGCACACGCTCGGCGACCTCCTGAGGCGTCCCGGCGATGCAGAAGCGCTCAAGGCGCGGCTCCTCTCCCGGCTCGAGCGTGGGATCGTGCCGTGCGACGACGTCGAGATACGGCTGGACGACGGAGGTCGCGCGCGCTCGCGCCCACTCGCCGTCCTCGTCGACCACGGTGACGCAGCCGACCACGAGCCGGACCTCCGGGTTGTCGATCCAGCCGCGCACGACAGGCAGCAGCTCTGCGTTCGCGGTGCCGCCGATCTTGACCTCGTCGGCCACCGTGCCCGCCCAGCGTGCCGTGTCCTCGCCCCATGTGCCGATCAGGAGCGGCACCCGGTCGCGCGCACGCGGGTAGGCGAGCGACGTTCCGGGCGCGAGCGTGAAGCGCTCCCCGGCGACGCCGGCCTCGTCGCCCGAGAGGAGCGCCTGGATGATCGCGACCGACTCCTTCAGCGCGGAGAGCGGACGTGCCTCGTCGATGCCGAGCCTGTCGAGCCACGCTCCCTTCGCGAGCCCGAGGTATGCGCGCCCGCCCGAAACGGCGTCGAGCATCGCGATCTGGCCGGCGATCTCGTACGGATGCAGCGTGAACGGATTGAGCGCGGCCGGGCCGAGCCGGATGCGCTCGGTCACGCGTGCCATGAGGAGCAGCGGCCCGATCGCCGGCTGGTAGAGGAGGTCGTGGAAGACCGAGAGGACGTCGATGCCTCCCTCCTCCGCGCGGCACGCGATCGCCTCGTACGCCGCGGGCTCCTGGTCGGTTCGCAGGCCGATGCCGAGCTCGCGCGCTACGTGAGCTCCTCGGTGACGAGCTCCCGCTCGCCGATGCGCTCGATGCGCATGATCACGCGCTCGTCCGGATCGGGACAGGCCACGAGGGAGTCCTGCTCGAGCCAGTCCTCGTCCGGCAGGCGGCGCATCTTCGCGGGGAGGAGTGGAAGCACCGACTGCAGGGCGAAGAGGCAGAAGTGCTTGCCCTCGGGAATGCGCACGCGGCTCGACTCCGTCACCTCGAACCAGTCGCCGACCTCGAGCCCGCAGACGGACCTTCCTTCGATCCGCTCGACCGTCACGCGGAGGTCGTAGAGCCGCATCTCGGTCACGGCGCTGACGATAACCGCATGGATACACACGGCATCGTTAGGGTGGTCGGCTCATGAGCGAGGTTGCCGCCCCGCACACGCCGACGCACGACGGCCACGTGAACCCGTGGCTCGTGCTCTGCCTCGTCTGCATGGCCCAGTTCATGGTCATCCTCGACGCGACGATCGTGAACGTCGCGCTGCCGTCGATCCAGGAAGACCTGGACATGTCGGACGCCGACCTGCAGTGGGTCGTGAATGCCTACGCCCTCACCTTCGGCGGCTTCCTGCTCCTCGGCGGCCGCGCCGGCGACCTGATGGGGCGCAAGCGCATCTTCCTGGTCGGCGTCGTGCTCTTCACGGTCGCCTCGCTCGCCAACGGTCTTGCCCCTTCCTCCGAGGCGCTGATCATCTTCCGCGGAGTGCAGGGACTCGGTGCGGCGCTCGTCGCCCCGGCCGCCTTGTCGATCATCACCACCACCTTCGAGGAGGGGGCCGAACGGACGAAAGCGATGGGCGTGTGGGCAGCCATCGCGGTCGGCGGAGCCGCCGTCGGGCTGGTCCTCGGTGGCATCCTCACGACGGCGTTCTCGTGGCCGTGGATCTTCTACGTGAACATCCCGGTCGGCATCGCGGTGTTGCTCGCGTCGCTCCGCTACGTCCCGGAGTCCAAGGACGAGAAGGCGCACAAGAGCTTCGATCTCGCCGGCGCGACGACCGTCACTGCCGGCTTGCTGGCGCTCGTCTACGGGATCGTCAAGGCCCAGGAGAAGGGCTGGACGTCGCTCCACACGGGCGGCTTCTTCGCTGTGGCCTTCGTCCTGCTCGCCGCGTTCGTGGTCATCGAGCGGCGGTCGGTCGAACCGCTGGTGCGCCTCGGCATCTTCCGCGTCCGGACGGTCCGCGCCGCGAACGTCGTCATGTTCCTGGTCGCCGCCGGGCTCTTCGCGATGTTCTACTTCAACACGCTCTACCTCCAGCGCGTGCTCGGCTACTCCGCGCTCGAGGCCGGCCTCGCATTCCTCCCGTTCACCGCCGGGATCATCATCGGGGCCGGGCTGTCGCAGACCCTCGTGCCGAAGCTTGGCGCACGCGAGGTGCCGCTCATCGGAATGCCGATGGCCATCGTCGGGATGCTGCTATTCATGCGCCTCCAGCCGGACGGCTCGTACGTCACGGATCTCCTCCCGGGGATCCTCCTTGCGTCGGTCGGCATGGGCCTCGTGTTCGTGCCGATCACCCTCATCGCGACGAGTGGGATCCCCCACGACGACGCCGGGCTCGCATCAGGCCTCTACAACACGTCGCAGCAGATCGGCGGCGCGCTCGGCCTCGCGATTCTCGCGACCCTGTCCGTCGAGGCAACCGAGGAAACGCTGACCGGGCTCGGGCGCGAGCCGCAGCCCGCCGACCAGGCACAGGCACTCGTGGACGGCTTCCACGTCGCGTACCTCGGCAGCGCGCTGATGATCGCCGGGGGCTTCGTCGCGTTGCTCTTCCTGCTTCGCCGCGAGGACGTCGTGGCCGTGGGCGAGGGAGAAGCGGCGATGTCACCGGCGGCGTGAACGACCCGCGATAGCCGTGAGCGCATGGGCTGCGATGGCCGGCGTCGCGGCATGGTGCTTCGTCGTCGCGCTCGTCGGCACGAGCATCGGGCTCATTCTCGGCACGGTGCGGCTGCCGATCCTTCTGCTCGTGTCGTCGTCTCCCGCGGCCGGTGCGGGTGCGAACGTCGGCATCTCGACCGTGGCCGCGGCGACGGCCGCCGCGACGCACGTGCGACGGCGAACCGTCAACTGGAAGGTCGTCGCGTGGATGACTCCGCCGTCGGTCGTCGGCGCGCTCGTCGGCGGCTACGTCTCCGGGAGGCTCGACGAGAACACGCTGCTCGTCGTGATCGGCGTCGTACTCCTGTACTTCGGCCTCCGCACGTTCGTGGGGTCGCGCGGGAACGAGCGCTCGGCCCCCCGAGCCGCGAGGATGCGGCCCGTCGTCGCCTGGGGCCTGGTGATCGGCCTCCTCGGCGGGCTCGTCGGGCTGATCCTGAGCACGCTTCGACTCCCGGCACTCATCAGGCACATCGGAGAGGCGCCGCACCGCGCAGTGGCGACGAACCTCGTCGTCGGCTTCTGGCTCGGCATCGCGGCCGTCATCGGGCACCTGCCTGGAGGCGTCGATTGGGGCCTCATGCTCCTCGGCAGCGCAGCCTCCATCCCCGGAGCGATCCTCGGATCGAGGATCACGGGACGACTCTCCGAGCGGCAGCTGTTGAACGCGATCGGCGTCGCTCTCCTCATCGCGGGCAGCGTGACCGTGGCACGGGGTATCGCCTGAAGGACAGCGTGCCTACGCGGCGTCGAGCGCCGCGCGCGCGGCCTCGACCTGCTCGCGCCGCGCCTTGGTCAGCTCCTGGATGAAGATCTGGATCGTCGCGGCCAGCGGAACCGCCGTGAGCGCGCCGAGCACGCCGAGGAGCGCACCGAAGAGCGTCACTGCGACGATGATGAAGAAGGCCGACAGCTGGACCGCCTTCCCCTGGATCTTCGGCGTGAGGATGTTGTTCTCGAGCTGCTGGTAGGCGAGAACGACGAGGAGCATGATGATCGCCGCCGTGATCCCCTCCTCCGCCCAGAGCGTGGGCACGAGGACGAACCCGGCGATGGTCGCGCCGATGTTCGGGATCATGTCGAGAAGGCCGGCGATGACCCCGAGCGCTATCGCATAGCTCGACCCGAGGAGCCACGCCGTCGTCCCCTGGATCGTCCCGGCGATCGTCGCGATGATGATCACCCCGATCGCCCAGCGGGAGATCGTCTCCGTCACGCGCTCCCACACGTCGAGCCAGCGGGCGTCGTCTCCGGGCATGAGGACGCTCGTGAGCGAGCGCTGCAGGTTTCCGACGTCGGTCAACAGGAACAGACAGATGAAGAGGATCGTGAACCCGGCGAGGAAGATCGTGAAGAAGTCGCCCGCGATGCCGAGCACCGCGGAGATCGCATCCGGGATCGAGAGCGAGATCTCCTCTGCGCCGTCCTGCACGTTGCCCGCCGCCCCCGAGTCCCCGAGCCACGAGGAGAGCTCGTCGGAGGCGCGCAGGCTCTCGACGAGCTCCGGCAGGTCCTGGAGGAAGTCGCGCACGCTCCCGACGAGCGGGACGAGGAGAAGCAGCATCAGTGCGACCACCGCGAGCGCCGTGCCGAGGACGGTGACAGTCGCCGCGAGCCCGCGCGACAGCCGCGTCTTCTCCATCACGAAGCGGACGGGATACTCGAAGACGAACGCGAGGAAGATCCCGATGAAGACGACGAGGAACGTGGAACCGATGGCGGCGAACGCGGCCATGATCCCGATCGCGATCGCGAGGAGCACGATCGTCCGGACGGGCAGGAGGATCTCGACGCGCTTCGATCCGCTCGATTCCACGCGGAAACTCTAGGAACCGCGGCGGTCGGCAACCTCACCCCGCGACTATCGTGGCGGCGTGGTCGGCTGGGACACGGTCAGGGAGATCGCGTTGTCGTTCCCCGAGGTCGAGGAGTCCGGCGAGGGTCGCAGCGCGTTCCGCGTGCGCGGGAAGCTGTTCGCCTGGGCCGCGAGGGAGCGCGATGGCGGAGGGCTCGGCATCCGGGTCGACCGCGAGGAGAAGCAGCTGATCCTCGATTCGAACCCCGACGTGTACTTCTCGAGCCCGCACTACGACGGCTGGCCCGGCGTGCAGATCCGGCTCGAGGCCGTCGACCCGGAAGAGCTGCGGATGCGGCTCGAGGACGCATGGCTGATCCAGGCCCCGAAGAAGCTGGCGGCGGCCTACGCAACCGAGATCGACTGATGCACGACTGGGACACCGTCCGTGCCATCGCCGGGGCGTTTCCCGGAGCCGAGGAGTCGACGACGTACGGCAAGCCGGCTTTCAAGGTCGGCGGCAAGCTCTTCGCCTGGATCAGTCCGGACCGTCACGCGGGCGACGCGCTCGCCGTTCGCGTCGACCCTGGCGAGAAGGAGCTCCTCCTCGAGTCGGGCGACGCCTACTTCTCCACGACGCACTACGACGGCCATCCGATCGTCCTGATCCGCCTCGAGCGCATCTCGCGCGAGCAGCTCGAGGAGCGGATCGAGGACGCGTGGCTCCTGCGGGCGCCGAAGCGGCTCGTCGACGCCTACGTCGCCGAGCGGGCCGAGTAATCGTCGTCGGCGCGTCTTTACAGTGCCTGACCCTGTAAGGGTGAAAAGAGTGCGCCGATCGCTCCACAGGAGCGTCCGGCGAGAGCTCGGAGCTAGACCGCGTCCGCGACGAATGCAGCGATCGCGGCCGTGAACGCGTGCCGGCTGGTCTCCCAGGCGTAGAACATGTGTCCGCCACCGAAGTGCTGCACCGTGAGGCGGTCCTCCATCTGCGGGTCGAGGCGCATGAGGTTCCGGAGGCGGTTGGTCGCGTAGTACGGCGTCACGAGGTCGTACTGCCCGTGGGTGATGAACGCCCTCATGTGCGGGTTCAACGCCATGCCGTAGCGGAAGTCGTCGGTCGCGCCGGGCGGCGCGGCGAACGCGTGGTGCTCGGAGTCGTTCTTCCACGCCGTGTTGACCTCGTAGGAGAGGAGCGTGTACTCGCGATCGGTGTCGACGCCGATCTCCGAGCGCAGCATCCGGTTCACGCCCATCGTGTACGCCGGAGTGATGCCCGAGAGGGTCGGATCCGGCCACGAGAAGTCGTCGCGGTCGGGGAACGGGTCGGTGGCCGTGATCGTCGAGTCGTAGAGGCCGAGGATCTTGCGCTCGTCGCGCAGGAGCTCGCGCACGAACGTCAGGATCCCGACGCGGCCCTCCGCGCGCACGACGAGCTCCTCCGGGAGCCCGACGACGTCGCCGAGGCGCGAGAGGATCCGTGCACGCTCCTTCGCGGGCATCGACGCGCCGCGCGTGAGAAACGCCGTGTAGTCGCCCGTCGCGAACTCCTCCGAGTCGCGGAAGACCTTGTCGAGCGACGCGCCCTTGCGAAACGCGCGCGAGCGGCCGTGGTGGAACGCCGCCGCCCCCATCGTCGGCACGCGATCGATCCAGCCGAGCACGTCGTAGTCCGTCGGATTGAGCGGTGTGATCTCGAGGGCAGGTGAGATCAGGATCGCGCCGTTCAGGCCGATGCCTGCTGTCTCCTGGAGCATCCGCGCGAGACGTCCGACGCGATACCCGCCGTAGCTCTCGCCGGCGATGAAGACGGGCGAGCCCCAGCGGCCCTGCTCCGAGAGCCAGCGTCCCATGAACTCGCACATCGACTCGAGGTCGCGCTTGTAGCCGAAGTACTCCTTGGGATCCGTCGCGTCCTCCGGCTTTCCGTTGGCGCGGCCGCCTCCTCCCTCCTTGGCGTCGCCGGCCTTCTTCTCCGGCTCGATCACCCGGCTCCATCCCGTTCCGACCGGGTCGACGAACACGAGGTCGGTGAACGACAGCCACGACGACTCGTTCTCCACGAGCTTCGCAGGCAGCGCCGGCAGAGTCCCGTCGGACGGGAAGTCGACGCGCTGCGGGCCGACCGCGCCCATGTGCAGGTAGGCCGACGACGCACCCGGACCGCCGTTGAAGACGAACGTGACGGGCCGCGCGCTGTCGTCGCCGGCGGCGACGTAGGAGACCGAGAAGATCTCGGCCGCAGGCTTCTCCTTCTTTCGGAGAACCGTCCACTTGCCGGTCGCCGTGTACGTGATCGCCTTGCGTCCACGCCCCCACGACGCGGTCGTCTCGGCGCCCTTGGGCGGCTCGTGGTCCTTCTTGGGCTCGTCCGTGTCGTTCTTCGTCTCGTCGGTCATGGGCGCGCAGGCTACCCGTCCCAACGCTGAGCGGCGTGTAAGAGTGAGAGCTGTGGTGGAGAGCGGCGACCGTCCGTCCTACCCAGTCCGGCTCGAGGGAGAGCTCCAGCCCGATCTGAGCCGTTGGCTGTGGGTCGTGAAGTGGCTGCTCGCGATTCCGCACTACGTCGTACTGGCGTTCCTGTGGCTCACCTTCCTCGTGCTCACGATCGTCGCGTTCTTCGCGATCTTGTTCACGGGCCGCTACCCGCGCGGGATCTTCGACTTCAACCTGGGCGTGCTCCGCTGGACGTGGCGTGTCGCGTTCTACTCGTACGGGGCACTCGGGACCGACCGGTACCCGCCGTTCACGCTCGACGATGTCCCCGACTACCCGGCGCGGCTCCACGTCGACTACCCGGAGCGCCTCTCGCGCGGTCTCGTCCTCGTGAAGTGGTGGCTGCTCGCGATCCCGCAGTACATCCTCGTTGCGATCTTCCTCGGAAGCTCCGGCTACGCGGCCTCGCGAGCGCACACGTGGGGCTGGTGGTTCCAGGGCGGCCTCGTCGGTCTGCTGGTGATCTTCGCGGGGCTCGCGCTCGTGTTCGCGGGCCGCTACCCGAGAGGGATCTTCGACTTCGTCGTCGGTCTCGACCGGTGGGTCGCTCGCGTCGCCGCCTACGTCTTCCTCATGCGCGACGAGTACCCGCCGTTCCGGCTCGATCAGGGCGGCAACGACCCCGTGTCGGGACTGGCGGAGATCGAGGGGGTCAGTCAGCCGCCCGACGCCGCGACGGGGCAGCCTCCCGCAGCGCCGGCAGCGCGTTCGACCGCAGGTCGGATCGCGCTGATCGGAGTGGGTGTCCTTGCCGGCATCGTCGCGTTCGCCCTGCTGGTCGGTGGGTGCGCTCTTGTTGCGGTCGACCGGACCCAGCGCGACGAGGACGGCTTCCTCATGTCGCCGACCCGGGACTTCGCGTCGCCCACGTACGCGATCGTCTCCGAGAGTGCTGACATCGACTCGGGCGGTGAGTGGGCACTCGGTGCGTTCCTCGGCACGATCCGCATCCGCAGTGAGAGCGAGCGTCCCGTGTTCGTGGGCATCGCGCCGGCGGCCGAGGTCGACCGGTACCTCGAGGGCGTCGAGCACGACGCCGTCGACGACCTCGACTCGAGCGGGGATCCCGAGTACTCGCGTCGCTCGGGAGCTGAACCCTCATCTCCTCCCGGCACGCAGACCTTCTGGGTCGCGTCGGTCTCGGGACTCGGCGAGCAAGTCCTCGAGTGGGAGCCGGAGGACGGTTTCTGGCGCGCGGTCGTCATGAACGAGGACGGGTCGCGAGGCGTGTCCGCGGACATGAGCATCGGCGCCGAGCTCGACTCGGTCCTGTGGATCGGCATCGGCCTGCTTGCGGTCGGCGCGCTCCTCGCCGCGGGTGCGGCGCTTGCGATCACGGCCGGCGTGCGCCGCCGCCACGCTTGACTCGACCGCGGCGGGTACAACCCGTACCTTGGAGATCGGCGTCTTCACGTTTGCCGACGTCCTCGACGGCGAGGATGTCGGCCGGCGCCTGCACCAGGTCGTGGAGGAGGCCGAGCTCGCGGACGAGGTCGGGCTCGACGTGTTCGGCGTCGGAGAGCACCATCGACCGGAGTACGCCGTCTCGGCTCCCGCCGTCGTCCTGGCCGCGGTGGCGGCGCGAACGGAGCGGATACGCCTCACGAGCGCGGTGACCGTCCTGAGCTCCGCCGTGCCGATCCGGCTGTACCAGCAGTTCGCGACGCTCGCTCTCCTGTCGGGCGGCCGCGCGGAGATGATGGTCGGCCGCGGCTCCTTCATCGAGTCGTTCCCCCTCTTCGGCTTCGACCTGCGCGACTACGACACGCTCTTCGAGGAGAAGCTGCTGGAGCTCCTGCGCATCCGTGAGACGGGGGAATCGCTCGACGGGCACGGCGTGTTTCCGCAACCCGACGAGCCCATTCCGATCTGGGTCGCCGTCGGCGGCACTCCCGAGTCCGCGGTGCGTGCCGGGACGCTCGGCCTCCCGATGGCCCTGGCGATCATCGGCGGTCAGCCGGAGCGATTCCGCACGTTCGCCGACCTGCATCGCCGCGGGGCCGAGGAGGCGGGCATCGAGCCGCCGGCCCTGAGCATCAACTCGCACGGCTACCTGGCGGAGACGCGAGAACAGGCGATCGAGGACTCGTTCCCGTACGTCTCGGAGGCGATGAACCGGATCGGGCGCGAGCGCGGTTGGCCGCCGATGACCCGCGCGGACTACGAGGCGGCCGCAGGACCTCGGGGCGCGAACTTCGTCGGAACGCCCGAGCAGGTGGCCGACAAGATCCTCTACCAGCACCAGGTCTTCGGTCACGACCGGTTTCTCCTGCAGCTCGGCGTCGGCGGCGTACCGCACGAGGGCGTCCTCCGCTCGATCGAGCTGCTCGGCCGCGAGGTCGCTCCCGCAGTTCACGAAAAGCTCGCAGACCGCACGCTTCAGTCGTCACAATGAGGTGCTCGTGAGCCAGGTGATCGATTCCCTCGACGAGGCCCGCGCCGCCGCGGAGCGGCAGGCTTGGCGCGCTGCGTACGCAGCGTTCGGTGACGTCGCCGCGGGCGAGCTCTCGGCCGCCGATCTCGAGAACTTCGGCGAGGCGGCGTGGTGGAGCGGGCAGATCGAGGAGGCGATCCGGCACCGGGAGCGGGCGTTCGCGGCGTACACGTCTTCCGGCGACACGCTCGGCGCCGCCCGGATGGCGCTGACCCTCGGCTGGGACCACGACGCCCGTGGAGCGTTCGCGGTCGCGGGCGGCTGGATCGCGAGCGCGGAACGCCTTCTCGCCGGCCTGCCGAAGGCGCCCGAGCACGGGCGCCTCACGCTGACGCACGCCATCACCGCACTCTTCGCGGAGGGCGACCTCGACCGCGCTGTCGAGCTCTTCGACGACGCCTACGAGCTCGGACAGCAGGTTGGCGATCGCGACGTGCAGATGCTCGCGCTCTCCGGCAAGGGCCGGGCATTCGTCAAGGCAGGCAGGATCGACGAAGGCCTGGCGCTGCTGGACGAGGCAAGCGCGTCTGCGATGTGCGGTGACCTCAGGGCGCACTCCGCGGGGCTCGTCTACTGCATCACGATCAGCTCCTGCCAGGACGTCGGTGACTACCGCCGCGCCGCCGAGTGGACGGAGGCCGCGAACCGCTGGTGCGACACGCTCGACCTCACCGGCTTCCCGGGCGCGTGCCGGATCCATCGTGCGGAGGCCATGCGACTTCGAGGCGACTGGGCCGCAGCGGAGGCGCAGGCGCTCGCCGCAACCGAGGAGCTCAAGGACTTCCATCAGGTGATCACGGCCTCCGGGCACTACGAGATCGGCGAGATCCGACGGCGTCGTGGCGACCTGGCGGGAGCCGAGGAGGCGTACCGCGTCTCGAACGAGCTCGGGCGCGAGCCGCAGCCGGGGCTCTCCCTCGTCCGGCTCGCCGAGGGCAAGGTGGACGCCGCGGTCGCGGGAATCAGCCGATCGCTCCAGGAGGCAGCGGAGCCGCTGTACCGGTTCCGCCGCCTTCCCGCGCAGGTCGAGATCGCGATTGCCGCCGGCGATCTCAGGACGGCGCGCTCGGCCGCCGACGAAGCCGAGCAGATCGTCGACTCGTACAAGATCGGCGGACGCAGGGCCGCCGCGTTCGACGCGACCGTTCACTTCGCGCGGGGCCAGATCCTCCTCGCGGAGAAGGACTGGGACGGCGCCGTGGCGGCGTTGAAGCGCGCTCGCCAGGACTGGCAGGGGGTCGGCGCTCCGTACGAAACGGCGCGAGCTCGCGCCGCGCTCGGCATCGCGTTCCGGCGCGGTGGGGACGAGCACGCCGCGGCCATCGAGCTCGAGGGAGCGCTCGCGACGTTCGAGCGGCTCGGGGCACGGCCCGACGAAGCGCGAATCAAGGAGCTCCTCGGCCGAGTCGAGACGCGCCGCACGTTCCTCTTCACCGACATCGTCGACTCGACGAGGCTCCTCGACACGCTCGGCGACGAGAAGTGGAAGCGACTGCTGGCGCGGCACGACGAGCTCGTGCGCGAGGCGATCGCCGAGAGCGGCGGCGAGGTCGTCAAGCAGACCGGCGACGGGTTCTTCGCCTCCTTCGAGAGCGCCAGGGCGGCAGTCGACGCGGCGGTCGCGATCCAGCGAGCGCTGGCGGGAGAGATCGTCGCGCCGGACGTGCGGATCGGAGCGCACGCGGGCGGAGCGTTCCGCACGGGCGACGAGTCGTCCGACTACGGCGGCCAGGGGGTCCACGTCGCATCGCGCATCGGCGCCGCTGCTGCAGCCGGCGAAATCCTCGTGAGCACGGAGACGCTCGCTGGCATCGGCGGGTCGTTCCGCGTGTCGGAAGCGCGAACGGAGACCCTGAAGGGAGTCGAGCAGCCCGTCGAGGTCGTCGCCGTCGACTGGAAGTGAGGACGTGAAGCGCCCAGTCACGGTGCTCGCGGGTGCAGCTGTCGTCGGCGTGATCGCGATCTCGTCAGCCTCGACCGCGCCTCGCGCGACGGCGACCCCGGAGGCGACCCCGCGGCTCGCCGGGCCTCCGCCCACGATCGTCCAGTACGGCTACGTCCGCTTGCTCGTCCGGGCCGGCTCCCGCTATCGCCTGCGCTTCGACCCGGCGCTCTTCCTCTCCGGCGAGACGGCGAACCGAGCCGCAGTGGAGGACGGCGCCATCCCGCCCGGCGACATCGTGCCGAACGACTACTACGTCCGGAACGAGACCAAGAAGCAGCTCACGTACGCCGTCCTGCCCGGCGCACGCGTCACGGTCGTGACCAACTCCGGTGCGAGCGGGCTGCGCTCGACGCGGATCTCCGTATCGGAGCTCGCTGCCATCGTGACGGGACGCAACCCGAAGAAGCGACGGCTCTACGGCAATCTCGGATACTGGGCACGCGTCGCGGGCGACCGCGTGGTCGCGCTCGACCAGCAGTACCAGCCCTAGATGGCATCAACCATCTCGCGCGCGACCTTCAGCGAAGCGAGCCGTGCCTGTGGCACGATCGTCCGATGGAAACGAGTCGGATCGCCGCGTTCCCGGTCTTCGCCGAGCTTCCGGAGGCGGAGCTCGACGAGCTCGCCGGCGCCGTCCACGAGCTCGCAGTCGCGGAGCGCTCCACGGTCGTCACCCTCGACGACTACGGCGACGCCGTGTACCTCGTGGAGGAAGGGACAGCCGACGTCGTGAACGAACGTGGGGAGACGACCCAGACCCTCGGCGCGGGTGACACGTTCGGCGAGATCGGCCTCCTCTTGACCGGACAGCGGACGGCGACAGTCGTCGCGCGCACCCCCCTGAAGCTCCTCTCGTTCGCCGGCAACGACTTCGAGCGCATCCGATCGCGCGTCCCCGAGCTCGAGCAGACGCTGCGCCGTCTCGGCCTCGAACGCGCGAGCCGATGACGTCCTCGGCTAGAGGGCTTGGCGAAACAGGCGCTGTGCCCGTTCCGCCAAGCCCTCTTAGCCGCACGCACTCTGCGCGCGGCCGAGGTAGCGAAGCGTCCCCCGGCAGAGGCCGAGCGCAGCCCGACGCTGGTATGCGGCGGTGGCGAGCAGCCGATCCTCGGTCGGGTTCGTCATGAAGCCCATCTCGACGAGGATCACCGGCACGTCGGCCCAGTTGAAGCCGGTGAAGTCCGAGCGCTCCTGCAGTCCGCGGTCCGGGAAGCCGAGCGCTGCGCGCAGGTCCCGCTGGACGGCCCGAGCGGCGCGCTTGCTGTCCGCGTAGACGTCGTCCGTCCAGCCGGGACGCAGTGCCGGGTACAACGCGTGCGTGCCGCGAGCCGCCGGATCGCTCGCTCCGTCGGCGTGGATCCGCAGGAAGAGCGCCGCGCCGGCGCGGTTCGCGATCCGAGCCCGCGCGATGTTCCCCATGCTCGTGCCGGCGGTCCTCGTTCGCGTCATCACGACCCGGATACCCGCCCGCTCGAGCAGCGCGCGCAACCGCAACCCGACCCGCAGGTTGAGCTCGGCCTCGCGCAGGCCGCTCACGACGCCGGACGTGCCGCCTCCGTCTTTGATCTTCCGCGTGGACGAGCCAGGGCCGATGGGCTCCGTGGCCGTGTTGCCGCGCAGGTCGTGGCCCGGGTCGACGACGACGACCGCGGCCTGTTTCCCGACGGCTGCCGGAACGACGAGCAGCGCGGCGAGGAGGGTGGCGAGAGCAACCCGCATCAAGCCTCTAGGTCGCGGAGCGAGCGAGCCGCCCAAGCGCCGAGCGCGGCCCGAGAGTCGCGCCGCGGCGCGTGTCCGTGGCAGGGAGCTCGAGCGCGAACCGATAGGGCCGGCCGGGGTCGTAGATGGGGCACGGGTCCTTCCGGCACGGCACCATCGACAGCTTCCGCACGCGCTTCCCGGCGGAGTCGAAGAAGACGATGGTCAGCGGGACGAGCGTGTTCTTCATCCAGAAGCCGCCGGTCGACGTGCTCGGAAAGACGAAGAGCATGCCGTCCTTCGGCGCCTGCATGCGATTCATGAGCCCGCGTGACCGCTGCGCCGTCGTCTTGGCGACCTCGGGCCGGAAGATCACGCCGTCGAGGCGAAGCACGGTCGTCGCACTCCGGGCACCGTGCGTCGCGCCCGTGGCGGCCAGCGCCGATGCGATCGTGAGGGCTGCCACGGCGACGATGAGGCGCGGGCTGGTCACGACGGGACAGGGTAGGCGAACCTCGTTAGCGTCCTGTGCATGAGCATGGACCTGTACGTCTGGAGGGCGCCGCGGGTGACCGAGACTGACGACGCGCAGCGGCTCATCACATCCGAGGACGAAAGCGTCTTCGAGCAGAGCTCCGACCTGGAGCGCTTCTACGCCGAGCTGCTCTCGGTGTTCCCTCCGCCCGAGGCATTCACCGAGGAGGAGCTCGAGGACAACCCGGTCCCGTGGGCCGACTCGCCCGAGGGCTCGGATCGCCTCGTCTGGCTGAGCATCCGGTGGAGCGCGAAGGACGAGGACCTCGACACGATCGTGGACCTCGCCCGCAGGTACGACCTCGTCCTCTACGACCCGCAGGGACCCTCGTTCCACTCCCCGCCGGACGAGAACGAGGACGCTGCATACGGGCCAACCATCGGGGAGTACGCCCGCGGCGTGCTCCTGGCCGCCTTCGGCGTGCTGCTCGCCCTCCTCGCCTGGAAGGCGTCGATCCCGGTCCTGAGCTGGATCGTGATCTTCGTCGGCGGGTTCATCACGCTCGTCGCCGGTGGCACGACGCTCGCGGTCGCGTACGAGGCGTGGCGAGATCGAGCTAGGCGGTGACCGTGACGCTGACGCGCTGCACCGCGTTGTTCACGTAGCCGCCAAGGTTCCAGGCCGGCTCGAGAGGCTGCTCGTTGCCGGCCGCGTCGCGGGCTCGACAGCAGAGCTGATGCTCGCCAGGCTCGGCCATCCAGGTGAAGCGCCACGCGCGCCACGCCCAGCGGCCGAGGCCCGGGTCGCCGAGCTCCGCCGCCGTCCACGTCGCGCCGCCGTTCGTCGAGACTTCGACCGCGGCGATCTCGGCCGCACCCGACCAGGCTCGGCCCTCGACGACGCACGGTCCCGCCTCGACCACTCGCGCGCGGCTGGTGAACTCGGGAATCCCGGGCGGGACCATGAGCGAGCGAGGCGCGATCGTCGTCACCGGCTCCCCCGGCTCGTCCTCCTCGTAGCGCACGCGATACGAGTGGCGCATCTGGTACCCGTCGAAGGGCCGGTCGACGAGCGTGATGCGCGCGAGCCACTTGACGCTGGTCATCCCGTACCAGCCGGGAACGACGAGCCGAAGCGGGAACCCGTGCTGCGGCGGTAGCGGCACGCCGTTGACCTCGTACGCCAGGAGCGCATCGCTTCCGAGCAGCACAGCGAGGGGAAGGCTCCGCTCGTAGGACTGCTCCTCACCCCCCTCGACACCGCGGTCGAGCCCGGAGAAGAGCGCGTCGGACGCGCTGTCCGCGAGACCCGCCTCCTCGAGCACCTCCGCGACGCGCACCCCGCGCCAGCGAGCCGTACCGACCGCCTCGAGGAGCCACGGCTGGCTCACCACGTGCGGCTCGATGTGCACGCGGCCGTTGCCCGCGCACTCCATCGTCACGGCGAGCTCGACGGACGGGCGCGTGCGGAGGTCGTCGAGCGACAACGAGAGCGGGCGCTCCACGAGCCCCCCGACCTCCAGCCGCCACGCGGCCGGATCGACCTCGGGGATGTCGTAGTGGATGAGGAGGTAGTGCAGGCCGATCGGCGTGACGTCCCAGCGCAGCGCCTCGAGCGGCAGCGCATGGTTGCGCGCCGCCAGCTGGAGCTCCTCGACGCTGATCCCCGCGCTCACGACCGCGCAGGCTAACGGTCCCGCGAAGCCGTTCTGCTTGGATCGGAGCGTGCAGACCGATCGCGTGCTGACGAAGCCCTTCATCCTCACCGTGCTCGCGGAGTTCGCGACGTGCATGTCGATCGGAATGCTGCTCGTGATCCTCCCCGTGTACGCGAACGACGAGCTCGGCGTCGGGAGCTTCGGCGTCGCGCTCGTCATCGGAGCCGTGAGCCCCATGATCCTGGTGTCGCAGCCGATCGCCGGACGCATCGGAGACCGGAAGGGGCGGCGCATCCTCATCGTCGCCGGAGCGCTCATCGCGGCGGCGAGCGTCGCCGCGTACGCGCTCGCGAGCTCGCTCGCGCTCCTGATCGCGTTCCGGCTGTTCACCGGGCTCGGGGAGGCGATGGTCCTCGTCGGCGCGGCGACGATGGTCACGGACCTCGCGCCGGAGCACCGCCGTGGCGAGGCGCTGAGCCTCTACAGCCTCGGCCTCTGGGGCGGGCTCGCGCTCGGCCCGCTCCTCGGCGAGCTCGTGCTCGGCACCGACCGCTTCGTCGAGGTCTGGCTCCTCGCGGCGGGCTTCTGCGTCCTCTCCGCCGCGGTCGGGATGCTGCTCCCCGAGACGTCGCCGGACCGACCGGACGACGAGGAGGCTGCCCGCACGCGAATCGTCCATCCGGCGGCAGTCGGGCCGGGGCTCGTGCTCGCGCTCACCGTGTTCGGGTTCGCCGGGCTGGGAACGTTCGCCGCCCTCTACGCCCGAGAGCTCGGGATGGACGGAGCGGGCGCGGTCTTCCTCGTGTTCTCGATCGTGGTGGTCGCGACGCGGATCGTCGCCCGCCAGGCACCGGACCGACTCGGCCCGAAACGCGCCTCGGGCACGGCGTTGCTCCTGATCTCGGCCGGCTTGCTGACGATCGGCTTCTGGAACACGCCCGCCGGCCTGTACGCGGGAACGGTGGTGCTCGCCTTCGGGCAGGCGCTCGCGTTCCCGGCCCTGATGACGCTGGCCGTGAACAGCGCGCCCGCGACCGAGCGAAGCTCCGTCGTCGGGACGTTCACGGCCTTCACCGAGCTCGGCTTCGCGATCGGCGCGCTGACGCTCGGGCTGATCGCGTCGGCGGTCGGCTACGACGGGGTGTTCGTCGTGTGCGCGGTCGGCCCGCTGCTCGGCGCCCTGCTGCTGGTGCGGATCGTGGCGCCGCGCGCCGTCGTCGCCATCGACGCCGCGTGACGCGTGCCTAGACGTGCACCGTGCGCGTGGCGATGAAGTCCCGGTACCACGCGTAGCTCGCCTTCGGGACCCGCTCCAGGGTGTCGAAGTCGACGTAGACGATGCCGAATCGCTTCGTGTAGCCGAGCGCCCACTCGAAGTTGTCGAGCAGCGACCACAGGAAGTACCCGCGGACGGGCACACCCTGGGCGATCGAGTCGCCGAGCGCGGCCAGGTGGCGCTCGAGGTACGAGATCCGCTGTGGGTCCGAGACGCTCCCGTTGCGGCGATCGTCGACGAACGCCGCGCCGTTCTCGGTGATGTAGAGGTCCGGGAGCTCGTACTCGCGATGCAGCCGGGCCAGGAGATCCGTCAGCCCGTCCGGATACACCTCCCACCCCATGTCCGTGCGCTCGGCGCCGTCGGTCTCGACGGTTGCAGGCGACGCGGAGTCCGCCCCCGCACGCACGACGTTCCGCGTGTAGTAGTTGACGCCGAGGAAGTCGAGCGGCGCGGCGATCGTCTCGAGGTCGCCGTCCTCGATCCGCGGGAGGATGCTCGCGTACTCGTCGAGCATGTCGCGCGGGTACCCGCGGCCGAGCACCGGCTCGAGGAACCAGCGATTGCGGAACCCGTCCGACCGGCGTGCAGCGTCGAGGTCGGCGTCGGAGTACGTGAGTGGGTACATGGGCACGAGGTCGATGGTCACACCGACCCTCGCCGCAGGCGCCTCGCGGCGGAGCACCTCCGCCGCGCGTCCGTGGGCGAGCAGCACGTGGTGCGCGGCTGCGAGCGCATCCTTCTCGTCGGCGCGCCCTGGAGCGTGGACGCCAAGGCCGTACCCGAGCCAGGAGATCACCCACGGCTCGTTCTGCGTGATCCAGTTGCCCACGCGGTCACCGAGCCTGGACGCGACCACCTCGACGTACTCCGTGAACGCCTCGACCGTGTCGCGCGCCGGCCACCCGCCACGATCCTCGAGCGCCTGGGGAAGGTCCCAGTGGTAGAGCGTCACGTACGGGTCGACGCCCGCGGCGAGGAGGTCGTCGACGAGGCGGTCGTAGTAGTCGAGCCCGGCCGGATTGACCCGCCCCGGGCCCTCAGGAAGGATGCGCGGCCACGAGATCGAGAAGCGGAACGCGTCGAGGCCGAGCGCACGGATCAACCCGAGGTCCTGGGAAAATCGGTGGTACGAGTCGCAGGCGATCGCGCCCGTGTGGCCGTCCACGACGTTCCCCGGCACGCCGCTGAAGCGGTCCCAGATGCTCTCGCCGCGACCGTCCTCGCGGACGGCACCCTCCACCTGGTACGCGGCAGTGGCCGCTCCCCAGGTGAAGTCCGGGGGAAAGAGGTGACGGGTGCTGGTGAATGTAGTCTCTGTCACTGAACCGGTTTAGACATACTATGCGCCGCGTCAGGCGGTGCAAGGAGGAAGCGCTCGAGTGTCCGAGCAGAAAGCAAGCAGGGCCACGATCCGGGACATCGCGGAACGCGCGGGCGTCTCGAAAGGGGCGGTCTCCTACGCCCTCAACGGCCGCCCCGGCGTCTCCGACTCGACACGCGAGCGGATCGTGTCGATCGCGGAGGAGCTCGGCTGGTACCCCAACCGTGCGGCGCGTGCGCTCTCGGCGGCGCGCGCCGATGCGTGCGGGCTCGTCCTCGCTCGGCCGGCCCGCACGCTGGCGCTCGAGCCGTTCTTCATGGAGTTCATCGCAGGCGTGGAGATCGAGCTGTCATCACGCTCCGTCGCGTTGACGCTTCAGCTCGTGGAGAACACGCGAGAAGAGATCGCCGTCTATCGCCGCTGGTGGGGGGAGCATCGCGTCGACGGTGTGCTCATGGTCGACCTTCGGACGGACGATGCGCGTGTCGACGAGCTCGTTCGCCTCGGCTTGCCGACGGTCGTCGTGGGTGGGCCAGTCGAAAATCGCGCTCTACCAGCGGTTTTCCACGACGAAGCGAGCGTCGTCGAGGAGGCGGTGCAGTATCTGGCGGCGCTCGGCCATACGCGCGTCGCGCACGTCACGGGCGTGAGCGAGTTCGTCCACACCGGCCAGCGCAGCGCCGCCTTCGAGCATGCGACGACGGAGCTCGGGCTCCACGCGGACATCCTGGAAACGGACTACAGCGCCGAGAGCGGCGCGCGCGCGACTCGGAGGCTGCTCTCACTGCCCGAGCCGCCGACGGCGATCGTGTTCGACAGCGACCTCCTCGCCGTCACGGGGCTCGGCGTCGCCCAGCGAATGGGCTTCGAGGTCCCCGATGACGTCTCGATCGTCGGTTGGGACGACTCGCTGATCAGCCAGGTCGTCCACCCTCCGCTGACGGCGATCACGCGAGACCTGACGGGCTTCGGAGCGACGGCCGCCCGGCACCTGCTCGCGGCCATCGACGGGGATGCAGGCAGCGACGTACAGACGGTTCGCGGTGAGCTCACGGTACGCGGGAGTACGGCGCCGCCACGGCGAGCAGCCCGGAACGCGGTCGCCAGCTCCTGAGCAGCTGAGTAATTTCCGGTTGACACTTAACCGGATAAGTGATGGACTACGCGAGTCGATGACGACGCAGGCTCGGACCCACCGCGTGACACTGCATCCGTGGCGCCGCCGCTTCCGGCCCGACTTCGTGCCCGAGCCGCGTCATGCATTCCAGGCGAGCACTCCCGAGAGGGGTGATGCCCGGGCCTAGAGCGTCCGCGCTCGAGCCGCCGCGCAACAAACGTCCACGCCCGTGCGTCGTACCGCTGGGCACGGGGGCCACGCGTCACTCACACTAGACAGGCAGGACGAGGAGGGAAAGCAATGAGCTCGATCTACCGAGCACGACGAGCGTTCGGAGCCGTAGCCCTTGTGGTTGCGATCGGCGCCGCAGCGCTCATGGCAGGCGGGGCGGGCGCCGGATCGCAGTCTCCGTTCGCGCTGCCACGCCAGACCACGCTGTACACATCGGGCACGGCGTGGGGACCGTTCGCCAGCTTCAACCCGCTCCGCAACGAGCGCTCCACCGGCACGGTCGGACTCCTGTACGAGACGCTCTTCCGCTACGACCCGCTCGCCGACAAGTACGTCCCGTGGCTCGCGACGGGTGGCAAGTGGGTCGGACGCACGTACGTCGCCACGATCCGCCAGGGCGTCAAGTGGAACGACGGCAAGCCCCTGACGGGTGCCGACGTGAAGTTCACGTTCGAGACCGGCAAGCTCGCAGGCTCGGAGTACTCGACGATGTGGAAGACGGGCCTTACGAGAATCAACGTGAAGGGCAACACCGTGTCCTTCGTCTTCGCCGGGAGGCCGAACTACCTCGACTGGAACACGAACCTCTACTCGGTCCCGATCGTCCCCAGGCACATCTGGTCGGGCTACAGCGCGACCGAGATCACGACCGGCAACGTCGACACCGTGTCCAAGATGGTCGGCACCGGCCCGTTCCGCTACGGCGCCGGCAAGGGAACGTCGGGCACGCTGCAGTGGAACCGCCGGAACGACTGGTGGGCCACGAAGGCGCTCGGAGTCAGGATGCCGATGCAGTACGTCGTCGACATCCACAACACGCAGAACACGGCGTCCCTGCAGAACTTCCTGCAGAACAACATCGACCTGAGCAACAACTTCTTCCCCGGCGTCGAGAAGCAGATCGGCGGGAAGGTGCAGACGTACTACAAGAAGGCGCCGTTCATGCTCTCGGCCAACACGGCGTGGCTCGTCCCGAACACCACGAAGAAGCCCCTCAACGACAGGGCGTTCCGTCGCGCGCTCGCGATGTCGATCAACGTCGACCAGATCGTGCAGGCCGGCTACGGGAACATCGTCGCGAAGGCGAATCCGACGGGCCTCCTGCCGACGTGGAGCAAGTGGATCGACAAGGCCCAGGTCGCGAAGCTCGGCTTCAAGTACAACATCGCGGGCGCGAAGGCGCTGCTCACCGCGAACGGGTATCGCGACTCGAACAACGACGGCTACGTCGAGAACAAGGACGGGTCGAGCATCAACCTGCGGATCATCGTGCCGAACGGGTGGTCCGACTGGCAGACGGCGATCCAGATCATCGCCGCGAGTGCGAAGAACGCAGGCATCCGCCTCACGCCCGCGTACCCCGACTACAACGGGCTCGTCGACGAGCGGAACTCGGGCAAGTTCGAGCTCGTCATCAACAACGACAAGCAGCTCGGCCCGTCGCCGTACACGTACTACGACTATCTCTTCCACCTGCCGATCGCGGATTCGCAGACGTTCGCGAACTTCTCCCGCTTCACGGGAGCCGGCGCGACGCCGTGGGCGCTCACGCTCGACCTCAACAAGGTGAACCCGGCGAACGTGAACAAGGCCAAGCAGATCCACTCGAAGATCCAGCGCTACATCCTTCAGGATCTTCCTGCGATCCCGCTCTGGTACAACGGCATGTGGGCCCAGTACAACACGACGTACTGGACGAACTTCCCGACGGCCGCCGGCAAGGGGTTGCAGAACACGCCGAGCGTCTGGAACGGGTACCTCAACATGACGGGCATCGACGCGCTCGCCAAGCTGAAGCCGCGCGGCAGGTAGTACAGCGTCGATTGATCGAGCCGAGGAACCGGGGAGCGCGCCCTCCAAGGGGCGCTCCCCGGTTCCAGGCATGCCCGACCGAACCTCCGCGTCGATCACCGTGACCTCGTGACCCGCTACCTCGCCCGCAAGAGCCTGCTCTACCTGCTGACCTTCTGGTTCGCAGTCACGATCGACTGGCTGATCCCCCGCCTGATGCCCGGCGACCCGATCGACGGGCTGGTCGCGAGGATCCAGGCCGACTCGACGGCGTCGCAGGAGCTCCACGGCTACTTCACCGAGTCGTTCGAGCTCGACCAGCCGCTGTGGCGGCAGTACGTGAACTTCTGGCGCGGCCTGATCCAGGGCGATCTCGGGCCGAGCATCACGTACGTCGGCTCCTCGGTCAGCGAGCTGATCTGGGCCGCGATCCCCTACACGCTCGCGCTGCTGATTCCGGCGATCGTCCTCAGCTACTTCGCCGGGAACCGCGTCGGCGCGATGGCCGCGCGACGGAAGAGCCTCGACAACACCGTCCTGCCGGTCGCCTACGTCCTGACGGCCACGCCGTACATGTGGCTCGCCATCGTCCTCGTCTACGTGGTCTCCTTCCGGCTGGAGCTCCTGCCCGTCTCCGGCGCGTACGACTTCTCGCTCCAGCCCGCGTGGACCTGGGAGTTCGCACGGAGCTTCCTCAGCCACTGGTTCCTGCCGTTCCTGACCCTGTTCCTCGTCGCCTTCGGCGGCTGGGCGATCGGCATGCGGAACCTGATCATCTACGAGCTCGAGGCCGAGTACGCGAGCTACCTGCAGTCACTCGGCGCCCCGAGCAGGCTCGTCCGGAAGTACGCGTACGGCAACGCGGTGCTTCCTCAGATGTCGGGCCTCGCCCTCGCGCTCGGCGCCGTCGTGGGAGGCGCCCTCGTGACGGAGATCGTCTTCGGCTACCCGGGAGTCGGAACTCTCATCCTCGCGGCGCTCCAGAACCGCGACTACTTCCTGCTGCAGGGACTGTTCCTGCTCATCATCACCGGCATCCTGATCGCGAACTTCATCGTCGACATCCTCTACGTCGTGGTCGACCCGCGAACGCGCACGGGGATCCAGGGGGGGTAGTGCTTCCCGCCGCACATACGGTCGTGATTCGCCGGCGAGAACCGAGCAGGCCTAGAACGCAGGGAGGGCCAATATTCGTGAATATTGGCCCGACTGAGGACGACGGGATGCGAAGCGTTCGCAGCCGCGCGAAGCGCGGGCGTATTTGCGGCGGGGAGCACTAAGGTGTCGAACGTCGAGCCCACCGCCGACCTCGTCGCGACGCCGGAGATCGCGCTCACCGGCCAGGGTGTCGACGAGATCGAGCTCGGCCCACGCGGGAAGCGCTTCGAGACGCTGCACTTCGCGGTCCGCAACACCAAGCTCGTCATCGGCTCCTGCGTCGTGCTCGCGTTCCTCGCGCTGGCGATCGTCGGACCGTGGCTCACCGATGCGACGCCGTTCGAGTTCGGCTACCCGCTCGGCGAGCCGCCGTCGAGGGAGTACTGGCTGGGGACGACCGCCCCGGGCCAGGACGTGTTCGCGCAGTTCGTCTACGGCCTGCGCTCGAGCTTCATCGTCGGCGCACTCGCGGCCGTGATCGCCTCGGCGATCGGCATGGCCGTCGGCTTCGTCGGCGGCTACCGCGGCGGCGTCGTCGACGACGTGCTGAGCATGCTCACGAACGTCGTCCTCGTGATCCCGACGCTCGCCGTCCTCATCATCGTCTCGGCCTATCTGAGCGTCGGCAGCCTCCGCTCCGAGGCGATCCTCATCGGGCTCACCTCCTGGCCGTGGGCGGCACGCGCCATCCGTGCCCAGACGTTCTCGCTCAGCCAGCGCGAGTTCGTCAGCCTCGCGCGGCTCTCCGGGCAGGGGACGACGAAGGTGATCCTGCGCGAGATCGCGCCGAACATGAGCTCGTACCTCTTCCTCACGTTCATCCTGCTGTTCGGTGGCGCGGTCCTGACCGCCGCGACGCTCGACTTCCTCGGGCTCGGCCCGTCGCAGGTGATGTCGCTCGGCCTGATGATGAACACGGCCGTCTCGAACGCCGCGCTCCAGCTCGGCATGTGGTGGTGGTTCATCCCGCCCGGAGTCGGGATCACCGCGATCGTCGGCGGTCTCTACGTGATGAACGTGGGGCTCGACGAGGTCTTCAACCCGAGGCTGCGCCGAACGTGACGCTCGCCGTCGACAACCTGCGCGTCTACTACCGCACGCTCAAGGGGGACGTGCAGGCCCTCGACGGCGTGACGTTCACGATCGCCGACGGCGAGATCATGGGCCTTGCCGGAGAGTCCGGCTGCGGGAAGACGACGCTGGGCAAGAGCCTGATCCGTCTCGACGGTCGCATGCAGCACATGGAGGGAACGGTTTCGCTGGACGGCGTCGACCTGCCGATAGGCGACGACTCCGCGATGAACGACTTCCGCTTCCGGAAGGTGTCGATCGTCCCCCAGTACGCGATGAGCGCGCTCAACCCGATCCGGAAGATCGGCCGCATGATCTCCGAGCTCCTCGACTCGCGCGGTGTCTCGTACGACGCGACCCGCACGGAGCTCTCGCGGCGCCTCGCCCTCGTCGGCCTCGACGACGGCGTCCTCGACCGCTACCCGATCGAGCTCTCCGGCGGCCAGAAGCAGCGTGTGGTCATGGTGCTCTCGACGCTGCTCAACCCGTCACTCCTCATCGCGGACGAGCTCACATCGGCGCTCGATGTCGCAACCCAAAAGGCGGTCGCCGAGATGCTCGTGGAGTTCCGTGACCGCGCGTTCGTGAAGAGCACGATCGTCATCACGCACGACCTCTCGATCCTCTACCAGATCGCCGACAGCATCCTGGTCATGTACGCGGGCAAGCTGGTCGAGAAGGGGCCGGCTGCCGAGCTCACCGCCGACCCGCTGCACCCCTATACGAAGCTCCTCATCGGGTCGCTTCCCGAGGTGGGCGTGCGCGTCTCGGAGAAGCGGCTGAAGGGCATCGCAGGACGGCCTCCGTCGCTCCTCGACCCGCCGACCGGCTGCCGGTTCCGCGATCGCTGCCCGCTCGCATTCGCGAAATGCGCGGAGGAACCGCCGTTCGTCGAGGTCGCACCGGGCCGTTTCGCCGCGTGTTGGAAGGCGGAAGCGGCCTGATGCTCGAGCTCCGGGACGTCACCAAGGTGTTCACGACCGGCACGTTCGGCGGCACGGCGGTCACCGCCGTCGAGGGGGTGAGCTTCGACATCCAACCCGGCGAGATCGTGTCGCTGATCGGCGAGAGCGGCAGCGGCAAGACCACGGTCGGGAGGATGATCCTCCGGCTGACACCCGTGACCGACGGCGCGATCGCGTTCGGCGGTCGAGACGTGTCGTCTTTCGGGCGCCGAGAGCTCCGCGACTACTACGGGCGGGTCCAGGGCGTCTTCCAGGATCCGTTCAGCTCGTACAACCCGGTGTTCAAGGTCGACCGCGTGTTCGAGATGGTCCGCCGCGCCTACCTTCCGGGACTGACCGGCGCCGAGTGGAGCCGACGGAGACAGCGCGCGCTCGAGGACGTCGGGCTCGAGCCGCGGGACATCCTCGGCAAGTTCCCGCACCAGCTCAGCGGCGGCCAGTTGCAGCGCCTTCTCATTGCGCGCGCGCTGATCCTCGACATCGAGATCCTCGTCGCCGACGAGATCATCAGCATGCTCGACGCGTCAACCCGAATCGACGTCCTCAATATCCTCGCCGACCTCAAGGAGCGTGGCCTGGGCGTGCTCTTCGTCACGCACGACCTCGCGCTCGGCAACTACATCTCGGACCGCGTCGTGATCCTGCAGCGCGGTCGGATCGTCGAGATGGGCCCCACGCCCAAGGTCTTCTCGAACCCCGTCCATCCGTACACGCGCATGCTCCTGGCCTGTGTTCCGCAGCTCACCTCGAAGTGGGAGGCGACGCCGCGCA
>DASUCI010000262.1:0-3585 GCA_035762825.1 Gaiellaceae bacterium | reverse complement strand
ACCTCCGCCTGGACGTCGACGTTCGCGAACAGCTCGTCGACGGCGCGGTTCGCGACTGCGCTGCGAATCTCGTCGTCGTCGAGGAGCGCGCTCGACGTGTCGGTGAACGTGCCGGTGTTGAGCGCGACGCGGTTGATCCAGACCGCGAACGACGACAGGAGCAGGAGCAGGCCCGCGACGACGAGGATGACCCAGACCGCGGTCGCACGACCACGGCTCCGCCCGCGGGGCGACGCTCCCGGAGGCGCGTCGATCTCGCTGTTCGTCACGGCGGTCGGAGACTACTGCTCGCCCAGTGAGAACGCCGCGTGCAGCGCCCGCACGGCACGTTCGACGTCGTCGCGTGGGATGAGACAGGACACTTTGATCGGCGACGTCGAGATGAGACGGAGGTTGATGCCCTCGTCGGCGAGCGTGCGGAACATCTGGGCGGCGACACCGGGGTGGGACCGCATGCCGGCTCCGACGAGCGAGACCTTTCCGAGGTCCGAGATCTCCTCCACCTGGAGCGGGCCGATCGTGCCCTGTGCTTCGGCGAGGGCGCGGCGCGTCGCCGAGACGTCGTCCTGCGGCACGGAGAACGAGAGCTCGGCCGCGTCGTGCACGACGTTCTGGAGGATCGTGTCCACGTTGACGTGCTCGGCCGCGATCGCGTCGAAGATCGCCGCGGCGGTGCCTGGGCGGTCCGGGACGTTCCGCAGCGAGAAGACGACCTCGTCCTCCGAGTGCGTGACGGCGGAGACGATCGGCTGCTCGAGTCCCTCCGGGTGAGCGATCCACGTCCCCGCCTCGTCGGAGAAGGTCGAGCGCGCGTGGATCGGGACGTCCTGGTTGCGGGCGATCTCGACCGCGCGCAGCATCAGCACCTTCGCGCCCGAGGCTGCCATCTCGAGCATCTCCTCGTAGGAGACCCGGTCGAGCTTCCGCGCGTCCGGGACGATCCGCGGGTCTGCCGTGAAGACGCCGTCCACGTCGGAGTAGATCTCGCACGAGCCGCCGAGCGCCGCGGCGAGCGCGACCGCGGTCGCGTCGGTGCCGCCGCGGCCGAGCGTCGTCACGTCCATCGTGTCGCGCGAGAAGCCCTGGTAGCCGGCGACGAGGACGATCCTGCCGCGCTCGAGCGCCTCGAGCACGCGGACCGGCGTGATCTCGCGGATCTTCGCCTTCGTGTGGACGGGGTCGGTGATGATCCCGGCCTGCGACCCGGTGAAGGACACGGCCTCGTAGCCGAGGTCGTGCACCGCCATCGCGACGAGGGCGCAGGAGATCCGTTCGCCCGTCGAGAGCAGCATGTCCAGCTCGCGCGGGTGCGGTTCCGCCGAGACCTGCCGGGCCAGCTCGAGGAGACCGTCGGTCGCGTCACCCATCGCCGAGACAGTCGCGACGACGCGGACGCCGCGCTCGCGCGCCTCGACGAGCCGCTGCGCGACGTGCCTGATCTTGTCCGGGTCGGCGACCGACGAGCCGCCGAACTTCATGACGACGGTCTCGGTCATGGGATCAGGGGTGGCGCTCACCCCGTGGATTGTGGCCTCTACGCCACTCGGAGCGGATGTGAGATCGGTGTCCGGGTAATCGTTGGCCCCGACCTGTGCAAGCGTCGGGGCCAACGAGAAGTTCAGGCTGAGCTAACTAGCCGCCCGAGAAGAAGCCGGTGTGGCCGTTGCAAGCGTCGCCGGGATGCTCGCCCTCCTCGGCAATGACGTCCCGCACTTCCTTGGGGATCTGCCCCCAGTTCTGCACGTGCTCGGCCTTCCGCCCTGGCGGCGGCTCTCCGTCATTCTGCCCCGAGAACGAACAGATCGAGCTCGCGTGCGGAGGACCACCTTCTTCCGACGCTTGGCCGATCGGCGTTTTCTTGCCGTTTCCGGTGACCTCACCGGCGAACGCCGAACCAGCGCTCAAGCCCGCTACCGCAGTACACACCGCAAGCGCGAGCAACACCTTCTTGCTCATTGCTTCCCCCTCTCCTATGGGTGTTGACGCCGTGTCGGACCCTACTCTCGCGGGGGGTAGGCGGTCAATGGGCCGCGACTTCAGGCGAGGTCGATCGTCATCCCCTCGCAGGCGGCGACCGGAGGCGGCCCGCCATTCCCATTCCACAGCGCGGTAGCTTGCTGCGCCAACCGGTCGACCGCCGCGTCGCTGTGGTCGGGGTCGTGGTGGAAGAGCACCAGGCGACGGGCGCGGGCTCTCTGCGCGAAGTCGACGGCGTGAGCGACGCTCGAGTGTCCCCAGCCGACACGGTCGGCGTACTCGGCCTCGCTGTACTGGCTGTCGTGCAGGAGGACGTCGACGCCGTCGGCGACCGCATGGCCGGAGATCCACTCCGGCTCGAGGTCGGCAAGGTCGACACCGAGCACGGGCTCGTGGTCGGGGATGAACGCGAGCGAGCGGCCGTCGTGCTCGAGCCGAAAGCCCACCGTCGAGCCGGGATGCGAGACCGGGTGCGCGAGGATGCGGATGCCGTCGAGCTCCCACGCGCCGTCCGGCACGTCGTGAAACCGCACCTCTGCAGGGATGTCGCCGAGATCGACCGGGAAGAGGGGAGGCGAGAACGACCTGGCGATTCGCTCCTCGAGCGAGTGGACGGGCGACGATGGTCCCCAGATGTGCACCAGTCCCTCTTCGCGCCACAGCGGCGCGAAGAAGCGAAGCCCTTCCACGTGGTCGAGGTGCAGGTGGGTCAGCAACACGTGCACTTCGAGGCCGGGGTCGAGCTCGTCGCCGAGACGCTTGATTCCCGTCCCGGCGTCGAGGATCAGCGAGATGCGGCCGTCGCGGCGGATCTCGACGCACGACGTGTTGCCGCCGTAGCGGACGGTGGCCTCACCCGGCGTCGGCAGCGAGCCCCGGCAGCCCCAGACGCGGGCGATCACGGCCGCTCGTCGTCCTCCTGCGGGTCGTCCTCCCAGAAGTGGGCGACCATGCCGACCACCTCCGTCGGGTGGGCGAAGAGCGGGATCGCGGTGACGGAGATCAGCCGCCGCTCACCGTCCAGCCCCACGATGCAGATGCGGGCGTGCGCGGGTCGCTTCTCCGCGAGCGCGATCCCGCCCGGCAGCTTCTCGAGTGGCAAGGGCGTGCCGTCCGGGGCCTCGACGCGAAAGAGCGACGGCCACTCCGACGCCGGCATCGCACCAGCCTCGGCGTACGTGCGCCCGAGAATCGACTCGGCGGCCTCGTTGTAGAAGACGAGATTGCCGTCGGCATCCGCGATGAAGGTCGCCGTGGCCAGCTGCGACGCGAGCTCCCGCGCGATGATCAGCGCGAGGTGCTTGTGACGTCGGGTCGCCACGCCGTCCAACGTTACTCGACCTCTATCGTTGCCGCGTGCCGCGGAAGGTCATGCTCATCGGGCTCGACTGCGCCGAGCCATCGCTCGTCCTCGAGCGCTGGCGCGACGAGCTGCCGACCATCTCGGGGCTCATGGAGCGCGGCGCGTACGGCCGCCTGACCTCGGTCATCCCGCCGATCACGGTGCCGGCGTGGTCCTGCATGATGTCCTCGAAGACGCCGGGCGACCTCGGCGTCTACGGCTTCCGAAACCGCTCGGATCACACCTATGACGGCGGCTTCATCGCG
>DASUCI010000261.1:0-2222 GCA_035762825.1 Gaiellaceae bacterium | reverse complement strand
CCTCGAGGATCATCGCGCCACTCTACGCCGTCGATCCTCGGCCAGCGTCGCGTTGAGGGCCGCGGCAAGCTCCAGCGTGCGGCCGATCAGGAAGAACCCGAAGAGGAGGCCGGCGGCGATGCCGAGCACGCCGTACGTCTCATCGCGCCCGACGAGCCAGGGGAACAGCACGAGCGTGTTGAAGAGCCCGATGGCGCCGACGCCGAGCCCCACGAGGAGCGCTCCGGGGACGAGCTCCGTCCAGGCCATCGCCCGATGCGGGAGCAGGAACCACGAGAGCGCGAGCCAGAGGAGTGGAAGGCAGGCGCCGTAGACGATGACGTCGGCGAAGACGCCGAGCGGGAACCGGAGCGCGTGGCGGATCGGCGCGGCCGACCAGGCGACGGTGACAAAGGCGATCACCCACACGAGGAAGACGAGCGCCGATCTGGCCGGGCTCACAGATGAAGATCCGGTACGCGAGCGCTGCTCCGAGCACGCTGCCGCCGATCGACGCGTCGCGCCGGAGGGTCCGCCACCCGATCTCGGCGATCGGCTCGAACGGCCCCCAGGTCGTCCCGCGGTGGACGAAGTCGAGCGCCCGTGCGCGCGTGCGGCCGATGCGCGTGTCCTCGACGGGCTGGCTCGCGAGCTCCGCGAGCTGGGCCGCGAGCGAGCTCGCCTCGTTCTCGGTCGCCACGATGCGGGAGGTTAGTCTCGGGCCATGGGCGTGAACCGGCTCGCGGTGAGCGCGACGAACCACTGCCTGACCGGCTGCGGCATCGGCGAGGTGCTCGGGATGGTGCTCGCGACCTGGTGGGGCTGGGGAGATGCAGCGTCCATCGCGCTGGCGATCGCGCTGGCCTTCTTCTTCGGGTACCTCCTGACGCTGATCCCGCTCCTCCGCGCGGGGACGGTGCTCGGCGCGGCGATCGGCATCGCGCTCGTCGCGGACACGCTGTCGATCGCGACCATGGAGCTCGTCGACAACGCCATCCTGCTGGTGTGGCCCGGCGCGCTGGACGCCGGTCTCGGCGATCTCCTCTTCTGGGGCTCGCTCGCGATCGCGCTCGCCGTCGCGTGGGGGCCGACGTTCCTCGTCAACCGCGCGCTGATCAGGCGCGGGAAGGGCCATGCGCACGCAGCGCATGGCCATTGAGGACGCCTGCTAGCCGGTCTCCGCCCAGGGCCGGGGATCGGGCAACGGCGTCAGGATCGGCTCGACCTGGGCGCGCAGGTGCTCGAACGCGGGCGGGAGGATCAAAGTTTCGCCGAGGCGATCGGGATCCTCGTCCAGGGAGAAGCCTGGACCGAGCGTCGCGAGCTCGAAGAGGACGCCGCTGGGCTCGCGGAAGTAGATGGAGCGAAACCAGAAGCGGTCGATGATCGGGGACGGGTGCATGCCCGCGGCCGTGACGCGCCGGTGCCACTCCTCGTGGTCGTCCATCTGCGTCGCCCAGGCGACGTGGTGGACGGTGCCCGCGCCGCCGAGGCCTCGCTCGGCCGGGGGCTCGTCGTACGCGTACGTTCCGCCGCGCGACGGCCCGCGGGCTTCCCATGTGCCGCCCTCGTCCATCAGGGAGAACCCGAGCGTCTCCTCGAGCAGCGCCCGGCTCGAGTCGGGGTCGGCCGTGTACGCGCGAACGGCATCGAAGCCCTGGAGGGCATGCTCGGCCGGGATCTCCGGATGCGCCGCGACGAGGGGCACGTCCTCCACGGTCGAGACGACGAGACGCTGGTGCAGCCCCTCCGGGTCCTCGAACGTGACCGTGCCCTCCTCCCGGGTGACGTCGCCCGCCTCGCCCCGCAGCCGCTCCTCCCAGAAGTCGAGTGCCGACTCGGATCCGACTCGCCAGTCGACCGTGTGGATCATCCCCGCGCCCGCGCGGCCTCGGCGCACGCCCGGATACTCGAAGAACGTGATGTCACTGCCCGGCGTTCCGGCCTCGTCGGCATAGAAGAGGTGGTAGACCGTCGGATCATCCTGATTGACCGTCTTCTTGACCATCCGCAGCCCGAGGACCCGTGTGTAGAAGTCCACGTTTCGCGGCGCGTCCGCGGTGATGCACGTGACGTGATGGATACCGTCTAGGTCCATGCTGGTCCAGCCTAGCCGCGTCCAGTTAGGCTCCTCGAGGTGAAGATCGGGATCGTCGTCCCGTTCTCGTGGTCGTTCTGGGGCGCGGTCGTCGAGCACGCGGAGCTGCAGGCGGCGGCACTCGAGGAGCGCGGCCACGACGTGC
>DASUCI010000260.1:0-3766 GCA_035762825.1 Gaiellaceae bacterium | reverse complement strand
CGTCGAGCAGGTCGTCGTCACGCCGCACCTCGCGGGCTCGACGAGCGAGGCGCAGGATCGGGCGGGCGTGATGATCGCGGAGCAGGTCGCCGCTGCGCTCGAAGGCGGGCTCGTCGCCACCGCCGTGAACATCCCGATGGTCGACCAGTCCGACCTCGAGGTGCTCGGCCCGTACATCCCGCTCGCGGCGAAGCTGGGCCGCCTTGCCTCTGGACTACTCCGGGGCCGGCCGCGGCGCATCGTCGTCGCCGCGCACGGGCCGCTGTCGGAGTCCGACACACGGCTCCTGACCGTCGCCGCACTGAACGGCGTCTTCCAGGGGCGCGTCGACCGCGCCGTGAACTACGTGAACGCGCCGGTCATCGCGTCCGAGCGTGGGATCGACGTCTCGGAGCAACGGCACGGCCAGTCCCAGCGCTACACCAACCTCGTTCGCGTGGTCATGACGGCGGACGGCGAAGAGATCGAGGTCTCGGGCACGACCGTCGGGCCTGAGCACCGGCTGTTCCTGGCCGAGGCCCTCGGCTACGCGATCGACATCGAGCTGGCGACCAACATGGCCTTCCTCTCCTACGCCGACGTTCCGGGCGTGATCGGCCGGGTCGGGACGATGTTCGGCGAGGCCGGCGTGAACATCGCGAACATGGCGGTCTCGCGGACGACGGAGGGCGGCACCGCGCTCATGGTGTTCTCCATCGACTCGGGTCCGCCGGCTCAGCTCGTCGAGCGCGTCGAGGCGACGGGCTTCGACGACGTGCGGTTCATCAACCTTGGCTGAGGTTCCGGCGCTCGGTGCGCGCGGCGGTGGCTGGGTCGCGCTGCAGTTCCTGCTGATTGCGACGATCCTCGCGCTCGGTCTCCTGGCGCCGGGCTGGCCCGACGGCGCGCGTTGGTGGCTCAAGGGCGGCGGCGCCCTGCTCGTGTTCGGCGGCGCGTTCGTGATCGCGATGGCCGGGCGTGCGCTGGGGTCCGGGTTCACGCCGTTCCCGAAGCCGGCGGAGGGGGCTGCGCTGGTCGAGGACGGCCCGTACGCGGTCGTCCGCCATCCCGTCTACTCGGGCGGGATCCTCGTCGCCGCAGGCATCTCGTTCGCGCTCTCCCCGTGGGCACTCGCGGCGACCGCCGTCCTCGCGCTGCTCTGGGCGCTGAAGGCGAGCGTCGAGGAGCGCCTCCTCACCGAGCGCTACCCGCAGTATCCGGACTACTGCAAACGCACGCGTTTCCGGCTGATTCCGTACCTCTACTGAGCTGCAGGGTAGGCTTCCCACTGTGGTAGGGGCCTGGCCGGAGCCCGTCGAACGGGTGTCCTCCTTCCTCCGCGAATCGGGAGTCGAGGCGCGCATCCACGAGTTCCCCGACGGCACGGCCTCCGCGCAGGACGCAGCCGACGCGGTCGGCTGCGATCTCGGCCAGATCGTCAAGTCGCTCGTCTTCGTGTGCGACGAGCGTCCGGTCGTCGCGCTCGTGCCCGGCGATCGCAAGGGCGATCCTGCGAAGGTCGCGCGGGCGGTGGAGGCCGAGTCGGCGCGCGTCGCGAAGGCGAAGGAGGTCGAGGACGCGACCGGCTTCGCGCCGGGCGCGGTCGCACCGTTTCCGCTCCCGAACGTCGATACGGTGCTGATGGAGCCCGCGCTCTACCACCACGACATCGTCTGGGCGGGCGCAGGCTCGCACAAGCACGTTCTCGGAATCAGCCCGACGGACCTCGGTCGCCTCGCACGCGTGCGGCCGATGGACGTCGTCGCCGACGCTGCCTACGATTCGACCGACACAAAGGAGACATGAGCTCGATGCAAGAGACCGAGAAGATCTGGATGAACGGGGAGCTCGTCGACTGGGCGGACGCGAAGATCCACGTCGCCTCGCACGGGCTGAACTACGGATCGGGCGTATTCGAAGGCATCCGTTGCTACGACACGCCGAAGGGGCCTGCGGTCTTCCGCCTGACCGACCACCTCGTACGTCTCGAGAACTCCGCGAAGGTCCTCTACATGGATCTTCCCTACACGATCGAGGAGATCCGCTCTGCGGCGCACGAGCTCATCGCCGCCAACGGCCTCGCGTCCTGTTACCTGCGCCCGATCGCGTTCTACGGGTACGGCGAGCTCGGCGTCGCGTCGACGGGCAACCCCGTGGACGTCGTGATCATCAGCTTTCCGTGGGGCGCGTACCTCGGCGAGGACAGCCAGAACCTCGGGATCACCGCGAAGATCGCGAGCTGGGAGCGCGTCGGCCCGAACGTCATCCCGCACGCTGCGAAGGCGACGGGGATCTACCTGAACTCGATGCTGGCGACCATGGAGGCACGCCGCGGCGGCTACGACGAGGCGATCATGCTCTCGCACGACGGGTACGTCGCCGACGGGCCGGGTGAGAACATCTTCGTCGTGAAGGACGACGTCCTCTACACGCCCCCGCTCGCGATGTCGATCCTGCCGGGCATCACGCGCGACACCATCATCCAGATCGCGCAGGACCTCGGGCATCGCGTCGAGGAGTCGCTGCTGATCCGCACCGACCTGTATCTCGCCGACGAGGTGTTCATGGTCGGCACGGCGACCGAGGTCGCGCCGGTCCGGTCGGTCGACGACCGCGAGATCGGCGTGGGGCCCGTGACGCGGGAGCTGCAGCAGGCCTACCTCGACACGGTGCAGGGCCGCAGCGAGCGCTGGAGCCACTGGCTCGACGCGGTCGAGATGTCGCCGTCCGCGGCCTAAGGCCACATGGCGGCGGTCAGGACGATCAGGCTCTCGAGCCCGTGGCTCGACGAGCGCGAGGAGGAGCTCGTCGCGGACGTGCTCCGCTCCGGACGGCTCTCGCTCGGACCGACGATCGACCGTTTCGAGGAGGCGTTCGCCGAGCGGGTGGGTGCGCCCTACGCCGCGGCCGTGTCGAGCGGGACAGCCGGACTGCACCTCCTGTGCGTCGCTGCCGGGGTGAGCCCCGGTGACGAGGTCGTCACCTCGCCGTACTCCTTCGTCGCTTCGGCGAACTGCGCGATCTACGAGGGCGCGACACCCGTCTTCGCCGACATCGACCGGCGGACGCTGAACCTCTCACCCGAGTCGGTCGAGGCCGCGATCACCGAGCGCACGCGCGCGGTCGTCGTGGTCGACATCTACGGCTATCCGTGCGAGCTCGACGAGCTTCGCGCGGTGTGCGAGCGGCACGGTGTCGCCCTGATCCAGGACGCCTGCGAGGCGCTCGGTGCGCGCTACAAGGGCGAGCCGGTCGGGTCGCAGGGGCCGTCGGCCACGTTCGCGTTCTACCCGAACAAGCAGATCACCACGGGCGAAGGCGGAATGATCACGACGCACTCGGAGCGCGAGTGGCGCCTCGTACGCAGCCTGCGCAACCAGGGCCGGGCGGACTCGGGAGGCTGGCTCGAGCATGCCCGCCTCGGCTTCAACTACCGCATCGACGACATTCGCGCCGCGATCGGGATCGGCCAGCTCGAGAAGCTCGACGCCATCCTGCAGTTGCGGGCCTCCGTGGCAGCGCGCTACTCGTCGCTGCTCGCGGCGATCCCGGGGCTCGAGCTGCCGTGCGAGGACGACGTCGACCACGAGCGCTCCTGGTTCGTCTACGTCGTCACGCTCCCGGCGGAGGCGGATCGCGAAGCCGCGATCGCCACGCTGACGGAGCGCGGTGTCCAGACCGCCCGCTACCTGCCGTGCATCCACCTGCAGCCGTACATGCAGGAGCGTTTCGGCTACCGCGTCGGGCTCTGCCCGGTCGCCGAGGACGTCGCCTCGCGCACGCTCGC
>DASUCI010000259.1:0-2933 GCA_035762825.1 Gaiellaceae bacterium | reverse complement strand
CTCCGCGGCGCGCAGTGCCTGATCCTTCGACGCCTCGATCATCCGCACGCTCAACCCTTGCGCGAGCAGCACGCGTGCGATCGCCGAGCCGACGCGGCCCGCACCGAAGATGACGACGTCACGCACGTCGCCACCCTCGGGCCAGAGGAGCTCGCCCCAGGCCTTCACGGCGCCCGGCGACCCGATCACGACGATCCGGTCGCCCATCGCGATCGTGTCGTCACCGCCCGGGAGGATGGTGTCGTCCGCGCGAATGATCGCGGCGACCTTCGAATCGGGCGGTATCGGTGCGCTCCGCAGCGGTATCTCGAGCACGGTGGGGGAGGCGTCCTGATCGACGTCGAACTCGGCGAGCTGCACTTGACCTTCGGCGAGGACGTCGGTCTGACGGGCAGCGGGGACGCCGAGGATGCGGCTGATCGCGTGGGCGGTCTCGAGCTCCGACGAGACGACGAAGTCGACGTCCAACTGGCCCTCCCGCCAGAGGTCGACGTACTCGGTGCTCGACGTTCGGATGACGGTCGTGGCGTTCTCGGCCTCGCGCCGGGCGAACATGCCGGCGACGAGGTTGACCTCGTCGCGCGACGTGCACGCGATGACGAGGTCGGCCGTGGCGGCTCCGGCGGCCGCGAGATCCTTCCGGCTCGTTCCGTCGCCCTCGAAGACCGCCACGTCGAAACGCGCGGTCAGCGCCTGGAGCCGGGAGGTCTCGGTGTCGACGACCGTGATCTCGTGGTCCTCGTGGAGCGCCTCGACGATCGTGCTCCCGACCTGCCCCGCCCCGATGAGGAAGACCCGCACGAGCGCGTAGCGTACTCCGGCATCCTGCGCTTACAACCCTCGGCTACGGTGCGCACGTGCGCATCGGCGTCGTCGTGCTCCTGGGTGCTCTCGTCGCGTCGCTGGCAGGCTCGGCTCACGGAGCCGAGAGTGTGTTTCGCAAGGCCGTGTACCTGCGCGGCTTCGACGAGCCGGTGCTCCTGACCTACGCCCCAGGAGAGCCGAAGACGGTCTACGTCGTCGAGCAACCCGGGCGCGTCCTTCGTGTCCGCGGCGGTCGCCGCACCGTCTTCCTCGACATCCGCGACCAGGTCGCCTTCGGCGGAGAGCAAGGTCTACTCGGCCTCGCGTTCGATCCGGCGTACGCGAAAAACCGTCGCTTCTACATCGCCTACACGTCGGACTCGGGGCGCAACACGGTCGTCCGATACCGCTCGAACGGCGCGCGGGCGATCGCGTCGAGCCGGGCGGTACTGCTGGCGGTGCCGGACCCGTACGGCAATCACAACGGCGGCCACCTCGCCTTCGGCCCGGACCGTCTGCTGTACACGAGCATCGGGGACGGCGGATCCGGAGGCGATCCCGAGAATCGAGCACAGAACATGGAGTCGCAGTTCGGCAAGCTGCTGACGCTCGACCCAGCGAGGCCGGCGGCGGGCTGGTCGATCGCGGCGCTCGGCCTCCGCAACCCGTGGCGCTTCTCGTTCGACCGCGCGAACGGCGACCTCTACATCGGCGACGTCGGCCAGGGCTCGATCGAAGAGGTGAACTTCACGCCGCGCTCGAGCTCCGGGCTCGAGAACTACGGCTGGGACCTGTACGAGGGCTCGCGTCGCTTCGAGGACGGAAATCCGAGCACCGGCAAGCTCGTGTTCCCGGTCGCGGAGTACGACCACGGCCGCGGTTGCAGCGTCACCGGCGGCTTCGTCTATCGCGGCACGGCGCGGCGCTCGGAGCGCGGCCGCTACGTCTACGGCGACTACTGCAGCGGGATCGTGTGGAGCTTCCGGATCGCCGCCGGCGAGGCGAGGGGCCTCCGCGTGGAGCCGTTCCGCGTGGAGAGCCTGACCTCGTTCGGCGAGAACGCCGCAGGCGAGCTCTTCGCCGTCTCGGGCGAGGGGACGATCTACCGGATCAGCTAGCGCGCCGGCGTACGCGCGGCGGGGCCTGTCCGAGAGCCGCGTAGGCGAGCGCGTTCAGCGACTCCTGGAGGTCGTGGAGCTCGCGCGCGACGAGCGTGAAGCCCTCCTGCCGCTCGGTCGTACGGTTGAGGCGCTCGAGCTCGTCTGCGATCCGATCGAGACGCTCGAGCAGGGCGTCGAGCTGCCGGTCTCCGACGTCGTGCTGATCCACAACGCCGAATTCTACGGGCGGTTCAGGAGGTCGGCCCGGGTACGAACCACCGTCGCGTCTCGACCGATGACCTCGAGCAGGCGCTCGAACGCCCCGTCACCGGTCTCGAGCGCGGAGATGCGCCGGGACGCGCCGAGCTGTGCGAGCGCGGTGCGCGCGAGCTCGTCCGGCGCATCGGTGAAGACGCCGAGCGTCGCACCGTCGTCTACGAGCGCCTGTAGGCGCGCGCTCGTCGCGGCATCCCGCCGCAGGAACGCCGGCGCGTGATCCTCGCTGTAGCGCTCGAGGAGGGCCCGCCAGTTCCCGGCGCCCGCGTCGTCGAGCGCGACGGCGGCATCCGCACGGTCGACCGGCAGGTCGTCGGGGTCCACGTCGAGCACGCCGCGCGCCGACTCGAGCCATGCCCGCCAGAGCGCGCGCGTGTCGCCGAGCGCGTCGAGCTCGATTGCGAGCGCTCGCGTCGTGGTCATGCGAGTCGCCGCGAGCGGACCGTCTGCCAGACGAGGACGCCGACGAGCACGCCGACGGCGTCGAGCGCGACGTCGAGTGGGGAGCCGAGGCGACCCGGGACGAACGACTGGTGGACCTCGTCGCTGACGGCGTAGAGCGTTCCGAGCCCGACGGCGAGCCCGGCCCGTCCCGTCGCGCGCACGAGGAGCGCGCCGAGCACGGCGTACTCGGCCGCGTGCGCGAGCTTGCGGAGGACGAGATCCCAGCCGCCGAGCCCGGTGGTGAGGTCGGGGACGGAGGAGAAGGCGAAGATCAACGCTGCCCAGGCGACGACGGGCAGCCAGAGGCGC
>DASUCI010000258.1:0-17193 GCA_035762825.1 Gaiellaceae bacterium | reverse complement strand
CGTGGCCTTGCGCCGGCGTGGCACCGCGAGCGCCGCGCGCAGCTTCTCGACGAGACGCTCCACCGCGAGCTCGCGATTGCGTGACTGGCTGCGCTCGTCCTGTGCGACCGCCCGGAGGACGGGGCCAGCGCGCGCGACGACTCGTCGCTTCTGGGCGTCCGTGAGGGCCGAGGAAGCTTCGACGTCGAACGTCGCCTCGACCCGGGTCGACGACTTCTGCGCGTGCTGCCCGCCCGGTCCACTCGAGCGCGAGACCCGCATCGCTATCTCCGAAACCGGCAGGAGGACGGAGCGTGTGACCCGAATAGACTCACGCTCCATGGCGTGCATTCTGCTCGACATCGACGGCGTGCTGCACGTCTCGGGCGAACCGATTCCCGGCGTCCCGGACGCGGTCTCCGAGCTTCGGCGCGCCGGCCACGCGCTCCGGTTCGTCACGAACAACTCGACGCGCCCGCGCGCTCGCCTCGCCGACGAACTGCGCGAGATGGGCTTCACGCTCGAGCCCGAGGAGCTCCAGACGACGCCTGTCGCCGCCGTTCGCGAGCTCGAGGGAAAGCGCGTGCTGGCCCTCGTGATGCCGTCGATCGTCCCGGACCTCGAGGGCATCGAGCTCGTCGGCGACCACGCCGAGGCCGTGCTCGTCGGCGGCTGCGACGAGACGATCGAGCCGAACCAGGTGTTCAGCTACATGAACCTCTCGCGCGCCTTCTCCGAGATCCAGATGGGCGCGTCCCTGTACTGCCTGCACAAGAACAAGTGGTGGCAGACGAGCCTCGGGCCGATGCTCGACTCGGGCGCGTTCGTGGCAGGGCTCGAATACGCGACCGGCGTGGAGGCCACGGTGCTCGGGAAGCCGAGCCCGTCGTACTTCGCGGCGGCGCTCGATGCCCTCGGCGCCGAGCCGGAGCTGACGTGGCTCGTCACCGACGACGTCGAGGCCGACGTGCGCGGCGCTCGCCTCTTCGGGATGAAGACGGCGCTCGTACGTACGGGGAAGTTCCGGCCCGAGGCGCTCGAGTCGGCCGACACGCCGCCGGACATCGTCGTCTCGTCGCTCGCGCACTTCCCGGCGCTCCTCGAGGAGGATCTCGCCGGCGGCTGGGCTCCGTGAGGGTCGGCGTCGACATCATCGAGATCGAACGGATCGAGCGGGCGCTCGAGAGGCCGGCGTTTCGCGAGCGCTGCTTCACCGAGGCCGAGCGCGCCTACTGCGACTCGCGAGCTCGCCCGGCTCAGAGCTACGCAGGGCGTTTCGCGGGGAAGGAGGCCGTCGGCAAGGCGCTCGGCTGCGGTGTTCGGTTCACGTGGAAGGAGATCGAGATCGTGGGTCGCCCGAAGCCGGGAGTACGCCTCTCGGGCCGTACCGCCGCGTACGCCGAGCGCGTCCGGGCAGGCGACATCGACCTCTCGATGACGCACTCACGCGAGATCGCCGCTGCGATCGCCGTCGTGAGCCCTCGCCTAGAGGCCTGATGTGGGTTAGGGGCACGCACGGATGGGGGCCTGCGCACGGCGCATCGCGTCCGTCGCGTCACTCACCGATACCTTCGGGTATCGGCGAGCACCGCGCCGAACCCGATGCTTGGCGCATGCCCTCCCCGCACGCACCCCTAACCCACATCAGGCCTCTAGATGGGTGAGGCGTACGAGCCGCTCTACACCGCCGCCGAGATGCGCGCGGCCGAGGAGCGGTACGCGGACTACCCGGACTCGATCCCGGAGCTGATGGAGCGAGCCGGGGCAGCGGTTGCGCGGGAGGCGATGCTCGCTTTCCCGGCTGCGCGGAGCTTCGCGTGCGTCTGCGGCGGCGGGTCGAACGGAGGCGACGGGCGCGTTGCGGCTCGGCTCCTGCGCGACGCGGGTCACGTCGCAGACGAGACCAATGACGTCGACGGGTACGACGTCGTCGTCGACGCGCTGTTCGGCACGGGCTTCCACGGTGAGCCGCGTCCCGATTCGGCCGAGCTGATCGCGCGGATCAACGCGGCCGCCGCACCGGTCGTCTCCGTCGACGTTCCCTCCGGGGTCGACGCCTCCACCGGCGAGATCGCCGGCGCGGTCGTGGACGCCGAGCTGACGGTGACGTTTCATGCGCCGAAGGTGGGGCTCGTCGTCGCGCCCGGGCGGTCCCACGCCGGCCGTGTCGTGGTCGCGGACATCGGCCTCGAGGGCACGACAACCGAGGTCCGCCGCGTCACCCCCGCGGTTCTCGAGACCGTTCCGCGGCGGAGGGAAGGTGACTCGAAGTACACCGCCGGGTCGGTACTCGTCGTCGGGGGGCAGCGCGGCACGACGAGCGCAGCCTGCCTGACTGCGATGGCTGCGCTCCGCGCCGATGCCGGCTACGTCGCGCTCGCCGTGCCGGCCGACGCGCTGCCGGCGGCGGAGGCGCTCGCGCTGGAGCCCGTGAAGATCCCGTGGCAGGAGGAGGACGCCGTCGAGAAAATCTGCGCGGCGGCGGAGCGCGCAACGGTGCTCGCGCTCGGGCCTGGGCTCGGCCGAGGCCCGCAGCGCACGGCCCTCGTGCGCGAGCTCCTCGCTCAGCTCGACCTGCCTGCGGTCGTGGACGCGGACGCCCTCTTCGAGCTCGAGCCCGTCGGGCGTGAGGCGCCGACCGTGCTCACGCCGCACGCCGGCGAGCTCGGCCGCCTGCTCGGCCGGGGCTCCGAGTGGGTGGACGCTCACCGGCTCGCCGCCGTGCGAGAGGCTGCGCAGCGCTTCGGCGCCGTCGTCCTGCTCAAGGGGTCGGACACGCTCGTCGCCTCACCGGACGGCACGACGGTCGTCTCCGACTATGGCCCGCCGTCGCTCGCAACGGCAGGCACGGGCGACGTGCTGACGGGCGTCGTGGCCGCGTTCCTCGCGAAGGGCGTCGACCCGGCGACGGCCGCCGCTGCGGCCGCCGTTGCGCACGGGCTCGCGGCGACGGCCGCGCCGGCGCAGGCCGGGCTCGTCGCGAGCGACCTCCTCCACCTGCTGCCGCCGACGCTCGAACGCTGACCCGATACCGGATCCCGCGGTTCGAGTAGACAATGGCCGCATGGACCGGTCGTGCTTCACCCTCGACCTCCGGGCGATCCGGCGCAACGCCGAGACGCTCCTGCGTGCAGCGGAGGGAGCCGAGCTCTGGGCCGTCGTGAAGGCGGAGGGCTACGGCCACGGCGCGGTCGACGTGTCCAAGGCGGCGCTCGAGGCTGGCGCGACCGCGCTCTGCGTCGCAACCCTGCCCGAGGCCCTGCACCTGCGCGCCGCGCTCCGCAACGCGCGCATCCTCGTCATGGGGCCGGTCTCGGAACGCGAACTCGGCGAGGCACGCATGGCGCGCCTGGAGCTGGTCGCGGCGGACGAGCCGATCCCGGAAGGCGTGCGCGTCCATCTCAAGATCGACACCGGGATGGGTCGCTGGGGGCTCTCGGAGCTCCCGGCTCCCACGCGCGACGTCGTCGGCGTGATGAGCCACCTCGCGTCCGCCGAGTCGGACTCGGCCTTCACGCAACTCCAGGTCGCGCGCTTCCGGGAGGCGACCGCCGCCCTCGGCTCCCTCACACGGCATCTCGCCAACAGCGCCGCCGTCCTGCGCTTCGCCGAGGCGAGATTCGACGCAGTCAGATGCGGGATCGCGCTCTACGGCATTTCGCCGTTCGGCACGGATCCGGCCGACGACGGCCTCGAGCCAGCCCTGCGCTGGGAGTCGTACGTCGCGTTGACCAAGAGGCTCGAGCCGGGCGAGAGCACGGGCTACGGGCGCCGCTACGTCGCCGATCGCCCGACCTGGATCGGCGTCGTCCCTGTCGGGTACGCCGACGGGTTCCGCCGCGACATGACCGGAACGGACGTGCTCGTCGACGGCGTTCGCCGTCGTGTTGTGGGCACGATCTCCATGGACGCGTTGGCGGTCGTGCTCGACAAGCCCGTCGAGTCGGGCACGCCCGTGACGCTCGTGGGGGACGGTGTGCTCATCGAGGAGCATGCCCGGGTGGCGGACACGATCGCCTACGAGATCGCGACCGGGCTCAACACACGTTCCGGCCGTGCCCGGCGGGTCGCCGTCGATGGATGAGCGCCTGCGCGAGCTCCTCGGCGACGAGGACGCGTGGGTGGTGGGCGGGGCGATCCGTGACCAGCTTCTCCTGCGGCCCGTCCTCGACCTCGACGTCTCGTGTGCCGAGCCGCGAGACGCCGCGAACCGCTTCGCCCGGCGATTCGGAGGCTCCGTCTTCCCGCTCTCGGAGCGCCACGGCGCATGGCGGGTCGTCGTCGACGGCGTTCAGGAAACCGTCGACTTCACGCCGGTCGGGGACGGGATCGACGCCGACCTCGCGACGCGGGACTTCACGTTCAACGCGATCGCAGTGCACGTGGGGACGGGCGCGACGCACGATCCGCACGAGGGGCGTGCGGACCTCGAGGCAGGCGTCATCCGGGCCGTGTCCGAGTCGATCTTCGTCGACGACCCGCTGCGGCTCCTGCGCGCGGTCCGGTTCGAGGACGAGCTCGGATTCGCGATGGACGCGCCGACCGAGGCGCTTCTCCGTACCTCGGTCGCGCTCGTCACGGAGCCCGCGGGAGAGCGCGTGCTCGCGGAGCTCGAGCGGTTCTCGGCCGCCGCGTATCGCCGCCTCGACGAGGTCGGTCTCCTCGTGCCGCTCGGGGGACGGCTCGACGAGCGCCTCGACGCGCTCGACGACCCCGACTTCAGGCTCGTCGCCGTCTTCGGGGACGACCTCGGCCGGCGGCTTCCGATCTCGAACGAGTTGAAGCGCTACGCGGCGGCGTTGCGCAGGGCCCGGAAGCCGGATTATCCGTCGCCCCGCGCGATCCACCTCTTTCGCCGTGCGACCGAGCCGTGGGCGCTCGACGCACTGGCGTTCGTCGGCGCTCCCGAGCTCGTCGGTGTCGTCGAGGCCGCGCGGCGTGCGGATCCGGCCGCCCCACTCGTCCGCGGCGACGAGCTCGGTCTCGAGCCCGGCCCGACGATCGGACGTATCCTCGACGCCATCGAGGAGGAGCGGGCAGCGGGGACGATCTCGACGCGTGACGAGGCGCTCGCGCTCGCGCGCGAGCTCGCGGCGGTGGAGCCGGGGACGTGAGCGTCGAGCTGCGGCTGGCGCTGCAAGAGCGACGCAGTGCCGACCTGGCCCAGCGTGTCCGGCGGCTGCTCGGCCCGTTCACGGGAACGGAGGCGGCGCTCGACGCCGGGTGCGGCACAGGTTCGGTCGCCTTCGCGCTCGCGCCGCACGTGGCCGAGGTCGTCGGCGTCGACACGCGCGAGGACTACCTCGAGGCCGCGCGGGCTTCTGCACCCGCGAACGTCCGCTTCCAGCAGGCCGACGTGATGAGCCTGCCCTTCGGCTACGCCGAGTTCGATCTCGTGTGCTGCCACCGCGTCCTCCATCACGTGCGCCGCCCCGAGCTCGCGGTCTCCGAGCTCGTGCGAGTCGCACGTCCCGGCGGCAAGGTCTTCATCGCCGACCAGCTCGGCTCCATCGATCCGCTCGTCAACCTCGAGCAGGACCGCTTCGAGCGCCTGCGCGACGAGACACACCAGCGGCTGCTGCCCGAGGCGGACATCCGGGGCTTCCTCGATGCGAACGATCTCGTGCTGATCTCGTCGGAGGTGACGCGGGAGAAGGTCGACCTCGAGGAGCGCCTGGAGCTCGCGGGCTTCGACGAGGAGGAGCGCGCTCGCATCCGCGGACCTGCGCCTGCTGCGCCCTACGACATCGAAGTCGGATGGTACGTCGCCCGCAAGGCGGGCGTCTGAGCCCTCCTAGCTGCCGTCGCGGTGCTCCCCGGCGCGGCGGGTGACGAGACGGGAGAAGAGCCCCGGCACGAGCGCCTGCCCGACGCTCGCGATGCGATAGGGGAACCACGGCACTGTCACCTCGGCCTTTCCCTTCTCGACGGCGTTCACGATCGCCTTTGCGACGTCGTCGGCCTCGATCACGAAGCGCCGCAAGAACGGGCTCCGGAGCTTCGAGCGCTGCGGAAAGCCCTCGGTCTCGACGAATCCGGGCATCACGGTATGCACCTGGATCCCCTCGGGCCGAAGCAACGCAGCGGTCGAGCGCGAGAATGCGAGCTGCGCGTGCTTCGACGCGGCGTACGCGCCGGCGGGCGCGAATGCGACAGTCCCGGCCACAGAGACGACGTTGACGACGTGCGCATCTCGAGCGGCTCGAAGGCCGGGCGCGAATGCGCGCAGGCACCAGACGCCACCGAGGTAGTTCACCGCGGTGACGCGCTCGACCAGCTCGGGGTCGATGTCGAGGAAGCTCCCGCGTGCGGCGATCCCGGCGTTGTTGATCAGCAGTCCGATCGCAGGGTGCCGCTCGAGCACGCGGGCCGCGACCTCGTCGACCTGCGCGCGATCGGAGACGTCGCAGACTTCCCACTCGCCGCCGATCTCTTGTGCGATCCGCTCGAGCTCGTCGGCGCGGCGCGCGAGCAGGACGCAGTGCCATCCGCGCTTCGTGAGCTCGCGTGCCGTCGCCTCCCCGATTCCCGACGAGGCTCCCGTGATCACCGCGACGTGCTCGTCGGCCATGGCGAGCGAGACTAACTAGGATCGCCGGATGCCCGGCAGGTTCGAAGGCAAGCAGGCGCTCGTCCTCGGCGTCGCGAACCAGCGCTCGATCGCCTGGGCGATCGCGAAGCGGCTCGCGGACGAGGGAGCCACCGTCGCCTTCACCTACCAGGGCGAGCGCATCGAGAAGAACGTCCGCGACCTCGCCGCCACGATCGAGAGCCCGCTCGTCACCGAGTGCGACGTGCGCTCCGACGACGATGTCACGCGAGTCTTCTCCGAGGTGGCCGAGGCGTTCGGCGGCGGCCTCGACGTCCTCGTCCACTCGGTCGCGTTCGCCGCAGCTGAGGATCTGGAGGGGCGGTTTGTCGACACGCCCCGCGACCGGTTCTGGATGGCGGTCGACATCAGCGCGTATTCGCTCGTCGCCTGCTCACGGGCGGCCGAGCCGCTGATGGAGACCCGTGGAGGCGGCTCGATCGTGACCATGACGTACCTCGGCGGCGAGCGTGCGGTGCCGCACTACAACGTCATGGGCGTCGCGAAGGCGACGCTGGACGCGAGCGTCCGGTACCTCGCCTGGGATCTCGGCTTCAAGAACATCCGCGTGAACGCGATCTCCGCCGGCCCGGTCCGAACGCTTGCCGCCCGCTCGATCGCCGGCTTCACGACGATGCAGACGATGTTCGAGGAGCGCGCCCCGCTGCACCGTCAGATCGAGTCTGACGATTGCGGAGGCGCGGCGGCGTATCTCCTCTCGGACGACGCCGCGAACGTCTCCGGCACGATGCTCTACGTCGACGCCGGCTATCACGCGATGGGCATGTAGCGGGGATGGAGGGCATCCTCGCCGGCCCCGACGAGGGCGAGAAGGTCTCGCGCGGGCCTCGCGATCACAGGATCCTCGCCGAGCTGCCCGAGCTCGAGGTCGTCGAGCTCCGGTTCGGCCCTGATTTCGAGGGCGTCGATCCTCATACCCACGACGACCACGTCGACTCCTTCTACGTGCTCGATGGCGAGGCCGAGTTCGTCATGGGAGACGAGACCGTTCGCCTCGGCCCCGGCTCGTACGTCGCCGCACCGATCGGCGTCGTCCATGGGTTCCGCAACGTCGGCGATCGCGAGCTCCGGATGCTGAACCTCCATGCGCCGAATGTCGGCTTCGCGGAACGGCTGCGACGGGGCTGATGTTTTCGGAAGTCCTCGCGCGGGGAAGCTTCACCCCATGAAGCGAGGGTTCTACGCCATGATCGGCTGGCTCGCGTGGAGGTACGGCACTCGCGCGATGCGGCGCAGGCTCCACATCACGGGTCGCTAGGCGCGCGCCGCCTCGATCACAGCGTCGATGTCCGGCTGCTCCCTGCCGAGCAGCCACGCCGCCTCGATCGTCGCGCCATCGCGGATCAAGAACGCCGAACGGATGGCGACGTCGTGCATGTCGACCGGCTCGAATGCGACATCGAACGCGCGCGTCGCATCGCCGTTCCAGTCAGAGAGGAGCGGCACGTCCACGCCGAGCGACTGTGCCCACGCGCGGTGCGACCACGGCGAGTCGCGCGAGATCGCGAACGGGCGAATGCCGGCTGCTGCCAGGTCGTCGCCCCTGTCACGCAGGAGGTGCAGCTCGTTCGTTCAGCCGGGAGACCAGTCGAAGAGGTAGAAGCAGAGCAGCGTCAATCCGTCCCCCAGCACCTCTCGTAGCGGCTTCGACTCCTCGCGGATGTCGGCCCACACCTGGACGTCGGGAACGGAAGCGCCAGCCTCGAGCATGCCGCGAGCCTAGCCCGCGACCCAGCCCTCGATGCGCGGGAACGAGCGCGAGCGAAACTGCTCGGAGACGTTCGAGACCGCGCGGATGCGCTTGCCGTCCGCGCGCACGAAGACCCACTGGTCGGCGCTCGGCCAGCTCGCGAGCAGCCACGCTCCGTCGGGCGACCACGCGAGGCGGGAGAGCACGCCTGGGCCCGACAGAGCATCGCGCAGCACATCGGGCATGAACAGTCTGGCCTGACCGTTCACCGCGACGGCGACAGCCCTCGCGTTGCTCGCGGGTCGGGTCGCTGCCGCCGTGACACGGCCGCGAGGCGTCCGGAAGCCTGTGTGCAGCGCGCCCCGCGGCGTGTAGATGCTCAGGTCGTCGAGCCCGCCGATAAGGCGTGCCACCAGCCGGCTGCCGTTCGACGACCATTCCAGGCCGAGCACACGGCCGTCCGGGCGAGTGCGCCACCGCACCCGACCGGTCTCTGTGTCGATCAGCACGACTCGTCCACGTCGGTCGACGTACGCGAGCTGGAAGCCGGCGCCTGGGCGCCACGCGAGCGGTCCGCGAACCTTGGGCACGAGCAGGCGATCGCCGAGCCCGTCGCCGCCGACGACGCGAATGCCGGTTCGGTCGACGTACGCGACCCGCGTGTCCGTCTCCGACCCGGTCCAGCGAGGGAAGCGAACGTCGCGGCGGGCGAGCGTCCAGCGCACTCCGCCTTCCGGGTCCATCGCCGTCAGCTCGAACTGGCGAGCGACGACCACGAAGCGCCCGAACGGCGACCAGCTCGCCTCGCGGTAGGGGCCGAGCAGTCGCTTCGAGCCGTCCTGCTGGACGATCCAGACGCCGGCATCCGAGGAGACGAGAAGCCGGCCGGGGGCGGGAAGCGAGAAGAGCGCCGGCTGCGCGCGCTCGACCCCGACGACCTCGCGCACCTCGTCCAGGACGGCGCGACCGGGAGAGCTGAGCGCGGCCGCCGCGAGCGCGGCTAGCGCGATCGCGACTGCGGCGACCTTCGGCCACTGCGCGCGAGGACGCGTTGCCTTTCGCTCGTGAAACGATCTCGCGACGACCGACCACGATCGCGCACGCGCCTCGTGCTCGCCGGGGATCTCGATCCGCTCGAGCTCGGGCTTCACAGCTCGTCTCCGAGAGCGTCCAGCCCGCGCCGGAGCCTGGAGTTGACCGTTCCGCGCGGGAGGTCGAGCGCGTCGGCGATCTCGCCCGGCGTGAACTCGAGCAGGTAGCGCATCACGACCACGGCGCGGTGCTCCGGCGAGAGTCGCGCGAGCGCCGCCAGCGTCTCCCCTCCGGCGGGTGCCGTCTCGGGAGCCGGCACGGAGTCGACGAGCTCGACCTCGCCGCGGAGCTTCCGAGCGCGGGTCCAGTCGATCGCGCGGTTGACCACGATCCGATGGAGCCACGGGCCGAACGGACGGCGCCGGTCGAAGCGGTCGAGCGCGCGGATCGCGGCGAGGAACGACTCCTGCGCGATGTCTTCGGCCGCACCGGCATCGTGCGTGACGAGGTAGGCGGCGCGAAACGCGCGGGGCCAGTACGTCCGGAAGAGGGCCTCGAGGTCCGAGGCCGACCCTCGCTGCGCGCCGCGCACGCGGGCGCGCTCGTCCCGACCCGCGCGCATCCGATGCCCAGACTACGACGGAACCTTGCCGAGAGGTCCATGCCCCGGATACGAGCGCCGGGGGGCGAAAGGTCCAAGTGACACAGTGTCACGAGGCCGGACCCATCTCGGCCTGCGAGGCGTATCACGTATGTGAATCGAAGGACGTTCCTCGGCGCTGCCGGCTCGTTCACGGTCGGCCTCGCCGCCGCGCCGGTCGGCCTCGCGCGGCGCCTTGGAGGTGCACCGGCTGCCTACGTCACCGCCGACCTCGAGAGCCACGTGGTCGTGCTCGATCTCGGCTCGGCGGAGGTCGTGAAGCGCATCTCGACCGGGCCGGGTCCTCGCAGCATCGAGTCGGTGCACGACTCGGCCGCGGTCGTCGCGCACACCGAGCACGGTCTCGTGACGCTGCTCGACGCCGTGACCGGCACGGTCCGCGCCGAGCTCGACGGCTTCGGCGCGCCGCGCTACACGGCGGTCCATCCACGCCTACCTCTCGCCTACGTGACCGACTCGGAGCGGGAGGAGGTCGTCGTACTGCATACCGGGCGCCGCAGCGTGCTCTGGCGCACCGCGGTGCCCGGCCCAGCGCGGCACCTCGGGATCGCTCCCGACGCCAGGACGATCTGGACCGCGCTCGGGACGACGGCCGCGCGAGTTGCAGTCCTCGATGCGAGCGATCCGCGGCGCCCACGGCTCGTCCGCACGTTCAGACCTCCGTTCCTCGCCCACGACGTCGTCTTCGCCCCCGACGGTCGCACGGTCTGGGTGACCTCCGGCGACCAGCGGCGGATCGCTCTCTACGCGCGCGACAGGCGTGTGCTTCGCGAGATCGCCGCCGGCTCTCCGCCGCAGCACGTCACCTTCGCGCGAGAGAAGGCATTCGTCGCCGCCGGCGACGACGGCACCCTGCGCCGCCATCGCCTCGATGGCGAGCTCGTCCGGGGAGCCCGCGTTCCCGTCGGCTCGTACAACGTGAGCTTCGGCTGGGGGCGCATCGTCACCCCGTCGTTGAGCCGCGGGACTCTCAGCCTGCTCGACGCAAACGGCGGCGTGCATGGCGTTCACACGATCGCCCGTGCCGCCCACGACGCCTGCATCGCCTACGGCCCGTGAAAGGAGCCCTCATGCACCTTCGCTCGCTCGTCCTCACGCTCGTGCTCACCGCGCTCACGTTGGTCGGCGCCGCCGGAGCGGACGCCCAGAAGGGTGGACCCGCGACGGTTCTCAACGGCGGCCGTGGAGTCGTCTCGCCCGACGGCGACGTTCGCTACGTCGCGCTCACGACCGGGCAGCACACGATCGTCTCGTTCGCGCGGATCCCCGGTGGCCATGTCATGCGCTGGCGGCAACTACGCGGCTCCTTCGGCATCCCACAGGTGAGCCTGGACGGGACGACCGATGGCATCTCGCGCGACGGACGCACGCTCGTCCTCGCGACGCCGGCAGGAGCCGGCTCGCCTGCCCGCAACGCGACGACGCAATTCGCGCTCGTCGACACCAAGACGATGAGGCTCCGACGCGTGACGCTCCCGGGCCTCTGGTCGTACGACGCGATCTCGCCCGACGCGTCGGTGCTCTATCTCATCCAGTACACGGAGCTCGGGCGGAGCATCTCGTACCGGGTGCGGGCGTACGACCTAGCGGCACGCCGCCTGCAGGCGCGCCCGATCGTCGATTCGGAGATCGGCGAGAGGCTCATGCGCGGCTGGGCCGTGACGCGGCGGACGACCTCCGACAGGCGCTGGGCCTACACGCTCTATGCACGGGCAAAGAAGGAGCCGTTCGTCCATGCCCTCGACACCGTCCGGCGCCAGGCCTACTGCATCGATCTGCCGCTCGACCTGAAGCGGCCGCAACAGATGGCGCTACGGCTCGCGCTGCGCAGTGATCGGATGCTCGAGGTGCGCCAGGGTCGCGAGACGGTCGCGGCGGTCGACACGCGGAGCTTCGTCGTGCACACGCACTAGGCGGAGAGGGGCAGCGCCTCGGTCGCCTCTGCGATCGCGCGGGCGACCTCGGCGATGTCGCGGTTCGCGTTGTAGATGCGCAGCTGGCGGTCCGACGACGAGCCGCGGGCGAGGATCTCGAGCACGCCCTCCAATTCGCGCTCGGAGCCGAGCTCGCGCGCATGAGGGCGAAGCTCGCCGACGGTGCGACGCACGAGCCGCGCGACCGGAACGCGGTTCCGGCTCACGGTCCCGAGGTCCATCACGGGCGCTTCGAGCCCGTACCGCGCCGCGAGCCACTTGTTCTCGCTCGTCAGGATCCGGTGGTAGGAGGGGATGTCCTCGCCCGCGTCGTGGCGCTCGCTGAGCTGCTTGACGAGCGCCTGGCAGTACGCCGCGATCGCGACCGCATCCTCGACTCGCGTCACCGCGTCGCAGATGCGGATCTCGATCGTGCCGAGCCGCGGATGCAGGCGGATGTCCCACCAGATGTGCGTGTAGTCGGCTATGCACCCGGACCGCTCGAGCTGCCCCACGACCGAGGCGTAGTCCGCGTAGTCGCGGAACCGGGGAGGGGGGCCCGAGCGCGGGAACGCGGAGAAGACCATCTGCCGGCTCGACGCCAGCCCGGTCGGCTCGCCCCGCCAGAACGGAGAGCTCGCCGACAGGGCGAGCAGCGGCGCGAGGTGCGGGAGGAGCCCGTTGACGACCTGAACCGCCTTCTCCGGGTCGTCGACCGCAACGTGCACGTGCATCCCGAAGATCAGCTCTCGCCGCGCGACGTACTGCATCTGGTCGATCAGGGCGTGGTAGCGGTCTTTAGCGGTGATTCGTTGCCGCTCGAAGAGGCTGAACGGGTGCGTGCCTGCCGATCCGACACGCGTGTTCTGCTCGTGCGCGATCTCCGTGACGTAGCCGCGCAGCTTCGTCAGCCAGCGCATGACGTCGCCGGCGTTGTGGCAGACCGGCGTCGTGATCTCCAGCACCGACTGCATGAGCTCGGCGTTGATCCTGGCCTCGAGCTCGTGTCCGGTGACCGCCTCGAGCATCGTCTCGATGTGCTGGACGAGGTCGAACGTCTCCGGGTCGAGGAGCTGGTACTCCTCCTCGACTCCGAGTGTGTACGCGTCGCCCGTGCCGAACGTGTGGTCGAGGACGCTGCCCGCCGGCTCCGACCCGTTCCCGGTGATCGAGGAAGGAAACGCCTGCTGTTCCGTCACGGAAGGACGGCCTCGACCTCGATCTCGACCTTCCACCTGGGGTCGAAGAGGCCCGCGAGCACGGTCGTGTTCGCCGGTCGCACGTCGCCGAACACCTCCGCGTGCGCGCGCGCGAACCCGTCGAAGTCGTCCGCGTTCACGAGGTAGACGCGGGTGCGCACGACGTTGGCGAGGCTGGTCCCCGCCCGCTCGAGCGCTGTTCCGATGATTTCCAGGCAGACACGCGTCTGGTCGTAGATGTCCTCCGGCGGCGGGGATCCATCGGCCGGGTTCGCAGCCGTTCCAGACACGTGCACCCGATCGCCGACGACCACGGCGCGCGAGTAGCCCACGATCGGCTCGTACGCGCCCGTGCCCGAGATGTTTCGCCGCTCCACGAGGGGACTAGTATCGCCGCGCGTGGAGGCCCTCCGCCAGATCGACGGCTGGCCGGTCGAGTTCGCCGCTGCCGGCATCGTCGATTCGACCGGGGCGGTGTCGACCCGCGGTGACGCCGCGCGAGCGGTCCGGCTCGCCTCGGTGTCGAAACCGGTTACGGCGCTGGCGGTGCTGATCGCCGCCGAGGAGGGCGTCGTCGACCTCGACGAGCCGGCCGGCCCTCCGGGCGCGACCGTGCGGCACCTTCTCTCGCACACGTCGGGCCTGCCGTTCGAGGGCACCGAGCCGATCGCACGTCCGGAGCGTCGGCGCATCTACTCGAACGAGGCGTTCCGCGTGCTCGCTGCCCACCTCGAGGAACGCGCTGACATGGCGTTCACCGACTACGTGCGCGAGGCGATCTGCTTGCCACTCGCGATCGGCCTCGACCCGTCGGGCGACCCGGGCTCCGGCATGCACGCCTCGCTGAGCGAGGTCCTCGCGGTCGGCCGTGAGCTGCTCAGCCCGCATCTGATCGCCGACGAGACGCGGGACGAGATGGTCTCCGTCCAGTTTCCGGGTCTGCCGGGCGTGCTCCCCGACCACGGCCGCTTCGATCCACTCGACTGGGGTCTCGGCGTCCAGCTGAACACGGTGCCGCCGTCGTGGATGGGCGCGCGCACGTCCGCGCGCACGTACGGCCACTTCGGCGGCACCGGCACGTTCCTCTGGGTCGATCCGGTCGCCCGCGTCGTGTGCGCCGCGCTCACGACGCGGGAGTTCGACGAGTGGGCGAAGGAGGCGTGGCCGCGCCTCGCCGACGCGGTGATCGAAGAGACGAGAGATCCCTTGTGACACTGTTTCACAAGGGATCGTGACCTACGCGGCGTCGAAGTCGTCGCCGTCGTCGGCGAACAGCGGCCGGACGAGCTCGTCGAACGTCGCCTCGTCGCAGCTTGCGACGACGCACGGCGTCATCGCGGTCACGGTCGCGGTGCGCGGCACGTTCATCGTCAGCGCGACCTCGCCGAAGAACTCGCCGGCTTTCAGGATCCGCCGCTCGCCGAGCGCGGACTGGGAGACGCCGGCGACGCCCGACAGGAGGACGAAGAAGCGGTCTCCAGGCTCGCCCTCACGGACGAGGACGGTTCCGGAGGACACCTCCTCGCGGTCCATCCGGTCCGCGAGCTTGCCGAGCGTCTCGCCCGGAAGGTCGGCGAACAGGCCGACGCGCGCGAGCTCGGTCACCGAGGCGGGGACGTGTCGGGGGGACACGGCCGAACGCTACCGGTGTCTCTCTCGCAGATCTGGAATTCGCTAGCGCGAACTCCAGATCGCGCAAACCCCTGAAGGCGAGCGCTTCGCGCTCGCGCCGCGGTCACTGCCGCAGGAGCACGGTGGCCGAGACGCACCGAAGGGCCGGCAAGCCGGCCCTTCAGCTAGGGGAGGGGGAGGGGGAAGCCTCGAACAAAACTCGCTGCAAACAGCTTCCTATCAGGTTACGCCTCGAAGGGGAAGTGCCGCGTTGCGCTTAGGCTGCGAAGCCGAGCGAGCGCTCGAGCGCGGACTTCGGCTGGGCGCCGACCGCTGCAGCGGTCGGCTCGCCGTCCTTGAACAGGATCATCGTCGGGATCGACATCACCCCGTACTTCATGGACAGGCCCTGCTCCTCGTCGATGTTGACCTTCACGAGCTTGACCTCGCCTGAGCGCTCCTCCGCGATCTTCTCGAGGACAGGAGCGACGGCGTGGCAGGGACCGCACCACTCGGCCCAGAAGTCGACGATGACGGGTGTCTCGGACCTCAGGACTTCCTGCTCGAAGGTCTGCTCGGTGACGTCAAGTGCCATGAGACTCATTCGTTCCTTTCATACGTGTCATTTGCGAATGCCTGGGTGTGAACGACGAAGGCCCCGAAACCCTTCCCTAGACTGATTCCTCGTGGCGCCGATCTTCACACCTCTGCCGGACAAGCCCGACCACAACGCGCTCGAGCTCGACGTGCTCGAGCGCTGGGAGCGCGAGGGAACCTTCGAGCAGCTTCGCGAGAAGAATCGTGGCGGGCCGCGCTTCAGCTTCATCGACGGGCCGATCACCGCGAACAACCCGATGGGCGTGCACCACGCCTGGGGCAGGACGCTCAAGGACGTCTTCCAGCGCTACAAGGGGCTCCGTGGCCACGAACAGCGCTACCAGAACGGCTTCGACTGCCAGGGCCTGTGGGTCGAGGTCGAGGTCGAGAAGTCGCTCGGCCTCAACTCGAAGCGCGAGATCGAGGAATACGGCCTGGCCGAGTTCGCCGCGCGGTGCAGAGAGCGCGTCGCCCGCTTCTCCGAGGAGATCACCGAGCGCTCGCAGCGCCTGGGCATGTGGATGGACTGGGACCGCGACTACTACACCTTCTCGGACACCAACATCGAGTACATCTGGCGCTTTCTCGCGGAGGTGCACCGGCGCGGCTGGCTCTACCAGGGGCACCGTTCGACGGTCTGGTGCCCGCGTTGCGGGACGTCGATCTCGCAGCACGAGGTCTTCTCCGGGGAGTACCGCGAGCTCGAGCATCCCTCGCTCTTCGTCCGGCTCCCGCTGAAGGGACGCGAGGGCGAGTCGCTCGTGGTCTGGACGACGACGCCCTGGACGCTGCCCGCGAACGTCGCGGCGGCCGTGAATCCGACCGCCGACTACGGCCTGACCGAGGACGGCGAGTGGTGGGCGGTCGCGCGCAAGCCTGATGCGACCTTCGTCCGGTCGGCGCTCGGCGGCGAGCTCGTCGGGCTCGAGTACGAAGGCCCGTTCGACCACATTCCGGCGCAGGCCGGCGTCGTGCACCGCGTCATCCCATGGGACGACGTCTCGCTCGACGAGGGGACGGGGATCGTGCACATCGCGCCCGGTGCAGGCTCCGAGGACTTCGAGCTCGGTCGCGTGCACGACCTTCCGGTGCTCGCGCCGCTCGACGAGGCGGGCCGGATGCTCCCAGGCTTCGGCTTCGACGGCCTCTCGACCGACGACGTCGCCCGGCCGGTGATCGACGACCTTGAGCGGCGCGGCCTTCTCGTCGAGTCGGGCACGATCGTCCATCGCTACCCGACCTGCTGGCGCTGCGGCACGCCGCTCGTCTTCCGCGTGGTCGACGACTGGTTCATCGCGGCCGACGAGGTTCGCCAGCCGATGCTCGACGCGAACGCAACCGTCGAGTGGACGCCCGACTTCTACTCGAAGCGCATGGACGACTGGCTTCGGAACATGGACGACTGGAACATCTCCCGGAAGCGGTACTACGGTCTGCCGCTCCCCTTCTATCCGTGCTCCTGCGGGCACCTGAACGTGATCGGATCGCGCGCGGAGCTCGAGGAACGAGCCGTCCGAGGACTGGAGCAGCTCCAGGAGCTGCACCGGCCGTGGATCGACGAGGTCGTCATCCGCTGCGAGGCATGCGACGAGGAGGTGAAGCGCGTCCCGGAGGTCGGAGACGCCTGGCTCGACGCCGGGATCGTGCCGCTGTCGACGCTCGGGTGGGAGAACGAGGACGACGTCTTCGCGGGCTACGGCACCGGTGCCGCCAAGGGCCTCACGCTGGCCGACCTCCCGGATCACGCGTACTGGGAGGAATGGTTCCCGGCGGACTGGGTCTCCGAGATGCGCGAGCAGATCCGACTCTGGTTCTACTCGATCTCCTTCATGTCGGTGACGCTCGTCGGCCGCTCGCCGTACAAGCGTGTGCTCACGTACGAGAAGCTCCTCGACGAGACC
>DASUCI010000257.1:0-4788 GCA_035762825.1 Gaiellaceae bacterium | reverse complement strand
GTGGGAGCGGGAGGAGTGCTCTCGTGCAGCACCCGGGCGTTCGTCTCGGGGCTGACTGCGCAGGCGACCGGCATGGCCCTGGTGGGGATCGCCGGGCTTCTCGTCTTCATCTCCGGCGACGAGCTGGGTGCCTCCTTCACGAGCTCGTTCGAGCCGCAAGTGGGTGTCGACCCCACGAGCGGGTTCTTCCTCTTCGTCCTCGGCGTCGTCGGCGCGCCCGCGCTCTTCTTCGCAACGCGCTACCTCGCGCCCGACCGGGAAGGCCGCGCGACCGCCGCGCTCACCGCCGCCTTCCTGCTCGTCCTGGCGCTCGTGCTCTGCGCGCGGGATCCACTGCTCTTCCTGGCGGGCTGGGAGCTGATGACGCTCGTCCCCGCGGCGATCATCCTCCTCCGGCGACACGACCGCTCGGCGCGAGGCTCGGTCTACGTCTACATCAGCGTCACGCACCTCATGGGAGCAGGCACCTGGGTTGCCGTTCTGCTGCTCGCCGAAGCAGGCGCCTTCGGAGGCGGCGGCGCGGTCGAGGCGGGCTCCGGCACACAGATTGCGATCGCGCTCGCCGCGCTCGTCGGCATGGGCACGAAGGCGGGCCTCGTCCCGCTGCACATCTGGCTTCCACAGGCACACCCGATCGCCCCGGCGCACGTCTCGGCGCTCATGAGCGGCGTGATGATCAAGATCGCGATCTACGGGCTCGTCCGCGTGCTCGTCGAGTGGATCGGGGTGCTGCCGACGTGGTTTGGCGTCCTCGTTCTCGCCGCGGGTGCCGCATCCGCGGTGATCGGCGTCGTGTACGCGATCTTCGAGCACGAGCTCAAGCGGCTGCTCGCGTTCCACTCGATCGAGAACATCGGGATCATCGTGCTCGGCCTCGGCGCCTGCCTTCTCCTGCGCGAGCGAGGCGCATACGACTGGGCCGGCGTCGCGCTGACGGCCGCGCTCCTACACACGCTCAACCACGCGGTCTTCAAGAGCCTCCTCTTCCTCGGTGCGGGCGCATTCGAGCGCGCGGCGGGCTCGCTCGAGATCGACCGCATCGGCGGGTTGCTCCACCGCATGCCGCGGACGGGTGCTGCGTTCCTCGTCGGAACCATGGCGATCGCCGGCCTGCCGCCGCTGAACGGGTTCGCCTCGGAGTGGCTCACGCTGCAGGCGCTGCTCGCAGTTCCCGGCAACGGAGGTGTCGCCGCCGGGCTGGCCGGTGCGATCGCGCTCGCGGCTCTCGCTGCGACGGCCGCGCTGGCCGTGCTTTGCTTCGTGAAGGTCGTCGGGCTCGTGCTCCTCGGCCAGCCGCGTCGGGCACGGGTCGCTGAGGCCGTGGAAGCGCCGTTCCCGATGTGGGCGGCGGTCTTCGCGCTGGCAGGGGCCTGCTTCGTACTCGGAGTTGTTCCCGGCGCGCTCGCGGGGCCGCTCGCAGGCCTCGCACCGTGGCCGACGGACGACGCATCGAGCGCGTCGCTCGACGTGCCGTGGGGCGACATGCTTCCTGCACCCGGGCTCGCCGTCGCACTCCTCGCAGCGGTCGCGATCCTCGCCGTCGCACGCGGGCAGCGGCGTGCCGCTCCGGCTCCGAGCTGGGCATGCGGGCAGCTCGTGCAGCCCGAGCTCGCGTGGACGAGTGCAGGCTTCACGAAGCCGCTGCGGCTCGTCCTCGAGGCCGTGCTGCGCCCACAGCGCGAGATCGCCCTCTCGATGCGCGGAGGCGTGGTGCAGGAGGTGCGGTACGAGGGCCACGTCCCGCACCTGTTCGACACGCACGTCTACAGCCCGATCACGCGAGTCGGCCTCGTCGGCGCGCGCCACGCTCGCAGGCTGCAAAGCGGAAGCCTGACGGCGTACGTCGCGTATCTCGTCGGGCTCGTCGTCGTCCTTCTCGTTGCCGTCCGGGTCGGGCTGATCGCGTGAGCTCGACCGCCGCAGCCGCCGCAACCGTTCAGGTGGCGGGCGGGATCGCGCTCGCGCCCCTCGTCCCGGGGCTCGTCCAGCACTGGAAGGCGCGCCTGCAGGGCCGCCGCGGCCCCTCCCCGCTCCAGCCGTATCGCGAGCTTTGCCGGCTGTGGACGCGAGCGGGCATCGACGTCGTCGGGACGTCCGTCGTCTACCGCGCCGCGCCACTCGTCGCGGCAGCGGCGCTCGTAGCCGCAGTGCTCCTCGTGCCCGTCGCGAGCGCGTCGCCGGATCTCGGCGTCGGACACAGCATGCTCGCCCTCGGAGGCCTCCTCGCGCTTGCACGCTTCGCGCTCGGCGCCGCCTCCTGGGACACCGCGAACGGGTTCTCGCTCATGGGAGCGAGCCGTGACCTCACGATCAGCGTGTTCACCGAGGCGACCCTCGTGCTGTCCCTCGCCGTCGCAGCCCTGGTCGCCGGGACGACCGACCTCACGGGAATGGTCGCCGGGACAGCGGGGAGCGCGGTCTGGTCGTCGCCGGGCCTTGCGCTCGGTGCGGTCGGATTCGCGCTGGTCGTCCTCGCCGAGACCGGTCGCCAGCCGATCGACAACCCGGACACGCACCTCGAGCTGACCATGATCCACGAGGGCCCGCTGCTCGAGTACGGCGGCCGCGACCTCGCCTACCTGCACTGGAGCGCCGCCGCACGACACTGGATCGTGCTGGTGCTCGCAGCACAGATCTTCATCCCGCACTCGACGGAGCCCTGGCTTCAGCTCGTGCTTCTCCCCGCCGTCCTGGTGGTGCTCGCAGGGGCCGTCGCGCTCGTCGAGACGCTCGTCGCGAAGATGCGCATCCTGCTCGCCCCGCGTCTGCTCGCCATCGGTGCCGCGTCCGGACTGCTCGGAATCCTCACGTGGCTGGTCGAGACGACGTGACGTCATGAGCTCGTTCCTCGTGTGGACGCTGGTCGCCTCGGGGCTTGCGGTCGTCGTCGTCCGTCGTCGGTCCGTCGTCGTCGGAATCGTCACCGCTCAGGCACTCGCGCTTGCGATCGCGGCGCTCATCGACGCCGAGTCGGCGGACGACGTGGCTGCAGGGGGAGCGCTTGCGCTTCGCGCGATCCTCCTCGCCGTGCTCTTTGCCGCCGTCGTCGCACGGACGCGGGAACGGCGCCCCGTGCACGCCCGCGTCCCGCCGCTCCTGCGCGGCGGTGTGGCCGTCATCCTCGCTCTCACGCTCATCTGGCTCGTGCCCGAGATCGGGCTCGACTCGCGAAACGCGGAGCGAGCCGTGCTGGCTTTGATCGCGTTCGGCATCGTGACGGCGGGCCTCCGACGCGCGACCGTGCTGCAGGTGCTCGGCATCGTCCTCGTCGAGAACGGCCTCGCGCTCGCGGCACTCGAGCTCCCGGGCGAGACCGCCGCCGCGGCGATCGAGCTGGGCGTTGCAGTCGACCTGATGCTGATCTCCGTCGTCGCGGTCGTCTTCCACGAGCGGATCTTCGGCCTGTTCGGGGCCGGGGACACCGCCGCGCTGAGGACGCTCCGTGACTAGCCGCGAGTGGCTCGCACTCGCCGTGCCGGTCGTGCCCGCGGTCGCGGCGCTTGCGATCGGCATCGCGCCGCGCCGCGTCATTCCGATGCTCGGCCTCGCTTCGGCGCTCGCTTCCGCGCTCGTGGCGGCAGCGCTCGCGATCGTCGCGCTCGCGAACGCCAACGACCCGATCGCGACGGACTGGCTCGTCGTCGACGTCGCCGCCGGCCTCATCGTCGGCGTCGTGAGCCTCGTCGGGCTGGCGAGCGCCTTCACCTCACCCGTATACCTTCGCTCGTCCGCGACGGAGCTCGTCCGTCCGGAGCGCGGCCCGCGCCTCTACTACGGCGCCTTGCTCGCGTTCTGGGCGGTGCTCGTCGCGGTGCCACTCGCCGGGAATCTCGGCATCGCCTGGCTCCTGATCGAAGCGACGACTGCCGCGTCGGTCCTCCTCGTCGGCTTCAGCGGCCGCGCGACGGCGCTCGAGGCCGGCTGGAAGTACCTCGTGCTCACGTCGCTCGGGCTCGGAGTCGCCCTGCTCGGCATCGTCCTCATCGCACCGAGCGTCGAGGGCGGTCTCGGCGGCCTCTCGTGGAGCTCGCTCGGGTCGATCGACGAAAGATCCGACCGGCTGTCGACGGCGTTCGTCCTTCTGCTCGCGGGCCTCGCCGCCAAGGTCGGATGGGCGCCCGTCCACAACTGGCTGCCGGACGCGCACTCCGAGGCGCCGCCACCGGTGTCGGCGCTCCTATCCGCAGCGCTCCTTCCCGCGGTGCTCGTCGTTGCCTGGCGCTCCGACCGTGCGCTCGCCCCCGCGGTCGGCGAGGACACGGCACGCTCCCTCCTCGTCGCGTTCGGCCTCGTGTCGCTCGCGGTCGCCGTGCCCTTCCTCTGGCGCGCGCTGACCTGGAAGCGCCTGCTCGCGTATTCGAGCCTCGAGCACATGGGAGTCCTCGCGCTCGGCCTCGCGTTCGCCACTCCGCTTGCGATAGCAGGCGTGATCATCCACCTGGTCGGGCACGCCGTGGCCAAGGCTCTCGGCTTCTACGCGGCCACGCCACTGCTGGCTCACGCACCCTCAGCTGCGAGCCGGGCGGCTTCCGGCATCGGCCGAACGAGCCCGGCACTCGGCGCTTCGCTCGGGATCTCTCTCGGCACGCTTGCCGGCCTGCCGCCCTCGCCGCTCTTCGCGAGCGAGGTCATGATCGTTGCGGGAGGCTTCAGCGCAGGGCTGCCGTGGGAAGCGACGGCCGCCGCGGTACTCCTCGCGCTCGGGTTCCTCGGGCTCGGGCACATGCTGCTCGAGGTTCTCGTCGGCAAGGCACGAAAGCGGGTGGACGACTCACCGGCCGGCCTCCG
>DASUCI010000256.1:0-4336 GCA_035762825.1 Gaiellaceae bacterium | reverse complement strand
TCGGTCGCGCAACCGCGCTGCGTCCTCGAAGCGGAGGTCGCGGGCGAGCCGGCGCAGCTTCGCGCGAAGTGGCGGCAGCACGGCTGCGAGGTCCTCGCCCGCGTAGTCGTCGAGCGCCCGTGCTGCGAGCTGCGCCCGCCGCTTGCTCGCGACCGGGCCGAAGCGCGTCGGCTCGGCACCGACGACCCACCGCTCTCCCCGCCGCCGGAGATACGACTGCGGCCGGCCACCCCGCGCGTTCGCCGGAGGGCGGAGCTCACGGATGAGGCGGAGCTCCTCGAGCGCGGCCTCGAGCTCGGATCCGCGCTCGCGCCACTCGACGCGCGCGAGCGCGCCGAGTGCTGCCTCGACCGCGGGCCGCTGCCGGTCGCCGGCGAAGTACGACCGCAGCCGCGCCCGCAGATCGCGCGCCTTCCCGACGTAGAGCACGGTGTCGTGCCGGTCGCGGAAGAGGTAGACGCCCGGCGTCGTCGGCGCGCCCGCGACGAGCGCGCGGCGCGCGTGCAGCCTCCGCTCGCGCGGCGCCGCGAGCTCGATCACCTCGGCGAGCGTCCGCGCGCCGCGCTCCTGCGCGAGACCGAGCAGGGCGACCAGGATCTCCGCCGTCGCGAGCGCGTCGGGAAGCGCGCGGTGGCACGGGTCCGTGGCGGTGCCGAAGAAGTGCGCGAGCTGCTCGAGCGAGAAGCGCTCGCTGCGCCGCTGGAGGAGCCGTCGCGCCAGCCAGACGGTGTCGACGACCGCAGCTGCGACCCGACGGCCGGTCAGCCGCTGGACGGCGTGGTCGAGGAAGCCGACGTCGAAGCGCGCGTTGTGCGCCGCGAGCGGCGCGTCGCCGGCGAACGCGAGAAAGCGGCGAACGGCGAGGTCCTGGCGCGGGGCCTGCCGCAGGTCGGCGTCGCGCAGCCCCGTGAGCCGCGCGATCGTCGGGGGCAGCGAGAGGCGCGGGTCGACGAGCGTCTCGAACGTCTCGGCGATCTCCAGCGAGCGAACGCGCACGGCTCCGATCTCGCACATCCGGTCACGCGAGGCCGAGAGGCCCGTCGTCTCGAGATCGAAGACGACGAGCTCGGCGTCCTCGATCAGCGTCTCCGGCGTCTGCCCGTCGGCCAGTCCGACGCGGCCGCCGAGCCACGCGAGCCGCGCGTCGCCCTCGACGACGTCGGCCAGCAGGGAGTGCGCGAGCGTCGCGGGGGCGCGCTCGAGCGCGAAGAGGACGCGCGCCGCCTCCTCCGAGCCCACGGCGCCCTGTCGTGCGTGGACGAGCTCGACGAGACGGTCGGCGGCGTCGAACGAGAGCTGCATCGCGCTCCACCGTAGTCGAACATATGTTCGTATTCAAGGCCAAACGAAAGGCCGCCCGTCCGCACTCGAGGCGGCAGAGCGGCCCTTCGTGATCCTTGGTCTGGAGCTAGCCGCCCTTGACCGCTGCCTTGAGCGCGCTTCCGGACTGGAACTTCGGAACGGTCGTCGCAGCGATGTGCACCTTCTCGCCGGTCCGCGGATTGACGCCCATGCGCGCGGCGCGCGCCGAGGTCGAGAACTTGCCGAAGCCGGTGAACGTGATCGTGTCACCGTTCTTCAATGCGTCCGTGATCGTGTCCAGCATGGCGTCTACCGCAGCGCCAGCCTCACGCTTGGACATGCCCGCCCGATCGGCGACGGCGTCCACGAAATCCTGCTTGGTCACTGTTCTCCTCCTGACGTCGGATTCGGCTTCACGGAACCGGGGGACCCTAACACCCTTTCGGATTTGGCTCAACCATCGCGTTTTCCGGGGGTTTTTCGCAGCTCCAGGAGCTCGCTCGCGCGGAAGAGGGGCCGGAGCCGCACTCCGAGACGGGCGAGCATGTCCGAGCCGCCCTCCTCCCGGTCCACGACGCAGACCGCGTGCCGGACGACCAGGCCTTCCTCGCGAACAGCCGACACGGCTTCGGCGAGGGCGCCGCCGGACGTGACCACGTCCTCGAGGAGGCACACCAGCTCGCCGGGCTCGAAAGGGCCCTCGATCCGTTTGGCTGTCCCGTATTCCTTGGTTTCACCGCGCACGATGATGAACGGCAGACCGGACGCCATCGCTGCCGAAGCTGCCAACGGGACCGCTCCGAGCGCCGGACCGGCGAGGCGCACAGCGTCCGGCTCGCACTCGCTCGCAGCCTCCGCGAGGGCGTTGCCCAACGCGCTCAGGATCTCGGGCTCGGTCTCGAAGCGGTACTTGTCGAGGTACCACGACGACCGACGACCGGAGCGCAGGACGAAGTCGCCTTCGAGCAGCGCCCGCTCGACGAGCAGCGCGCCGAGCTCTTCGTGCGTCACTGCCCGATCGCGGTGCGGGCGATCCCGGCGAGCCGGTCGAATCCGGGCGAGCCGGGCTCGAGGACGACGGCGGAACCGTCCGCGTACGAGATCCCTGCGCGCTCGCGCGATCCGGACGACCCGAAGAACCTCCTCCACGCCCAGATCGCGAGGCCGACGAGCACGGCGAGGCGGATCAGCCTCCTCACTCGCTGGGCTCCTTCGGCTTGCGGGCTCGCCGCTTCTTGGGCTCGGACGTGATCGCCTGCGCGCACGTGCGCAGGTCGTAGACGACGAGCCCCGAGGTCGGATCGGGCCCGGTCGTGGCCGCCACCGTGCGGTCGCCTTCGCGGACGACGAAGATCGCCCCGTCGTCGAGCTCGACCTCGACACGGGTCACGCCACGACCGTCTCCCCCGAGATCCGCGGCAGCGGCGAGGAGCTCGACCGTTGCGGCGGCAAGCGACGCGGAGTCGTCGGACGAGCTCGCGACCACCGCGCCGTCCCCGTCCAGCACGACCGCAGCCGTGATCTGCGACGACAGCTCCATGAGCTCGCCGAGCGCCTGTGCCGCGTCCATCCGGCGAACCTACCTGAGCGCGTCTGCCAACGCTCGTGCGGCCCGAGCGCGGTGCGAGTGCCCGGCCTTCCAGGCGTTCCCGAGCTCCGCGACGGTGCGCGTCTCGCCATCGGCGACGAAGATCGGGTCGTAGCCGAATCCCTCGTCGCCTCTCGGCGTGTCGGCGATGCGGCCCGTCAGCGTTCCGGTGGCCCGCGTCTCGGCGCCGTCGGGTCCGAGCACGACGAGCTCGCAGACGTAGCGGGCGCGACGATCGGTCTCGCCCTCGAGCTCGAGCAGGAGCTGTGCGACCCCGTCGGCGGCCCAGCGAGCCGACTCGACCCCCGGCCGGCCGCCGAGCGCCGCGACTTCGATACCCGAGTCCTCTCCTGCGACCCACACGTCGTTCGGCGCATGTACGCGGCCGTGGCGGGCCTTGATACGCGCATTGTCGACGAAGGTCGCGCCGTCCTCGGCCGGATCGTCGGGCGCATCCAGCAGCGCGATCTTCCAGCCGGGGAGCGCCGCACGGAGCTCGCGCAGCTTGTTCTCGTTGCGCGAGGCGAGGACCAGCCTCACTCGGCTGGTGGAGCCACCGCGGCCTCAGCCTGCGCGGCGGTGAGCTCGCCGATCCCACCAGCGGCGAGGTCGAGCAGCGAGTCGAGGAGCTCGCGCGAGAACGGGTCGCGCTCGGCGGTCGCCTGCACCTCGACCAGGCGGCCGTCGCCGGTCATGACGACGTTCATGTCCGTCTCGGCGCTCGAGTCCTCGACGTAATCGAGGTCGAGGACTGCATCGCCCTCGACGATGCCCACCGAGACGGCGGCGATCGAGCCGGTGAGCGCCTTGGAGAGCCCGAAGCGGTCGAGAGCACGGCGCGCCGCGATCCACGCGCCGGTGATGGAGGCGCAGCGCGTGCCGCCGTCGGCCTGCAGCACGTCGCAGTCGAGCCAGAGGGTTCGCTCGCCGAGCGCGTCGAAATCGCACACGGCCCGAAGCGCGCGGCCGATCAGACGCTGGATCTCGACCGTGCGCCCGTCGGGGCGCCCGCGAGCGACCGCGCGCTGCGTTCGCTCGCCCGTCGACGCGGGAAGCATCGAGTACTCCGCGGTCATCCATCCCCGACCGCTCCCCTTGAGCCAGCGCGGCACGCCCTCCTCGATCGTCGCGGTGCAGAGCACCAGCGTCTTCCCCTGTCCGTACAGCACCGAGCCGTGCGGCTGCTCGAGGAAGTCCGTCTTGACCTGGAGAGGACGAAGCTCAGCCGCTTTCCTGCCGTCGGGCCTCATGCAGCGGCTTCCAGGGTCGCGACTTCGACGTGCTCCGCTGCCGCGATCGGGAGCTGCAGGAAGCGCCTCCCCATCTCCCGGAAGAGCGCGGGATCGCCGGTCGTCAGGAACCGGTATGTTCCCTCACGCGCGCCGTCGTTCTCGATCCCCTTGCGTGCAAGCGTCTCCGCGACCTCGCGCGCGGTCTCTTCGGCAG
>DASUCI010000255.1:0-5770 GCA_035762825.1 Gaiellaceae bacterium | reverse complement strand
AAAGGGCTTCGTCGGGCAGTCGATCCCGCGCAAGGAAGATAGGCGGCTCGTCCAGGGGCAGGGCACGTTCTTCGACGACGTGCGCCGGCACGGGATGGGCTACGTCCACTTCGTGCGCTCGCCGTACGCCCACGCGAAGATCGTCTCCATCGACGTGTCGAAGGCGCTCGAGCTGGAGGGCGTATACGGGACGATCACGGGCGACGAGGTCGCTATCCACACGGACCCGTTCTTCGAGATGTCCGTCGAGCCGGGCGGGAACATCAAGGACTACGCGCTCGCGGTCGGCCGCGTGCGGCACATGGGCGAGCCGGTCGCAGCCGTGTGCGCCGCGACGCGAGAGCTCGCCCGCGATGCCGCCGAGCTGATCGAGGTCGAATACGACGCGCTCCCCGTCCTGACGGAGGCGCAGGAGGCGCTGAAGGACGAGGTCGTCCTTCACGACGACGCAGGCTCGAACGTCGTCTGGTCGGGCGTTTTCGACTGGGGCGACGTCGACGCCGCGCTCGCGGAAGCGGATCACATCGTGAAGATCGACAAGCTCCACTTCCATCGCTTCTCGTCGACGCCGCTCGAGTGCGCCGGAGCGCTCGTCGAGTACGACAAGGGCACGGGGGAGTGGACGCTCACCTGCAACCACCAGATGCCCGGAGTCGGGGCGATCTGGATGGCGCCGGCGCTCCGCACCGGGATCGACAAGCTCCGCTTCGTCACGCACGACATCGGCGGCGGCTTCGGGAACAAGATCTGCCTGCATCCGCAGTACGTCGTCCTCTGCCTCCTCGCACGGAAGCTCGGGCGGCCGGTGCAGTGGACGGAATGGCGCACGGACCAGCACACGGCCAACGCGCACGGCAACGAGCGCTGGTTCCTCGACGTCGAGGTCGGCGTCATGGCCGACGGCACGATGACCGGCTTCAAGGTGAAGGCGCTCGACGACTGCGGCGCGTTCCCGCGCTACGAGCCGCTCGGCTGCATCATCTGGGCGCAGGTGACGCCCGGGATGTACGGCTGGCGGAACATCCGCGTCGACTTCACGCAGGTCTGCACGAACAAGTCGCCCGTCTCTCCGAACCGCGGCTACTCGCGCATGCAGCACCTCTGGCTGACCGAGCGGATCGTCGACATCGTGGCGGCGCAGCTCGACCTCGATCCGGTGGAGATCCGCAAGCGCAACTATGTGAAGGCCGAGCAGATGCCGTACGAGACGCCCAACGGCTGTGTGTACGACTCGGGCGACTACGCGGCCGCGCTCGACATCGCGCTCGACCTCATCGACCACGGCTCGATCGAGGAACGGCGCAAGGACGCGGCCGCCCGCGGGAAGCTCCTCGGGATCGGGATCGGCTCGACGCTCGACTCGGGCACGAACAACTTCGGCCAGTCGACGCTCTTGAACCCCGAGCTCCAGTTCTCCGGGAACAACGAGGCGGCGTCGGTGAAGCTCGACATCTTCGGCGAGGTCGTGGTCACGCTCGGCACGGTTCCGCAGGGGCAGGGCCACGAGACGACCGCGGCGCAGGTCGTCGCCGACATCCTCGGCTGCTCGCCCGACCAGGTGAACGTCCGCCGCGGCCACGACACGTGGTTCAACTCGCACGCCGGCTTCTCGGGGACGTACGCGAGCCAGTTCGCGTTCACGGGCCTCGGCGCGGTCAAGGGCGCGGCCGAGCTCGTGCGCGAGGAGATGATCCAGCTCGCCGCGGCCGTGCTCCAGGCGCCGGCCGAGGCGATCGAGCTGGCGGACGGCTTCGCGCGCATCAAGGACGGGCCCGAGGAGGCCGCGCTGCCGTTCATGGCGCTCGGCGCGATCATCAACGCGAACAACGCGTTCCTCCCGCCCGAGTTCAACCCGACGCTGAACCACCGGTACGTGTGCCGGCCGTACTTCGGGATGGTCGACACGGAGAAGAAGACCGGGCAGCTGACGCTGACCTACGCGACGCAGATCCATGCTGCGGTGGTCGAGATCGACCCGGAGACGGGCGAGGTGGACGTGGTCGACTACGCGGCGGTGGACGACTGCGGTGTGCGCATCAACCCGCAGATCGTCGAGGGCCAGGTACACGGAGCGACCGCGCATGCAATCGGCGCCGCGTTGCACGAGGAGTTCGTCTACGACGAGGAGGGCACGCTCCTCACGGCCAACTTCTACGACTACCACGTGCCGCACGCGATGGACATGCCACCGTTGAAGACGGGCGCGATGGAGTCGCCGTCGCCGGTGGCTCCGCTCGGCGCGAAGGGGATGGGAGAGGGCGGAGGCGGCGGGATCCACTGCATCTGCGCGGCGATCCAGGACGCGCTCCGGGCCGCGGGTGGCGCGATCGTCCACGACAGTTGCAACCCGGCGCATAGGGTGTGGTCGATGCTCCAGGACCCGGAAGCGACGCGCGCGAACGTCTCGGTGACCTCGAAGTGATCGTCTCCGGCACGAAGCAGCTCGCGGCGACGCGCGACGTGGTCTGGAGCGTGATCAACGAGCCGTCCGAGATGGCGAAGCTGATGCCGGGAGTCGAGAGCTTCGAGATCCACGACGAGAAGCACTGGACGGCGAAGGTCAAGGTCCCGCTCGGTCTCGGCGGACTGAAGATGACGATGAACTTCGAGCGGCTCGAGGAGCGCGAGCTGGAGTTCGCGTCCATGCGCGCCAAGGGCCAGGGCGTTGGCGCGCTGATGGACATGAAGACCTCGTTCACGCTCTCGGAGAAGGACGGCGGCACGTCCATGGCGTGGGAGGCCGACGTCAAGATCGCCGGCCCGGTCGGCGCGATGGGGCAGCGCGTCTTGCAGCCGATCGTGAACCAGCAGGTCTCGCAGGTGCTCGAGGCGCTCGAGCAGCGAGTCTCCGCGGCTTCGGCCGAGTAGCACATGGCTCCGCCTTTCCGCGTCGGCGTCATGCAGCTGACGATGGAGCCGCTCGAGGAGATGCTCGAGTCAGCACGCGTGATGGACCAGGCCGGGATGGACACGATCTGGCTCGCGGAGGCGTACCCGTGGTGGCGCAAGCACGGGATGGAGGCGCGCTCGTCGACGGTCGTCTCCGCGCTCATGGCACGCGAGACGGAGCGTCTCACCATCGGCTGGGGGATCATCTCACCGTTCACGCGGCATCCGGTGCAAGTTGCGATGGATGCAAGAGTCGTGCAGGAGGCGGCCGGCCCCGGACGATTCCTCCTCGGCTTCGGGACCTCGAAGATCTTCCTGAACAACATCCGCGCGCAGACCTCGAAGACGCTGGGGCCGATGCGGGACGCGGTCACGATCGTCCGCGGCGTCCTCGGGGGCGAGGCGTTCGCGTACGACGGCGACACGTGGAGTGCCGACGTGCCGGGCCTCAGCGCCGACGCGCACACGCCACGCGACGTTCCGCCCGTCTACGTGGCCGCAACGGCGCCGAAGATGCAGGCGCTCGCGGGCGAGATCGCCGACGGCTGCCTGACGCCCTCGATCACGACTCCGGCGTTCGTCGGGTACACGCGGGAGAACGTCGCCGCGGACATCGACCTCGGGTGCACCGTCGTCGCCTCGATCCACGAGTCCGATCGCGAGGTGGGCCGGGACGGGGCTCGCGAGATCGCGGGCATGTACCTCGCGAACAAGTTCCAGAACATCCGCGGCTCGGCGGACACGCTCCTCGAGCTCGCCGGCATCGAGATGGAGGAACTCGCGCCGGTCGCCGAGGCGATGGAGCGCGGGGGCCGCCTCGCCGCGAAGGCGCTGGTCACGGACTCGCTGCTCGACCGCTGCAAGCCGATCGCGGGCACGCCCGAGGATTGCATCGCGGCGATCGAGGAGTACCGCGAGGCAGGGTGCACGCACGTGATGCTCGAGCTCTGGGGCGACCGCCGGCACGACCAGATCCGCCTGTTCGGCGAGAAAGTCCTTCCGCACGTCCGTGACTGAGCTACGCATCGACCGGGATCGGCTGGTCGAGTGGGCCAGCGAGGCGATCAACACGCCGAGCTTCACGGGCTCCGAGGAGGCGATGGGCGTACTCATGCGCGAGACCTTTCTCGACATGGGTCTGCAGGTGCAGTGGCAGCAGGTGGAGGACGGGCGCGCGAACGTCCTCGGCACGCGGGCAGGGTCCGGCGGCGGCCCGAGCCTGATGTTCAACGGTCACATGGACACGTCGTACTCGGGTCGCGAGCCGTGGCTCCGGCACGTGCCGGGGTTCCAGCCGAGCGCGTTCGTCGACGACGAACGGCTGTACGGGCTCGGCATCTCGAACATGAAGGGCGCGCTCGCCTGCTACGTCGAGGCGGTGCGCGCGCTCGACGACGCTGGTGTGCGCCTGCGCGGTGACGTGCTGATCGCCGCGGTCGCGGGCGAGATCGAGAAGACACAGTGGGGAGACGCGCAGGGGGCGGAGTTCCGCGGCTACGCGGCCGGCTCACGCCACCTCGTCTCGCACGGCGGTGTCGCGGACATGTGCATCCTCGGCGAGCCGACGGAGTCGAAGGTCGTCCTCGGGCACTTCGGCTCGCTCTGGCTACGCATCTCGACGCGGGGGCCGTTCATCCACACGGCGTTCAGCGAGGGGAAGCGCCACGAGAACTCGATCGTGCGGATGCGCGACGTCCTCGAGGCGGTTCTCGAGTGGGCTCCGAGCTGGGAGGAAGATCCGGAGAACGCCTATCGGGGCGCGAAGGCGATCGTCAACGTCGGGGCGATCGAGGGCGGGTTCGGCTGGCGGGTCTCCCGCACGCCGCACCGCACCGATCTCTTCCTCGACGTCCGCGTTCCGCCGACGAAGGAGATGACCGTCGCGCGCTCGCAGGTGCTGGAGATGGTGCGGGGCCTCGCCGAGCGGTTTCCGGAGCACGGGATCGAGGGCGAGGTGTACGTCACGGCTCCGGGCGCGGAGATCTCCGAGGAGCACGCGCTCGTCGCCGCTCTGGACGCGGCCCACGCCGAGGTGTTCGGCGCTCCGCCCGAGCGCGACGTGACGCGGTGGTTCTCCGACGCGTCGGTGCTCACGCGCTACGGGATCGCGACCGTGAACTACGGCACGTCGACGGGGCTCATGGACACGGTGAAGGGCGAGAACCTCGAGATCGACGGCCTCGCGAAGACCGCAGAGGTCTATGCGCGCGCGGCGATGGAGGTCTGTGGAACCGCCTGACAACTACAGAAGGAGGAGCGATGCCGCTCTATCTGACGAAGTTCAGCTATACGCCCGAGACGTGGTCTCGGCTGATCGGGAACCCCGAGGACCGGCGAAAGGCGGCTCAGGAGTACATCGAGTCCGTTGAGGGAACGCTGCAGGGATTCTGGTACGCCTTCGGAGAGCACGATGGCTACACCCTGTGGGAGGCTCCGGACAACGTGTCGATGGCCGCGGTCGCGCTGGCGATCGGCGGCGGCGGCGCACTGAGCTCGTTCGAGACGACCGTCCTCCTGACTGTCGACGAAACCATGGAAGCGCTGACCAAGGCTCAGCAAATTGGGTACCGGGCTCCCGGCGCGTAGCGTCCGTACTCATGAAGCTCGTCACCTTCGGCTCCGACGACCAGGTCGGCTTCCTCGACGGCGAGGAGATCGTCGTCCTCGACGTGGCGACGACACGCGAGTGGTTCGAGCGAGGCGGCGCGGCCGAGACAGGTGAGCGCGTCGCGCTTGCGGACACGCGCTTGCGCGCGCCCATTGTCCCGAAGAAGTTCTTCCACACCGCCGGGAACTTCCGAGAGCACGAGGAGGAGTCGAAGCAGGTCGGCTGGTCGCACGAGATCGCGCCGTGGATCGTCTTCTTCCAGAACGTCGACGC
>DASUCI010000254.1:0-2897 GCA_035762825.1 Gaiellaceae bacterium | reverse complement strand
CGGCAGGCCGTGCTCGAGCGCCTTGACTGTCCCAGCAACACAGAAGAGCCCGAGCCCGGCCGCATCGAAGACGAGCAGGGTTTGCGTGAGCCGCTCGAGCTCGGGGTGGGCGACGAACGCCACGGCCGACGCTGCCAGCGGCACGGCGAGGTACTCCCACTGTGTGAACGCGGGCGGCGGCGTGTCGCCCAGGACGAGGTCGCGTAGCAGCCCGCCGCCGAGCGCGGTAATCATCGACAGAATCGCGATTCCGACGACGTCGAAATCGCGGCGGATCGCCAGTAGGGCTCCGGAGACCGCAAAGGCGAATATGCCGATCAGGTCAAGAGCGAGGTGCACGTGCCTGGCCTCGTTTGGAAGCCGGGGACGCCCCCGCCGGCGAGAGGCGACGGGGGCGTCGTGCGGCTAGCGCTCAGCCGACCCTGGCCGGGACAGCCACGTCGCTGAGATCCGCTTCGACGGCGCGGGCGGCGACGTCGATGAGCTCGGCGACAGCGCCCGGCTTCGACACCGTGACGGCGTGGGAGGCGTCGATCTCGACGGTCGTCGAGCCGGCCCGGGCGGACATGAAGCGCATGGACTCGGCCGGGATGGCCAGGTCCTGCGTGGTCACCAGGCTCCAGGACGGGATCGTCTTCCAAGCCGCCTCTGTGGCAACGTCCTCCAGCGCGGAGGCGGCGATGGGACGCTGCGTCGCCGCCATCAGCGCGGCGACATCCCGCGCGACATCGGCGGCGAACACCTCCTGGAAGCGATCCTGCTGGATGTACAGGTCCGTTCCGGTGTCGCCGTCGGGGGCGGGGAACGCCACCGAGTCGAGCGCCGGGCCGAGCTCGCCCCCCGGGAACTTGCCTGCCAGTTCCGCCGTGCTCTCGCCGGCCTCCAGTTGGAAGCTGGCGACGTAGACGAGCGCCTTGACGCCGGCGGCGCCGGTCGCGGCCTCGCTCATAACTGAGCCGCCGTAGGAGTGGCCGACCACCACCACCGGGCCGGACAGGCCGTCCAGGACGCTGCGCAGGTAGGCCGCGTCCTCCTGGAGTCCGCGCAGCGGGTTCGCGACGGCAATGGCCTTGTATCCACGGTTGTGAAGGTCGGCGATCACGCCGTTCCAGCTCGCCGACTCGGCAAATGCGCCGTGCATCAGCACGACAGTGGGCTTGACACTCATGGGACTCCTTCGGTGGGTGTGTTCTCGGACGCCGAGCATCGTCCTCGCGCACCGCGCTCACATCCGAGACCACCCCAGCCGGATGCCCTAGTCGCGGGCGATCACCAGGGGGCACCCCGGCGCTCCGCCGGGTCTGCTGACGGTCAACGCGAGCAGGACCGTGGATGTAGGTTCCGCAGGGAGAATGGCCGCCGGCAACTACCTGAGCGGACGGGACGCTGAATGTGCAGCGCTCGACGAGCTGCTTCACGCCACCCGTCAGGGGGAGAGCCGCGTGCTGAGTATCCGTGGCGAGCCGGGCGTGGGTAAGACCGCGCTGCTCGATTATGCAATCGACTCGGCTCCGGACTTTCGCGTCGTCCGGGCTACCGGCGTCGAGTCGGAGATGGAACTCGCGTTCGCCGGTCTGCACCAGCTGACCGCGCCGCTGCTTGATCGCGTCGACCGCCTTCCCGGACCGCAACAGAAGGCGCTGCGCGGGGCTTTCGGGCTCAGTGGCGACGAGACGACACGTTTCCTGGTCGCCTTGGCGACGCTCGGTCTGCTGTCCGACGCAGCCGAGGAGCGTCCGTTGCTCGGCGTCGTCGACGACGCGCAGTGGCTGGACGACGCGTCGGCGCTATCGCTCGCTTTCGTCGCGCGACGGCTTGGGGCGGAGCCGATCGCGCTCATATTCGCCTCACGCGGCGCCAGCGACCAGCTGCGCGGGCTGCCCGAACTCGTCATTGGCGGACTCGCGGACGCTGATGCACGTGCGCTCTTGGACTCGGCGGCTCACGGACGGCTTGACGAGCAAGTTCGCGATCGGATCGTCGCCGAGACCCGCGGCAACCCACTCGCTCTGCTGGAGCTGCCTCGGGACTGGAGCGCGGCCGAGCTCGCGGGCGGGTTCGGCCACCCGGACCCACAAGCACTGACGGAGCGAATCGAGCAGAGCTTTCTGCGGCGAGTCGAGTCGCTGCCGCCGCAGTCCCGCCAACTACTGCTGGCCGCTGCTGCGGAGCCACTCGGCGACGCCGCGTTGCTCTGGCGGGCAGTTGGCCAGCTTGGCATTGGTGCCGACGCCGTCGTCGCGGCCAAGGAAGCGGGACTGATCGAGGTAGGTGCGGTCGTGCGGTTCCGGCATCCCCTTGTGCGTTCGGCGATCTACTGGTCGGCCTCCCCGCAGGCACGAAGGGACGTACATCGTGCGCTCATGGAAAGTACGGACCAAACCGATCCCGATCGACGCGCCTGGCACCTCGCAGGGGCAACTTCAGAGCCGGACGAGTCCATCGCAGCCGAACTGGAGCGCTCGGCGACGCGCGCGCAGGCGCGGGGAGGGCTTGCGGCGGCGGCAGCGATACTCGAGCGCTCGGCCGTGCTGACACCCGACCCGGCGCGGCGGGTGGAGCGCACACTCGCAACCGCTGAGGCGAAGCTCGCCGCCGGGGCGTTCGATTCTGCGCTCGGTCTATTGGCCATTGCGCGCGCAGGTTCCCTGGACGAACTCCAGCGTGCTCGGGTCGACCTGCTCGCCGCCGAGATCGCGTTTGGCATGCACCACGGAAACGACGCTCCTGCGCTGCTGCTGCATGCGGCCAAGCGTCTCGAGTCACTCGACGTCCGGCGGGCTCGAGAAACGCATCTGAGCGCGATCGGCGCGGCTCAGTTCGCGGGCCGCCTCGCGGGGGGCGACGCGTTGGGCGAGACCGCCGCAGCCGCACGTTTGGCGCCCCCCGTGGACAAG
>DASUCI010000253.1:0-7002 GCA_035762825.1 Gaiellaceae bacterium | reverse complement strand
CCGCGCGCGTGTAGCCGACGCGCAGGCGCCGCTGGATCAAGGACACGCTGGCCGTCTGGGTCTGGACGACGATCTCGATCGCACGGTCGAGCAGCGGATCCTCGTCCGGGTCGAACTCGCCGTCGTGGTCGCCGTCGTCCTCGAAGGCGCCCTCCGGGACCTCGAGCAACGTCTCGTCGAGCTCCTGCTCGCGCTGGTGGCGGCACTGCTCGACGACGAGGTTGACCTCGTCCTCGCTCACGTAGGCGCCCTGGACTCGCTGGAGCCGGCTCGTCCCGAGCGGCTTGAAGAGCATGTCGCCCTGACCGAGCAGGCTCTCGGCGCCGGCCGCGTCGAGGATCACGCGCGAGTCGGTCTGGCTCGAGACGGCGAACGCGATCCGGCTGGGGACGTTCGCCTTGATCATCCCGGTGATCACGTCGACCGACGGGCGCTGCGTGGCCAGCACGAGGTGGATCCCGACCGCGCGCGACTTCTGCGCGAGGCGGATCACGCAGTCCTCGACCGCCTGGGGCGACACCATCATCAGGTCGGCGAGCTCGTCGATGACGACGAGGAGGTATGGGAGCGGCGCCTCGCCGCGCGCGCGCAGTGCCCGATTCGCCTCGGGAAGGCTGCGTGCGCGGACGAAGGAGAGGCGCTCGTAGCGGCGCTCCATCTCGGCGACGACGTTCATGAGCACGACCGCGGCTTCCTTGGGGCTCGAGACGACCGGCGTCAGCAGATGCGGGATCGACTCGTAGTAGCCAAGCTCGATGCGCTTCGGGTCGATGAGGATCATCCGCACCTCGTCCGGCGTGGAGCGCAGGAGCGTCGAGGTGAGGATGGTGTTGATGCAGCCCGACTTGCCCGATCCGGTCGTGCCCGCGATGAGCAGATGCGGCATGCGCGCGAGGTCGGTCCAGATCGCGTTGCCGGAGATGTCCTTCCCCAGCCAGACCGAAAGCGGGCTCGCGGTCGCGGGCAGGTCGCCGAAGATGTCGCCGAGCGTCACGAGCTTCGGCGAGAGGTTCGGTACCTCGACTCCCACGGCCTGCTTGCCGGGAATCGGCGCGAGGATGCGGATCTCGGTCGTCGCGAGCGCGTAGCTCAGGTCGTCCTTGAGCCCGGCGACCTTCGACACCTTCGTGCCCGGCGCGAGCTGCAGCTCGTACCGGGTCACGCGCGGACCGGAGATCTCGCCCGTGACGGTCGCGTCCACGCCGAACTCCGAGAGCGTTCGCGTGAGCAGGTCGGCGGTCTTGGCACCGGCGTCGCCCTTCGTGCTCGCGGTCGCGGGAGACGAGCGAAGGAGACTGCGATCGGGCAGCCGGTACTCGGAGTGCTCCGCCGACGTCTCGAACACCGACTCGACGCTCGCGAAGTCGGGCTCGTCGTCCGGGGCCAGCGGGGTCTCCTCGGAGCGGACCGACGGCCCGACGACGTCGGGATACGCCTCGGCACCGTCCAGCAGCTGGTGCTGCATCGTCGTGCGCGCGGCGACGGGCTCGTCGACGTCGAGATCCTCCTCGGTCGGCGACTCGCTGGACGTCCATTCGAACGCGCGCCTCGCTTCCGACCCGGCCCGATGCATGACGTGCCCGGTGCGGCGGAGGATCGCTCCGGTCGAGGCGCCGCTCACGAGCAGGAAGCCTGCGAGGAAGAGCGCGCCGCCGATGATCGCGGCGCCGGTGTCGCCGATGAGGGCGGCGAGCGTGCCGCCGATCGCGAGCCCGATGAACCCCCCCGAGTCCTTGCCGAGCAACGTCATGAGCCCGAGGAAGCCCACCCCCACGCCGAGCCTGAACGGCCTGACGTCGAGAAGGTCGCTCCGCGCGAGCAGGAGGCCACCCAGCGCGACGAGCGCCACGGGCAGCACGTAGGCGGCGTCGCCGACGGCGTCCGTGAGCACGTCCGCGAGCCACGAGCCGACGGCGCCGCCGTCGAGGCCGAGATAGAGGATCGCGGCGAGCACGAGGCCGAGGGCGAGCAGGGCGAGCCCGAGAAGCTCGTTCTCGTGCTGCGAGCGGGCTCGCTTCGTGCGCTTCTTCACGCGTGCGGGGACGCGTGGCCGAAGCGGCCGCTTCTTCCTCCGTGCCGCCATGCACGCGCGATTCGACGCGCGCCGTGGCGCTCCTCCGCGTCAGCCGCCGGCGCGAGCGCGCGCTTCGGCCACGACGCGCTCGGCGTCCGCGCGGTTGCCGAAGCCGCGCGTCTCGACCTTCGCCTCCTCGAGGTCCTTGTAGACCTGGAAGAAGTGCTCGATCTCGTTGCGGAGCTCGGCCGGGATGTCGTGGATGTCCGAGATGCGCATCCACGCCGGATCCTTCAACGGCACGCAGATGATCTTCTCATCGGGGCCCTTCTCGTCGGCCATGTGGAAGACGCCCACGATGCGCCCGCGAATGCGGCAGCCCGGGAACGTCGGCTCGCCGACCAGCACGAGCGCGTCGAGTGGATCGCCGTCGCCGCCCATGGTTCCCTCGATGAAGCCGTAGTCCGCCGGGTAGGCCATCGAGGTGAACAGGCGGCGGTCGAGCACGATGGCGCCGAGATCCTCGTCCAGCTCGTACTTGTTCCGCGACCCGGACGGAACCTCGACGAAGACGACGACGTGCGCCGTGGTGGTTGTCATCCGAGTGACCTTATGCGCTCGACCAGGAGATCGAAGAACGCCTCGACGTCGATCGCGACACCCACGTGAGCGTTCGGTGGCCGGGCCGTGCGGTGCCAGAGATCCACGACCGTACGGCCGCGGCAGAGCTCCGACTCGAGCTCGACCTCCACGTTGCGGTGCCGTGTCTCGACGAGGCCCGGTCGGATCAGGTGCGCGACCGCCACGGCGTCGTGGATCGGTGCTCCCTCCCAGCCGTACGTCTCGCGGTGGTAGCGCGTGAAGTAGACGTTGAGATCCGCGACGAAGGCACCGACGCGCCCGGCGTCGCGAAGCCGAGCCTCGACCTCGGCGCCGAGGAGCGCCTGATGCGTCACGTCGAGGCCGATCATGCCCACGTCCACGCCGCTGTCGAACACCGCGGCGGCCGCCTCCGGATCGCACCAGACGTTGAACTCCGCCGCCGGCGTGAAGTTCCCCTCGGCGATCGCACCGCCCATGACGACGATCCGCCCGATGCCCTCGGGCCCGTGCTCCGCGAGATACCGGGCGACGTTGGTCAACGGGCCCGTGGCGACGATCGTGACGGGGGCGCTCGCCGTGCGGATCGCTCGTGCCGTGAACGAGGCCGCATCGTCCGGGATCGGTGTCGCGTGCGCTTCCGGAAGCGACGGGCCGTCGAGCCCGCTCTCGCCGTGCACGTGCGCGGCGACCACGAGCTCGCGTGCGAGCGGACGGTCGGCGCCGGCGGAGACCGGGACGTCGGTGCGCTCGACGAGCTCGAGGACGCGCAGCGCGTTCGCGGTGGTCTTCTCGAGCGTCTGGTTGCCGTACGTCGTCGTCACGCCGAGGAGCTCGAGCTCCGGGCTCGCGAGGGCGAGCAGCAGGGCGATCGCGTCGTCGTGCCCCGGATCGCAGTCGAGGACGACAGGCGTCGACACGGCGGCAGTATCGTTGCGGCGCCGTGGCAGGCGCACGCGACAAGGTGCTCGACTACGCGCTGTCGTTTCCCGGGACGACCCTGGAGAGGCCGTGGGAGGACGACGAGGTCGTCAAGGTCAACGGCAAGATCTTCGTCTTCCTCGGGCCGGCCGGCTCGAAACGGTTGTCGGTGAAGCTGGTCGAGTCCCATGCCCACGCGCTCGCGATCGACGGCGCAGAGCCGACCGGGTACGGGCTCGGCAAGGCAGGCTGGGTGACCGTGCCGTACCGCGCCGCCGGCGTCTCGGTCGACGTCCTGCGCGACTGGGTCGAGGAGAGCTACCGCATCCGCGCACCGAAGCGGCTCGTCGCGGACCTGGACGGAAGCCCGTAGGGGCGAGATATATCTCGCCCCTACACGATCGCGTCGACCTCGTCCGCGGTTGGTAGCGAGGGCTGCGCGCCGGGTCGTGAGGCTGCGAGCGCGCCGGCCGCGCAGGCGCGTGTGAGCGCCTCGTCGTAGTCGCGCCCCTCGAGCAGTGACACGAGGAGACAGGCGGTGAACGCATCCCCGGCGGCCGTCCCGTCCACCGCCTCGACCTGCGGAGGCGCTGCGCGCGCTACCTCCTCTCCGTCCTCGTAGAGCACGGCGCCATCGGCGCCAAGCGTGACCGCGAGAAGACCTTCGCGCCGGGTCACCATCTCGAGCTCCCACCGGTTCACGACGGTCAGGTCGGCGTCGACCGCGACCGGCCGCGCCGGTGCGGCGTTGAGGCAGAAGACACCCTCGCACCTCTCCCACGCGGCCTCGACGGCCGTGTCGGGAATCTCCAGCTGACAGAGGACCGCATCGTGCTCGCGAAGCGTGACCTCCCCCAGGTGGCGGTTCGCGCCCGGCGCCACGACGATCTGTGTCTCACCTGCGTCGTCGACGAGGATCAGCGCGACGCCCGTCGGCTCGTCCGATTCCGCAAGCTCGAGCGTGACGCCTGCCTCACGCAGTCCCGCAAGCGCTTCGACGGCCTCGGAGTCTCGACCGACCGCGCCGATCATCGTCACCTGCGCGCCGAGCCGTGCGCATGCGACGGCCTGGTTCGCGCCCTTCCCGCCCGGAAAGCGCGCGAACGTCGCTCCCGTGAGTGTCTCACCGGGGCGCGGAAGGCGCTCGCACCGCGCCACGAGGTCGAGGTTGATCGACCCGACGACGGTGATCCGTGGCGTCAAGCCGCGAGCGCGCGCAGATCGTCCATCGTCGACCCGAGGAGCGTGTCCTGCAGGTCGAAGAGCCCGGCCCAGAGGGACGAGCGATCCGGCGAGGCGTCGAGGCTCGCCGCTGTCGCGAGGCCTTCGAGAGCGCGCACGAGCACCGCGAGCTCGAGGTAGACCGCGGCGACGCGGTTCGGGCACGCCAGAACGCCCGCGCGGTCGAGCACGGGGGTCCACTCGACGAGCTCCCCCGCTCCGGGGCCTGCGTACCACGACCGGCCCTCCGCCCGCTCCGGCTCGAGCTCGAGGAGGTATTGCGAGAGCGGCCGCTCCAGCCCGACCAGCGCGGTCTCGACCCGGTCGGCCGCGTGTCGCAGTGCCGCTTGCCGCGCCCCGGGCGTAGCGGGCATCGCGTCTCCCCTGCCCCAGCGCTCGAGGAGGCGGCAGAACGCAAGGGCTGCCGCTTCGCACGCGCGTAGCTGTCCGACGAGCCGGCGCGCCGTCAGCTCGCTCGCAGCGTTCCCCTCGATGACGGTTTGCCAGCTCATCTAGACCTCGATGACCACAGGTAGCACCATCGGACGCCGCCGTGTGCGGTCGTAGACGATCTGCCCGACGGCGTCGTGGATGTGCTCCTGCAGGAGCTTGATCTCGACGACGTGCTCCCTCGCGAGGTCACGTACCACACGATCGGCCTCGTCTCGCAGCTCGTCCAGGAGCTCGTCGGTCTCGGCGAAGCCGCGCGCGATCAGCTCGGGCGGCGCGATCTCCCCCCCGTCCGACGACGCGAGCGTCGTGACGACGATGAGCACGCCGTCGTCGGCGAGCTTCCGGCGGTCGCGGAGCGCGACATCCTGCACGTCGCCGACGCGCAGGCCGTCGACGAAGGTGACGCCGGATTCGACCTTGTCGACGAGCCGCGCGCCGCCGCGGGCGAGCTCGACGACCGACCCGTTCTCGGCGATGAGGATCCTGTCCTCGGGCACGCCGGCCTCGCGGGCGAGCTTCGCGTGCGCGGCAAGCATCCGGTACTCGCCGTGGATCGGCATGACGTGCCGTGGCCTGAGCAGCGAGAGCATCGTGCGCAGCTCTTCCTGGCAGGCGTGGCCGGAAACGTGCACAGGTGCGATCTCCTCGTGCAGCACTTCCGCACCCGCGCGCGCGAGCTGGTTGATCGAGTCGTGGACGCGCAGCTCGTTCCCCGGAACGGGCTTCGCGGAGATCACGACCGTGTCGCCGGGCTCCACGGAGACGGCCTTGTGGTCGCCGTAGGCGATCCTCGTGAGCGCCGACATCGGCTCGCCCTGGCTCCCCGTGCACAGGACGAGAAGCTGGTGCGGTGCGAGCTGGCTCGCCTCGTCCGGGTTCACGATCGCGTCCTCCGGGAAGGACACGTAGCCGAGGTTGCGCGCGATGTTCAGGTTCTTGCGCATGGACCGGCCGACGACGACGACCTTCCGGCCGCACTCGACGGCGACGTCGGCCGCCTGCTGCATGCGGTGGATGTTCGAGGCGAACGATGCGACGAGGATCTTTCCCGTGCGCAACGGGAAGATCGAGCGGAACGCCTCGCCGACGAGCCGCTCGGAGCCGGTGTTCCCCGGCCGTTCGGCGTTCGTCGAGTCGCCGAGGAGCAGGTCGACCCCGCGGTTCCCGATCTCCGCGAGCGTGCCGACGTCCGTCTTGAGCCCGTCCACCGGGGTGTGGTCGAGCTTCCAGTCGCCCGTGTGGACGACGCGCCCGGCGTCGGTCTCGATCACGAGCGCGGCCGAGTCGGGGATCGAGTGCGCGACGCGGACGAGCTCGACGCGGAACGGGCCGAGCACGAGCGGCTCGTCCCCCGGCTCCGCCGCGACGAGCTCGGACTTCTGGCCCAGCCCGTGCTCGTCCAGCTTCGACTTCACGAGCGCGAGCGTCAGCGGTGTCGCGATGACGGCGTCGACGTCGACCTCGCGGAGGAGGTACGGCAGGCCGCCGACGTGATCCTCGTGCCCGTGCGTGAGGACGACCGCGCGAACGCGCCGCCCTTCGAGGTAGCCGATGTCCGGGAGCAGGAGGTCGACGCCGAGGTGCTCGTCGCGCGGGAACGCGAGGCCCGCGTCGACCACGAGGATCTCGCCTCCGGTCTCGTAGACCGTCATGTTCTTGCCGACCTCGCCGAGGCCGCCGAGCGGGATGATCCGCAGCGCGTCGCTCATTGCGTGAGTCTACGGGCGGCTATAGCGGGAACACGTCGACGGCATAGAGATCACCGTCGATGCGCTCGGCGTGGAGCGCAACGG
>DASUCI010000252.1:0-9855 GCA_035762825.1 Gaiellaceae bacterium | reverse complement strand
ACGCTGTTCGCGATGGTCGAGATGGGCCCCGACCGCATGCACCACGGTTTCTGGAAGTTCATGGATCCCGAGCACCGCAAGCACGAGCCCGGGAACGCGTACGAGAACGCGATCCTCGACTACCACCGCCACCTGGACGGTCTCATCGGAAAGCTGCTCCAGCACGCCGACGACGACACGGTCGTCTTCGTCCTGTCCGACCACGGCGCCAAGCGGCTCGACGGCGGCATCCGCATCAACGAGTGGCTGCGGCGCGAGGGGTTGCTCACGACGCTGGCCGAGCCGAACGGCGTCTCCTCGCTGCGCGACGTCGGGGTCGACTGGTCGCGCACGATGGCGTGGGGGGAGGGCGGCTACTACGCGCGCGTCTTCCTGAACGTCGCCGGCCGCGAGCCGGAGGGGACGATCCCGCCCGAGGAGTACGAGGCCGTCCGCGACGAGCTCGCGAACCGGATCGCCGCGATCCCGGACGATGCCGGAAACCCGATCCCCACCACCGTCTACAAGCCGGAGGAGCTGTACGGCGACCCGCAGGGCGTCGCCCCCGACCTCATCGTCGTATTCGGAGACCTTCTCTGGCGCTCCGTCGGGACGATCGGCGGCGACGAGGGCATCCAGACGCTGGAGAACGACACAGGCCCCGATGACGCGAACCACGCGCAGGACGGCCTCTATGTCGTGGCCGGGCCGGGGATCGACGCGGCCGGGCGGCACGACGCACACCTGCTCGACATCGCTCCTACCGTGCTCGGGATCCTCGGGATCGAGGAGCCGGCGGGGCTGCGCGGTTCGGGCCTGTTCGCGGCTCAGACGTGAGCTAGGACGCCGTCGAGCGGGCGGGGCACGCGATCGAGGTCGAGCGCCGCGACCAGCAAGGTGGCGTACCGGATCTTCCGGTTCCACATGAAGCGCCACAGCTGCTCCTCGAGGCCGAGCTCGCGCTTCGCGGGCTGCTTCTGGAAGGTGCGGAACGAGCTCAGCTCGCCCTGCTCGTCGACGATCCGCAGCACGGCGTCGACTCCTAGCGCGCGCACGAGCTCGTGCTCGAGATCCGTGTCGCAGACGTAGAAGCCCAGGGTCTCGAGGTCGGTCCGGCTCAGGTCGGATCCAAGCCCGGCTCGCTCGACCCCTCTCGCGAAGGCACGTTCCTCGCCGGCGTCGCAGAGGCCCGCGAGCCTCACGTCGAGACCCGCGGGGCCGAACCGCTCGAGAGCGGCACCGATCGCGTGCGCCCCGCCGATCGGGACGATCGAGACGCCCTCGGCGAACAGGTCGCGACCGCGACGGGCCGCGAGTGTCTCGACGGCGCGCTGGTCGCTGATCCCCTCGACGAGGATGACGGCGTTCACCTGTCCATCTCGCGAAACGCGGGATTGAAGAACCCGTACCCCACCACGGCCGCGTAGCAGACCCCGATCGCGAGCAACGTCGCCGCGATCCCGAATGCCTCGACGGCCACACCCCCGAGCAGGATTCCGAGGGGGATCGCGGCCCACGCGCCTGCCCGCACGGCGCCGAAGACGCGCCCGCGGAGCTCCGTCGGAACGATCTCCGCGGTGACCGTGAAGATCAGCGGGTTCAGCGGCCCGGCGGCGAGGCCGACGATCGCGACGGCGACGAGCGCGACCGGAAGCGACGGAAGTGTGGCCATGACGAGGTACACGAGCGGAATTGCGGCGAAGCAGCTCACGAAGGTGCGCCGACGCGGCAACCGATGCCCGTACGCGCTGTACGCGAGCGACCCGGCCAATCCCGCGCCGCCGAACACCCCGTAGATGAGGCCGAGGTCGGCAGCGCTTCCGTACTCCGCCTCCGCGAACACCGCCATGACCACGGGAAACGGCGCGTCGAGGAGGTTCGTGAGGAGAACCGTCACCACGAGGGCCCGCAGGAGCCGCTGGTTCCACACGAAGCGCAGCCCCTCCGAGAGCTCGGCCAGGAAGCGGCTCGGAGTCTCGTCCGCGACGCGCGGCTCGGGTCGCGCGACGAACGCCGCGACCAGCGCCGCCGAGACGAGGAAGCTGATCGAGTTCAGCCAGAGCGCGTTCGTCGCACCGAACGCCGCGATGAGGAGTCCGCCGAGGGGTGCTCCGATCAGCTGCGACGACTGCTGGATCGCGCCGCGAATGCCGCTTGCTCGCTCCATGCGGGTGCCGGCGAGCTCGACGAGGTCGGGGAGGAGGGCTGCGCGGGCCGTGGCACCGGGAGCGTCGAGCAGCGCGCCCACGAACACGAGCGTCATGAGCTGCCACAGCTCGATCCCCACTGTCGTGTGCAGCAGAGGGATCGCGGCGACGGCCGCCGAGCTCGCAAGGTCGGCGACGATGCTCGTCGTGCGGAAGCCGAGCCGGTCGACGATGACACCGCCGAGGAACCCGGCGAGCACAATGGGAAGAAAGTTGAAGAAGACGGCGAGGGCCGTCAGCGAGGCACTGCCCGTTGTTGTCAGCACGAACCACGGGATTGCGAGCTGCGCGACGGCGTTCCCCGCGAGCGAGATCACGTCTGCCGCGTAGAGCGCGTAGAGAGGGCCTCGCCGATGCACAGCGGCACCGTAGGCCGTCACTACAATCGGCCGCGCTGTGAACGTCGTCGTCTACGTCTCCGATGCACTGCGCACGGATCACCTCGGCTGCTACGGCGCCCGGTACGTGAACACGAGGACGATCGACGAGCTCGCCGCCGGTGGCGTTCGCTATGCGCACGCGATCAGCACCGCGCCGTGGACCGCGCCGTCGACGACCTCGATCGTTACCGGCATGTACGCGCACCACCACGGCTACCTGCACTGGGACGCGAAGCTCGACCCCTCGATCGAGACGGCCTTCCGCGCGTTCTCCGCACACGGCTACGACGTCGCCAGCTTCGTGTTCGACACGAACTACCTCTTCAAGGACCTGCCCGAGGCGAACGTCCTCGGCACCTCCGAGTCACTCGACGGCGCATTCGAGTGGCTGCGCGCGAAGCGGGACACGCCGTTCTTCCTGTACGTGCACAACTGGGCGACCCACATGCCGTACGACATCGTCCATGCCGACCGCCAGAACTGGCTCGCTGCGAAGCAGGAGGTCATCGAGGGCATCCAGTCGGACTCGGCCTCCGCGCTCGAGGCCATGCGCGAGCGCTATCGCGCGGCGGTCGAGCGGCAGTCCGAGGTGCTCGTCGCCTCGTTCCTCGAGGAGCTCGACACGCTCGGACTGACGGAGAGCACCGTCGTCGCGTTCCTCTCCGACCACGGCGAGTCGTGGGGCGAGCGCGTCGTCGCCAAGGAGGACGTGAGGGGCGTCTACCACATGCACGGCGCGACCCTCTTCGACGAGATCGTCGAGGTGCCGCTCATCCTGTCCGCCCCCGGACGGCTCGGCCCGGCGGTCGTCGACCACCAGGTGCGCTCCGTCGACCTGATGCCGACGCTGCTCGAGCTCGCAGGCCTTCCGGCGCGTGAGACGGACGGCGCGTCGCTGCTCCACGTCGACGGCGATCGCGAGGCGATCGTCGCGGGGACCGACATGGGCGCGCTGACGAAGCTCGCGGTGCGCAAGCCGCCGTGGAAGCTGATCCTGCACGTGGAAAGCGGCGAGGAGGAGGCGTACCGGCTCGACGAGGACCCGCGCGAGCTGCACCCGCGCGCGGACGCGCCGCAGGAGCTCCGCGACATCGTCTTCCGCGAGCTGGAGAGCGCCGAGACGCACGAGCTGACGGAGGAGGAGGAGGCGACCGTCGCGAAGCGTCTCTCCGACCTCGGTTACCTCTAGATGTCAGAGCTCGCAACCTTCTACGAGCGGATGTTCTTCATCCGCCGCTTCGAGGAGACGCTCCTCGACCTCTTCTCGCTGGGGAAGCTCGTCGGCACGACGCATACGTACATCGGGCAGGAGGCGAATGCGGTCGGGCTGATCGAGCACCTCGACCCCGATGTCGACACGATCTTCTCCAACCACCGGTGCCACGGGCACTACCTCGCGTTCACCGACGACGCGTTCGGGCTCCTCTGCGAGGTGATGGGGAAGGCGCCGGGCGTCTGCGGCGGCAAGGGCGGCAGCCAGCACCTGTGCAAGGGGAACTTCTATTCGAACGGCGTCCTCGGGAGCATCGTCCCGGTCGCGACGGGCATCGCGCTCGCGGAGAAGCGCAAGGGCACGGGCGCCGTCTCGACGGTGTTCCTCGGCGACGGGACGCTCGGCGAGGGCGTGACCTACGAGTCGCTGAACCTCGCGTCGCTGTGGCACCTGCCCGTGCTGTTCGTCGTCGAGAACAACCACTACGCGCAGTCCACGCCGGTCGAGCTCGAGCTCGCCGGCTCGATCGCGGCCCGCGGCGCGGCGTTCGGCGTCGAGGTCGACGAGCTCGACACGACGGACGTCGAGCTGATCCACGAGGCGGCGGGGCGAGCCGTCGCGCGCATCCGCGAGACGGGTGCGCCGTTCTTCCTCGTCCTCAACACGTACCGCTTCAGCCCGCACTCGAAGTCCGACGACCAGCGCGATCCGGCCGAGATCGAGGAGCGGCGCACGCGCGACCCGCTGCTGGTCGCCGCAGGTCGGCTCTCCGACGACGAGCGGAAGGCAATCGAGGAGCGGTGCGAGGAGCGGCTCGCCGAGACGGTCGAGGCGGCCGACGAGGCCCCGGCCGCGGCGCCCGGAGTCGCTGCATGAGCACGATCTCCCAGGGAAAGCGCGGCGTCCAGGCCCTGAACGAGACGCTGCACGCGCTCTTCGCGGAGCGCGACGACGTCGTGCTCTTCGGCGAGGACGTCCTCGACCCGTACGGCGGCGCGTTCAAGGTTACGCAGGGACTCTCCGACGCGTACCCGGATCGCGTCCTGACCACGCCCATCAGCGAGGCCTCGCTGTTCGGCGTCGCCGCGGGCATGGCGCTGCGCGGTCAGCGGCCGATCGTCGAGATCATGTTCGGGGACTTCGTCGCCCTCGGGCTCGACCAGATCGTGAACGGGATCTCGAAGTTCCGCGAGATGTACGACGACCAGGTCACGGTGCCGCTCGTCGTGCGCACGCCCATGGGGGGCCGCCGCGGGTACGGGCCGACGCACTCGCAGTCGCTCGAGAAGCTCTTGCTCGGGATTCCCAACATCTGCGTCGTCGCCCCGAGCGAGTGCCACGACGTCGGCGGCTTGCTCGCAGCTGCGGTCGAGGACGAGCGCCCGGTGTTCTTCATCGAGAACAAGCTGCTGTACGGCCGGCCGATCCGCCGGCCCGAGGAGGGCCACATCGGGGAGCTCGCCGTGCGCGAGAGCGGCGATCCCTATCCGGCGCTGACGTTCTCCGCCACCGGCTTCAGCGAGGGCGCCGCGACCGTGGTCACGTACGGCGGGATGCTCCCGGTCGTCCTCGACGCCGTCACCGAACTCGTGCTCGAGCAGGAGATCTTCTGCGAGGTCGTCGCGCTCTCCCAGCTCCTCCCGCTGGAGCTGGACGCCGTGCTCGAGTCCGTCGCGCGCACGGGGGCGCTCGTGACGGCCGAGGAGGGCACGCTGACCGGCGGCGTCGGCGCGGAGATCGCCGCGCGCGTCCAGGAGGCGGCGTGGAGCGACCTTCGGGCTCCGGTGCAGCGGGTCGCCGCACGCGACGGGATCATCCCGTCGGCCCGTCCGCTCGAGGATGACATGCTCCCGAGCGTCGAGGACGTGGTTGCTGCGGTGATGGCGCTCGACAGCGTGCGAAGCTAGCGGGCGCATGCTCGAGATCGTTCTCACGCGCGAAGACGCGAACACCGAGTACGCGCTTCTCGCGGAGTGGCTCGTGGAGGACAGAGTCGAGGTCACGGCAGGCCAGCCGGTCTGCGTGGTCGAGACGACCAAGGCGACGGTCGAAGTGGAGGCGCCCGGTGCAGGGACGATCGTGCAGCTGTACGCCGAGAACGTCGAGGTGGAGCTGGGCAAGACGATTGCGTACGTCGCCGAGTCCGCCGACGAGCTCGCGTCGATCGACGCGCAGGCGGAGGAGAAGCCGGCGGCGAAGCCGGCTGCGGCCGAGCGGAAGGCGACGCGGAAGGCGGTGGAGCTCGCCGAGCTGCACGGGATCGACCTGGCGTCCGTGGACAAGCGCGGCTTCATCACGGAGAAGGACGTCGAGGCGCTGATCGACGCCCACAAGGCCGCCTCGGCGCCGTCGACGAGCCCGGCGCTCGCTGGGGTGTCGACCGCAGGCGTCACGTTGCCCGGGACCTTCGATCCCGAAGGGACCTCGGGCGCGCTCGAGCCGTCCTCCTACGAGCGGCTCCTGCGGGAGCAGGACGACTTCCGCGCGCTGCCGCCCGCCGAGAAGGTCCGGCTGCTGCGCGAGTACGGCGCCGTGGTCGGCGAGGACGTCGAGCTCGGCGAGGGGTCGCTGGTCGTCGCTCCGCGGATCGCGATCTCGGACGGCGTCCAGCTCGGCCCGCGCGCCACGGTCGTGTGCGAGGAGGTGTTCGCGATCGATGCAGTCAGCCAGTTCGGTGCCGACCTCGAGCTGCGCTGCCGTCGTGCCTTCCTCGGATCCGGGATCTGGGGCGGGCGCTCGGTCCGGATCGGCGGCGGCGGCCACCGGGATCCGTGGGCGACGCTGACGATCGGCGACCTGGCGTTCGTCGGCGACGAGGCGTTCCTGAACGTCTGCCGCCCCGTGCTGATCGGCCGTGAGGTCTTCCTGACGATGCGGTCGCTGATCGTCACCCACAACATCGGGCACTCGGTGCTCGAGGGCTTCGAGAACCGGTTCGCGCCGGTCGTGCTCGAGGATCGGTCGCAGGTCGGCCTCGGCGCCGTGCTCTACGCGGGCGCGAGGATCGGTACCGAGGCGATCGTCGCCTCCAACTCGTACGTCGTGGGAGAGATCCCGACGGGGTCGTTCGCGATCGGCGTGCCTGCGAAGACGACCGGGAGCTCGAGCCACAAGCTCTCCGATACGCGCCGCCTCGAGCTCGCGCGCCGGATGATCGACGACCTCCACGAGTTGCTCGCGCTTCGCGGGCATGCGGTGTCGGCGATCGACGGCGATCCGCGGGGATTCGAGATCGACGGGACGCGCGTCTGCTTCGCGCCGAACTACCGGGGCGGCGTCGAGGCTCCCGCCGTCGTGCTCGCCCTCGATGTTCACGGTGACGTGCCGGAGGGCGTCGCCGTGCTCGAGCTGCTTGCGCGCCGCGTGCACGGGAGCGGTGGCGTCGTCCTCGACTCCGTACGGGAGTTCTGCCGCAAGCGCGGCATCAAGCTCGAGCCGGGGCCGTGGAAGTATCCAGGGGGTCTCGTTTGATCGGGGGAATCTCGCAATCACCCTGGTAATTCGTGCTTCTGGGCACTAGGGTGTGCGCGCCGAGGGGACAGGCTCGAAAAGCGAGGGCAGGGGTTGATCAGGAAGGCGCAGGTCGTTCTGTGGCTGGCTGCGGTTTTCGTCGGCGCTCTCGCCACGTCGTCCGCAGGACAGGGCCCGCCCGGTGGCGCTCCTCCCGGGCTCGACGAGGCCATCGCAGCCAAGCAGAAGCACGCCGAAAGGATGCTCGACAAGCCCGGCGTTGCGGGCATCGCCGTCGCTCTCGACAAGCGCGGCAAGCCGGTCATCCGGATCTACAAAGAGCGAGACGACGTCGCGGACCTGCCCGACGAGCTCGAGGGCGTCGCCGTCGAGTCCGTCACGACCGGCGTCATCGAGCCGTACGACCACCTCCCGAGTCACCGCTTCCCGCGACCCGTGCCGATCGGTGTCTCGGCCGGTCTCGCCGGCGTCGCGACCGGGACGCTCGGCGTGCGCGTCACGAACGGGACGAACACGTATGCGCTCTCGAACAACCACGTGTTCGCGGGCGTCAACACGGCAAGCATCGGTGATTCGATCATCTCCCCCGGTGACGTCGACGGGGGCAGCGATCCGGGTGACCGCATCGGGACGCTGGCGGCATACCAGGAGATCGACTTCAACGGCGGCACGAACACGATGGACGCAGCGATCGCTCTGACCACGCCGGCCAACGTCGGCACCTCGACGCCGGCGGACGGATACGGCGAACCGAGCCCGGTCACCGCTGCGGCCTCGAGCGGCCTTGCGGTGCAGAAGTACGGCCGCACGACCGGGCTCCAGCTGGGGAGCGTGGTCGACACGAATCTCTCCGTCGACGTCTGCTACATCGCCTTTGGCGAGTTCTGCGTCCAGGAAGCGCGATTCGCCGGTCAGATCTCCGTCTCGCCCGGCCCGTTCTCCGCGCCCGGCGATTCAGGCTCGCTCATCGTCACCCAGGGGACCAACCAGCCGGTGGCCCTGCTGTTCGCGGGCGGCGACGGGTTGACGATCGGGTCGCCGATCGATCTCGTCCTTCAGCGCTTCGGCGTCACCATCGAAGGCACACCGCCCGGTGACGGTCCGCCAGGCGCCCCCACCTCCCTCTCGGCCACGCCCGGCGACGATCTCGTCGATCTCACGTGGAACGCGCCGACCTTCGACGGCGGCTCGGACGTGACCCACTACGTCGTGTACCGGGCCACGAGCCCGGGCCAGGAGACATTCCTGGCCATGAGCACCAGTACGACCTACGTGGACGCGACCGCCCAGAACGGCACGACCTACTACTACAAGGTGTCCGCGGTGAACGGCAACGGCGAGGGCGCGCTCTCCAACGAGGCCTCCGCGACGCCAGCCGACCTCGTCACCCCGGTCGAGCCGCTCCCGGTAGTCGACAGCTTCGACCGCCCCAACGAGAACCCACTCTCGGATGCCGGGCGCTGGACGAACGGTGTCAGCGGGTCGGCGGAGACCGGTCTCCTCACGACTTCGAACACGCTCGCCTGCTCGAAGTCGACCACCTGCACGTCCTGGCGCAACACGACCCAGTACGGGCCTGACGTCGAGGTCTGGTCGCGGATCTCGACCGCTCTCGGCACGAACAACCAGATCCGCTTGTTGGCGCGCCTACAGGCTCCGGGCACCGCCGGCTACGACGGATACATGCTGCGCACGACCGATCTCACTGGAACTGACCAGATCGCTCTGGAACGGCTCGACAACGGTGCCACCATCACCCGCCTGACCGTCTCCCAGGAGCTCGCAGTCGGCGACGTCGTCCTGCTGCGTGTCAAGGGCTCCACCCTCGAGATCTGGCGTCGCGCCGGCTCGACCTGGTCGCGGCTCGGCGTGGTGCAGGACACGACCTACGCCGCAGCGGGCTTCGGCGGCGTCGGCATCCGCGGCACCACAGGTCGGCTCGACGACTTCGGGGCGCGGACGTTCGGCGCTCCGCCGCCCGACACCGAGCTTCCCGGCGCGCCGGGAACGCCGAGCCTGGCCCCGGTGAGCCCGACCCAGATCGACCTCACCTGGGCCGCGGCCTCCGACAACGTGGGAGTGACCCTGTATCGCATCGAGCGCTGCTCGGGCGCGGGCTGCTCGCTCTTCAGCGAGGTCGGGACGAGCACCTCGCCGAGCTTCTCGAACACCGGCCTCACCGCCTCCACCTCCTACACCTACCGCGTGCGCGCCGAGGACGCCGCGCTCAACCTCGGCCCCTACTCGGCCACGGCGACGGCCTCGACGCCCGCGCCGCCCGACACCGAGCTTCCCGGCGCGCCGGGAACGCCGAGCTTGACCCCGGTGAGCCCGACCCAGATCGACGTCACCTGGGCCGCGGCCTCCGACAACGTTGGAGTGACCCTGTACCGCATCGAGCGCTGCTCGGGCGCGGGCTGCTCGGACTTCAGCGAGGTCGGAACGAGCACCTCGACGAGCTTCTCGAACACCGGCCTTACCGCCTCCACCTCCTACAGCTACCGCGTGCGCGCCGAGGACGCCGCGCTCAACCTCGGCCCCTACTCGGCCACGGCGACGGCCTCGACGCCCGCGCCGCCCGACACCGAGCTTCCCGGCGCGCCGG
>DASUCI010000251.1:0-2864 GCA_035762825.1 Gaiellaceae bacterium | reverse complement strand
CATCCCGTCGTCGACATCGTGCGCTTTCAGCGGCTGACGTGCGACCTCGCCGAGGCGCGCGGGATCGACCCGGATCTGATCCGCTGGGACGAGGCCCCCTGGGACCGCGCCCGGAAGGCGCAGGACTTCACGGCCGCCGATCCGTGAGCCGATAGACGAAGCGCAGCGCCTGCCAGCGCTCGTCGATCGGCCTACGCAGCTTCGGGAGCACGCTGGTCGGCCGAGTCGCGGACCGGCCCATACGAGGTCACGCTGTGACAACGGCGTCTGGATCTTGAGTCGATCTTGAGCATGCCCGCGGAGGCTTCCTCCGTGAACGAGCATCTCAAGGAGGCACCGATCCGCGGGTCCACGCCGCGGAGCGGAGACGACTTTCGACCTGACATCCAGGGCTTGCGAGGCATCGCCGTGCTGATAGTGGCGCTGAGTCACGCAGGCGTCGCGGGCATGAATGGGGGTTATGTGGGCGTCGACGTCTTCTTCGTCATCTCCGGGTTCCTGATCACCGGTTGGCTGCTCGGACGCGCTCTCGAGTCCGGCCGCGTGCCGTTCGGAGACTTCTACGCTTCCCGCGCGCGACGGATCCTGCCCGCCGCGGTGTTGACACTCACTGTGACCTGCGCCGCAAGCGTGGCGTTCCTGAACCCGGTGCGTGCGGCGTCGGCTCTCCACGACGCGGTGTGGGCGGCTTTCTTCAGCGCGAACGTTCACTTCGCAGGCGTCGGCACCGATTACTTCGCGCAGGACGACCCGCCATCCCCGATCCAACACTTCTGGACTCTCGCCGTCGAGGAGCAGTTCTACGTTGTCTGGCCGCTCCTGTTGGCAGCAGTGCTGCTGGCCCAGCGCAGCCGCCGACGCGGCGGCGGCGCCTCGCGCGGCGCGTTGGCAGGCGTTGTCGCGTTGGGCGTCGGAGCGTCCCTCGCTTGGTCGATCTACAGCACCGGCACGAATCCTTCCGGCGCCTATTTCTCCGCGCCTGCGCGGGCGTGGGAGCTCGGAGTCGGTGCGCTCATCGCAGTCGGACTACCGTGGATCCTGCAGGCACCGGCCGGCCTTCGTGCCGCGCTCACCTGGGTCGGCCTTGCCGGAATCGTCATCGCGACCGTGACGTTCGGGAGTGGGACTCCGTTCCCCGGCTTTGCGGCTTTGCTCCCCGTCGCCGCAGCCGGACTTGTCATCGCCGGTGGCGCTGGGCAAGCACACCGCGCCGGCGCTGCCATCGTCCTGGGCCGCCAGCCGCTCCGGCTCGTCGGCGACCTCTCCTACGCGTTCTATCTCTGGCATTGGCCGATGCTCGTCATCGCTGCTCAGTACGCCGGGCACCCCCTCTCGACGCTCCAGAATGTCGCGCTCCTCGCGGCTGCCTTCGTCGTGAGCTACGTCACCTACAAGCTGTATGAGAACCCTTTGCGTCATTGCCGGTCGCTGCGACGCCCGCGGCTGGCGCTTGTCCTCTGGCCTGCCAGCCTCGCGGCGGTTGCGCTTGCGGTGGCGCTCGGGACCTCTTCACTCGTAACTCCGAGCGCGGCCGCGCCCAGCCTCGACGTGCACTCCGTCGTCGAGCGGGCTGGACAGCGATCCGACGCGAAGCCGAGAACAGTCCGCCAGGCATTGCTCGAAGGCGTGTCGCCCGCGCGTTTGCGTCAGCCCGTTCCGCGTGCCCTCGCCCCGCCGCTCGGGCAGCTCCTCGACGACCGGTACCGCCTCGGCGCATGCGCGGCAGGCACGGATGAGGCGAGCGCAAGCGTCTGTGAATTCGGGGACACGAGGGCGCGCCGGCGTATGATCGTGCTCGGCGACTCACATGCCGCGATGTGGATGCCGGCGCTCATCCAATTCGCGCGGCGTTACCACTGGAGGCTCGTACCGCTGATCAAGACGGGCTGTGTACCGGCTGCGACTGGGTCTGGTAGCTGTGCGGCTTGGTATCGCTGGGCGCTCGGCCACGTGCGGCGGCTCCACCCACGCGCCGTCGTGTTGTCGCAAACCTGGTGGTCGGGCTCGGCACAGGAGGGAATCGATGCTGTCTCGCGGGAGCTGCAGGACCTCGCTCAGCTCACGCCGCGGCTCGCGATCATCGAGGATCCGCCGGGCAGCGGCCGTGCCACGCTCGACTGCCTGCTCGCTCGCCACGCCACGCTCGGCTCCTGCGCGTTTCGCGTCACGCCAGACCAGGCGGCTATCTACTCGTCGGTGCGACGCGCGGCGCGGGCGGCGCATGCAGCCTACGTCCCGACCCTGCGGTGGTTCTGCGTCCAGGGTCTCTGTCCAGCCGTCGTCGGGACGATCGTGACGTACCGCGACCCAACCCACATCACAGCGACCTATGCTCGACAACTTGCCCGACCGTTCGGCGCAACCTTGGCAACCGCAACGCCCTGATGTGCGACCTCGCCCAGTGGCGGCCCTAACGATCCTCGAGCCGATAGACGAAGCGCAGCGCCTGCCAGCTTTCGTCGATCGAGCAGCTCTTGTTGTCGACGAGACCGTGCGCGAGGCCGATCTCTTGCACGGCCTCGAACGTGAGGTCGCCTCCGATCCTCGCCGCCTTCTTCGGCCATGCGATCCAGAGGCCGTCCGCCGGGTCGAGCGTCGCCTTGAGCGACTTGAATCGCCGCTCGAGCTCGTCACGGGTCGTCGTGAAGTAGACGACGACTCCGGCGCCCGGCTTCGCGCCGAGCTTCTGCGAGAGCGGCGTGCCCGAGTAGTCCTTACCCGCTGCCATGCCAGGCGGCGAGGAGCTCGGACTCGCGGTCGGGTCGCAGCCCGGCTGCGTCGGTCGTCTCCGCATGGTCGAGCGTTCCGCGGACCGTCTCCGCGAGCGGGCGGAACGTCAGACCATCCCCGAGCGCGCGGCTCAC
>DASUCI010000250.1:0-2601 GCA_035762825.1 Gaiellaceae bacterium | reverse complement strand
CGCGAGGTTTCCGAGGATCCCGCCGCCCGTCACGTGGACGAAGGCGTGCACGCGATCGCGCAGCCGCCGCACGTCCTCGAGGTAGAGCCTCGTCGGAGCGAGCAGGTCGTCACCGGCATAGTCCTCGTCCTCGAGCACGCGACGGACGAGCGTGAAGCCGTTCGCGTGCACGCCGGCCGACGGCAGCCCGACCACGGCGTCGCCCTCCTCGACCGCCGATCCGTCGATCAGGCGCGCTCGCTCGACGAGACCGACGCACGTCCCCGCGAAGTCGAGCTCGTCCTCGCGGTAGATCCCGGGAAGCTCGGCCGTCTCGCCGCCGATGAGCGCGACTCCGGCGGCACGGCAGACCTCGGCAGCGCCCTCGACGAGGTCGGCGACCGACTCGAGGTCGATCCGATTCGCAGCCACGTAGTCGAGGAGAAACAGCGGATCGGCGCCGCACGTGATCACGTCGTTGATGCAGTGCGCCGCGAGGTCTGCCCCGCACAGGCGGAGAGCTCCACGTTGGCGCGCAAGAACGAGCTTCGTTCCGACCGAGTCGGTCGACGCGGCGAGCAGCCGCTCCTCGTCGAGCGGATGCACGCCGGCGAAGGCGCCGAACCCCTGCGCCCCCGTCGACTCGACTGCCGCACGCAGCCGCGCGACGACGGCATCCGCCGTCGCGATCGAGACCCCGGCAGCCTCGTACGTCCGCTCCCCGGCCACGGGGCGAGCGTACAGTCCTCGACGTGGACGAGCCGTCGCTCCTGACGAGCTGGACGATCGCCCCGCTGCAGCTGGCGCCGATCGCGGTCGTCGCCGTCGCGTGCGCCGTGCGAGCGCGAACGCTCGCCCGTCGCGGCCAGCCCGTTCCCGGCTGGCGCATCGCGTTGTTCACGCTCGGGATCGCCCTCCTCGTCGTCGCGGTCACATCACCGGTCGCGGAGATCGGCGAGCAGGAGCTCTTCTCCTTCCACATGGCCCAGCACCTGCTCCTCGGCGACCTCGCGCCGCTCTGTCTTCTCGCCGGCCTCACCGGGCCGCTCCTTCGCCCGATCCTCGCGCTCCCGGGCGTCATGCGCCTGCGCGTCCTCGCGAACCCGTTCGTCGCGTTCCCGATCTGGGCGGCGAACCTCGTCCTCTGGCACCTGCCTGTCATGTACGAGGGCGCCGTCGACTCGAGCGCCCTGCACGCGCTCGAGCACGTCGCGTTCTTCAGCGCCGGAATCGTGCTCTGGCTCCCGGTTCTCGAGACGCTCCCGGCGCCCGAGTGGTTCGGGACCGGTGCGAAGCTCGCGTACATCGTCGGCGTCCGCCTCGTCGCGACCGTGATCGGGAACGTCTTCGTCTGGGGCGGCTCCGCCTTCTACGACGTCTACGACACGGGTGACGACTACCTGGGGCTCTCGCCGGACGCCGACCAGAGCCTCGCCGGCTCGCTGATGATGCTGGAGGGCTCGCTCGTCACGATCGTCGCGCTCGCGTGGCTGTTCCTGCGAATGGCACAGGAGGGAGAGGTGCGCCAGGAGCTCATCGAGAAGGGCGTCGACGAGCGCACCGCCCGGCGGGCCGTGCGCTATCGCCGGTGGGAGGAGCTCGCCTGATCGAGTCGGTCTGGGGGCTGCTCGTCGTCGGCGGCATCCTCGCCTCGTCGGCGATGGCGCTGATGTGGGTCGTCCAGGTGCGGATCCGCGACGCGAGCCACGTCGACGTCGCCTGGGCCGTGCTCGTCGCGTGCTGCGCCGTCCTCTACGCGCTGCTCGCCGACGGTGACGTCGCGCACCGCGTCCTCGCCGCCGCGCTCGCGTCGCTCTGGGGGCTCCGGCTCGGCGCCTACCTCTTCTTCAGCCGCGTCCTCGGCAAGGAGGAGGACGGCCGCTACCAGGAGCTCCGCCGGCGCTGGGCGCCGCACGCGAACCGGCGCTTCTTCTGGTTCTTCCAGTTCCAGGCGCTCTTCGTCGTCTTCTTCTCGCTCCCGTTCGCCTTCATCGCGCAGAACGAGTCGCGTGGCCTCGACGTGCTCGAATGGATCGGCATCGGGGTGTGGGCGATCGGCAATGCCGGGACGATCGTCGCCGACTCCCAGCTCGCGCGGTGGCGCCGGAGCCCGGAGAACACGGGGAAGACCGCCCGCGCGGGGCTCTGGAGCTGGTCGCGTCACCCGAACTACTTCTTCGAGTCGGTCACGTGGTGCGGCATCGCCCTCGTCGCGAGCGCCGCGCCCTGGGGCTGGCTCGCGTGGCTCGTCCCCGCCGGGCTTTTCTACCTGCTGTTCAAGGTCACCGGGATCCCGGCGACGGAGGCACAGGCGTTGCGCTCACGAGCCGACTACGCCGAGTACCAGCGCACGACGAGCGTCTTCGTGCCGCTGCCGCCCCGCCGCCCCTAGGCGCGCGCACAACCCCGACCCGCGCAGCACACCCTGGATAGGGTGGAGCTCTCATGTCCGGAACGCTTCTCGCCACGGGGCTCGTCGTGGTGGGAGCGGGAGGAGTGCTCTCGTGCAGCACCCGGGCGTTCGTCTCGGGGCTGACTGCGCAGGCGACCGGCATGGCCCTGGTGGGGATCGCCGGGCTTCTCGTCTTCATCTCCGGCGACGAGCTGGGTGCCTCCTTCACG